>NZ_JBIMEZ010000006.1:0-261532 GCF_051262695.1 Aeromicrobium sp. CF3.5
CTGTACCCGGCCATCTAGCGGGGCACTGCGCCGATCTCAGCGGCGATCGCCGCCGTGGCCATGCCGATCTGCTCAGGAGTGCCCCCGGACCAGGCATGAGCGCCGGCGAAGTGCACGCCGTGTCGTGGACCGACACCAGGTGTGTCGTCGAGGCTGGACCACCCGTTCCAGACCCACCCCCAGTGGCCGAGGCGCACCAGGTCCGACGGCGAGAGGGTCACCCGATCGACGACGTGCTCGCGCAGGTCGAGGCCGGCACGCACCATCGAGATCACCGGGTCCTCGTCGCCACCGAGGTGCACCAAGGTGCACCGCCCCGGTGCGGCCGAGATCACTCGCAACGGTGGATTGGTGTGCAGCAGCACGTCCGGTGGCAGCATCGGAGCATCTGGGGAGAGTGTCAGGAGCGTTCGCGTCGCCGGGATCACCGGCAGCCCCGGGGGAGTGGGCACCCCGCCCGGCCAGGTGGGTGCGCACCAGATGACCAGGTCGGCGTCGAGGCTGCGGCGGTCGGTGACGACCGCCGCGACGGTCCGGCTGGCGCCCGACCCGGTGAAGGCCAGCTCGTGCGCAGACTCATCGAGGCACACCGCGACGCGGCGCTCTCCGAGCCGAGTCTCCAGTGCCTCGGCCAGGGCAGGGAAGCCACCCTCGAACGCCCATCGGCCGAAGGTGCGGTCCAGGTAGTGCGAGACGGCGGTGAAGGCCGGCGTGGTGCGTCGGTCGAGTCCCTCCAGCCGCAGGGGGTCGAGCACCAGCTTGGCGAGACGATCGTCATCGAGATCGCGATCGACGCGTCGTGAGATGCTCTGCCGCACACGCAGGGTTCGACGAGCCGCGCGGTCCAGATCCGCTCGGCCCAACGGGACCCGATCGAGCAGGCGCCGACGGTGCACGTCCCACGCATCGGGCCACGCATCGACCCAGTCGGCCCACTCGCCGGCGGGGGAGGGGAGACCGGGTTCGAGAGCCAGCGACGAGGCGATCGCGTCGTTTTGCAGCGCGCGGTCGCCGAAGGGGAGGTCGAGCTGCTCGCCCCCGCGGAACAGGTGCCGCCGGGGCTGGGTCAGTGTCATCTCGAGCGAGCGCTCCAGGGTGCGGCCGGACTTGCGGAACAGGTCGCGAAAGACTCCCGGCAGCGTCACGGTCTCGACGTCCAGCGGCCAGCTCGACGTCTCCTCGGGGTTCGGTCGATACCCGTGAAGACGCCCACCGAGGTGCGGACCCGCCTCCAGGACGGTGACGTCGTGGCGCAGCTTGGCCAGACGGGCTGCTGCCGACATACCCGCGAATCCTCCGCCGACCACCACGATGTTCGCCACGGCCGAACCCTAACGCGTGTCTGTCGCTCGACCGGAGCGGCGAGGTTCGTCCTCGGTTGTGTCACAGTGTCGGCATGGGTCCGGTGCGCTCCGAAGTGATGTGGCAGGCCGTCATGGATGCGGTGCAGACCGCAGCTGCCGACGGCGAGGATGCGGCGCCTCTTGCCGTGCTCGATCTCGGCGGAGGCACCGGGGGAGACGCAGTCCGGCTGGCCTGCGACGGACACGACGTGACCGTCGTGGATCCCAGCCCCGATGCCTTGGCATCGCTGGAACGACGCGCGGCCGAGGCAGTACGGAGCCAGGAGCATCCCATCCGAGTGCGCGGTGTGCTCGGCGACACGACCGACCTGCTGCAGCACGTCGAGCCGGGATCGTTCGACCTGCTGCTGTGCCACGGGGTGCTCGAGCACGTCGACGATCCCGACCAGGCCATGGGCGTCGTGGCCTCCGCCCTGCGCCCCGGAGGTCACGCGAGTGTCGTGGTGGCCGGCCGCCTCGCCGGCGTGGTGGCCCGCGCACTGGCCGGCGACTTCAGGTCTGCCACGCGCATGTACGAGGCGGATCTCGCCAGCTGGAACCTGCGCGAGATGGGTCCACGCCGCTTCACCACGACCGAGCTCGACGACCTGCTCAGCACGCATGGGCTCAGCGGCGTCAGGACCCGCGGCCTGCGTGCCTTCACCGATCTGGTGCCCAGCGCACTGGTCGACATCCAGCCCGGCGCCAGAGAGGCTCTGTTCGCCCTAGAGCGGCTGGTGGCAGATCATGGCGACTTCACAGCATGGTCGGGTGGCTTGCAGTTGATTGCCCGCCTAGACTTGTCTCAGTACTAGACCCAGGAGGCGACAACCGTGCCGTTGTCCGACGAAGAAGCACGCATGCTGCAACAGCTCGAGCAGTCGTTGGCTGCCGAGGATCCGGAGTTTGCCTCGACGCTGCGCGGGTCCAAGTTGTTGGCCCACAACCGGCGTGTCGCCGTGCTGGCCGGCCTGGGATTCCTCGTCGGTCTGGGCGTCATGTTCGCAGGCGCCGTGCTGGCGTACACCTGGCTGGGCATCATCGGATTCGTGGGGATGCTCGCAGCCGGATACGTGTTCGCGCTGGCGTGGAAGAGCGGGATCGGCGGGGCTGATCAGGCCGAGACGTCCTCGGGTCGCTCGCCCGGCCCGGCCAAGGCCAAGCAGGCCAAGTCCGGCGGCTCCTTCGTGAACCGCATGGAAGAGCGCTGGCAGCGCCGCCAGGACGGCGACGACCGCTAGGTTCCACCACTTCGCCCCACCGCGTCACCCAAAACCGCCCACCGTCATCGACGGGGGCGGTTTTTTCATGCCCCAGAGGCGTTCTCGCTCTGACACGCCTGCCCGGCCGTGGGGACAAACCTGCCTGAAATGGCAGGCGACACTCCACTTTTTGCGTTGACAGTGGGGGAGGGTGGAGTACAGTGGGGACAAATGGGGGAAACGGGCACAAGCGTGCAGATCGAGGAGGAAGAAGGTGAACCCGGATGTCACGACGTTCTTCGGCACCTACACCCCTCGTCTCGACGAGAAGGGTCGCCTCACGTTGCCGGCCCGATTTCGCGCTCGCCTCGAGCGAGGCATCGTGCTGACCCGCGGGCAGGAGAACTGCATCTACGGGTGGACCCCGGAGGACTTCGGAGAGTTCAGCTCCCGCGTCCGCCAGCTGCCCTTCACCCACGCCGGATCGCGCAACTTCGTGCGCATGTTCTTCTCCGGCATGAGCGAGGAGATGCCGGACAAGCAGGGTCGCGTCTCGGTGCCGACCGTGCTGCGCACTTGGGCCGGTCTGGATCGTGCCTGCACGGTCGTCGGGGCCATGGACCGCATCGAGATCTGGGACAGCACCCGATGGGACGAGTTCCAGGCCAGCCAGGAAGGACCCTTCGCCGACATGACCGAAGAAGTGATGCCCGGCATCTTCTGACCGCACCACGCACCCACCGCGCAGCTTGATCTGTGCCCGTGTGGTTCTGACACCACTTCCCCGGTGCCAGACCCACTCGGTCGCGGATCTGGCTTCACGGCACAGCGCAGCACGACCCACATCACACGGAAAGCACGTCAGGGGCAGGAAATGCATCGCACCAAGCGCGTACGGCACGAGGTCTCCGACGGCCTGGTCCTCATGGCGTTCTCCCTGGGCACCTCGGTCCTGTGTGCTGCAGCCCTGTCATTGCTGGTGGGTGTCCTGTGAGCGCGCACGTGCCAGTTCTGCTGGAACGCTGCATCGATCTGCTCGAGCCGACCACCACGTCAGGGTCGCCGGTCATCGTCGACGCCACGCTCGGCCTCGGTGGACACACCGAGGCCCTGCTGCGCCGCTTCGACGACCTGCACGTCGTCGGCATCGACCGTGATCCCGAGGCGCTGGCGCGTGCAGCGCAGCGTCTGGCCCCCTTCGAGGGTCGTGTCACCTTCGTCCACGCGGTCTACGACGAGATTGCGACCGCAGTGAGCGAGGCCGGTTTCGACACGGTCAACGGCGTGCTGTTCGACCTCGGCGTCTCCTCCATGCAGCTCGACATGGCCGAGCGTGGATTCGCCTACTCCCAGGACGCCCCCCTGGACATGCGGATGAACCCCGAGGACGACCTCACCGCCGCCGACGTCCTGAACACGTACTCGGTGCGCGACCTCGCCCGGGTGCTGCGCGAGTACGGCGAGGAGAAGTTCGCCCGACGCATCGCGGTGGCCGTGGCCGACCGCCGCGCCGAGGAGCCGTTCACCACCAACGGCCCCCTCGTCGAGCTGATCGGTGCGTGCATCCCCGCGCCGGCGCGCCGCCGCGGCGGAAATCCGGCCAAGCGGACCTTCCAGGCGCTGCGCATCGAGGTCAACGACGAGCTGGGCGCCTATCGTCGCGCCCTGCCGGACGCCCTCGAGATCCTCGCTCCCGGCGGACGGATCGTCGTCATGGCCTACCACTCGCTGGAGGACCGGATCACCAAGCGCGTGTTCGCCACAGCCACCACCACCGACGTGCCCCCGGGAGTCCCGGTCGTGCCTGAGCACCACCGCGAGCGCTTCCGCCTCGTCACCCGCGGTGCGGAGCAGGCATCCGAGGTCGAGATCGAGCAGAACCGCCGAGCCACGTCAGTGCGACTGCGCTGCGTCGAGAGGATCGCCTCGTGAGTGCACTTCCGTCCCGCAACGGCCACCCCACCTGGGCAGCGGTGCAGGCCGACGTCCGGGAGGTCGGCCTCCGCCTGGTGCGTCCCGTCCAGAGCAGGGCGCGTCGTGCGCCCTTCGTCGTCGTCGTCCTGACCGTGCTCTCGATCGGCCTGGTCGGCCTGATCGTGGGCAGCACGGTCCTGCAGTCCCAGTCCTTCGAGCAGGCAGCCCTCGATCGCGAGATCGCCGACCTGCAGACCCAGCAGCAGGCACTGTCGCGAGAGGTGGACCTGCTGCTCAGCCCCGGCACCGTGGCTGATCGTGCCGGCGAGCTCGGCATGGTGCGCAACACCAACCCGGCGTTCCTGCGCCTGAGCGATGGCAAGGTCCTGGGCAAGCCCGCACCGGCCGAGAAGGAGAACTGATGAGCTCCACTCCCACCCAGCCCGGCCGCCTGCAGATCAGCCGCCGTCGGCTGCGCACCTGCATGGTGCTGGTCGTCGGCCTGTTCCTCATCTTCGGCGTGCGGCTCTTCCAGATCCAGGGGGTCGACGCCAGCGCCTACGCCGCCATGGCCGTCGACGCCGGCACGGCCAGCACCATCGTCCCGGCCCCGCGCGGTGCCGTCCTCGACCGCAACGGTGAGGAGCTCGCCACCAGCGTCGCCGCCCTGACCCTGACCGCCGATCCCAGCATGACCGCCGAGAACGCCCCGCAGATCGCGCGGCTGCTGCGTCAGGAGCTGGGCGCCGACCCCGCGTTCGACCTCGACTACTTCGACCTGATCGACACGCTGCGAACCCCGGACTCCCGCTTCGTGTACCTCGCCAAGGACGTCCCCGCCTGGACCGCCAAGAAGGCACTGGAAGCAGTCTCCGAAGCCGGGCTGCCCGGAGTGTTCAGCGAGAAGCAGACCCTGCGCAGCTACCCCGGTGGATCGCTGGCCGCCAACCTGATCGGCTACACCAACGCAGCCGGCAAGGGCGTCTCAGGCCTCGAGGGTCAGTACGACGACGAGCTCACCGGGCACGACGGTCAGAGCACCTATGAGGTCTCCCAGTCCGGCGAGCGCATCCCGATGGGCGACTCCACGATCGAGGAGATGGTGCCCGGGCGTGACGTCACGACCACGATCGACCGCGACCTGCAGTACTACGCCGATGAGCGACTCGCCGAAGCCGTGCGTGAGTCCGAGTCCAGCTGGGGACTCGCCATCACGATGGACGTCAAGACCTGCCAGATCGTCCAGATGTCGCAGTCGCCCACGTTCAACCCTGACCAGCGCACCGGAATGCAGGAGTCCAACACCGTCTCGCACGGTGTGCAGAACGTGTTCGAGCCCGGATCTGTCATGAAGGTCATCACGATGGCCGCGCTCGCCGACCAGGGCAAGATCGCCGCTGACACCCCCATCGTGGTGCCGCCGAAGATGGTCATCGACAAGTTCCCGATCGGAGACTACTGGGAGCACGGCCAGCTGCAGCTCACGGCCGCCGGCGTCATCGCGAAGTCCTCGAACCTGGGCACCATCGTGGCGGCCAACCAGATGAGCGACACCGAGATGTACGGCTATCTGGACAAGTTCGGCTTCGGCACCAGGACCGGCCTCGGCCTGCCCGGTGAGTCCGCCGGCATCCTCAAGCCCGGCAAGGACTGGACCAAGGCCAATCACGCGACGATCTCGTTCGGCCAGGGCATCTCGGTCACTGCCGTGCAGATGATGCGTGCAGTCGGCGCCATCGCCAACGGCGGATCGATGTGCACGCCCTCGGTGGTCAGTGACATCAGCGGCCCTGACGGTTCGGACAAGGTCGCCGACACGTCCGGCACGGACCAGGTCGTCTCCGCAGGAGCCGCCAAGACGGTCACTCGCATGATGGAAGCCGTCACGGCGCCCGACGGCACCGCACCTGCCGCAGCCATCGAGGGATACCGCGTCGCGGGCAAGACCGGAACCGCCTGGCGCGTCGACCCCGACACCGGTCGCTACATCCGCGGCCAGAACACCGTGTCCTTCATGGGATTCGCTCCCGCCGACGCACCCCGATTCCTGACGTACGTCGTGCTCGACAAGCCGGTCAGCAGCGCCGGAGGCGGCTCGACGGCCGCGCCGGTGTTCAAGGACGTGATGTCGATGGCCCTGGAGCGCTTCGGCGTCGCGCCCACGGGAGCCAAGAGCCCCAAGGTCCCTCAGACGTGGTGACGGGGCGTGCTCGTGCCTCGCACTCGGTCGCGGCTTCGCCGCTGCCCGTCAGTCCTCGCTTCGCTCGGACCAGTGGTCGGGTCGTGGGTTGCTGAGCCGAGATCGGCTCGGCTGCCGGCGGCACCCTTGATGACAGATAGGTTTGGGAGATGAGCGAGACGATGCGGATGAGGCCCACGGTGGCGCCCCGGTGGACCGTGGCCGAGCTGGCGGAGTTCCTGCTCGTCGAGGCGCCGGAGGGCGCGGCTCAGATCGTCGTCACCGGTGTTGCGCTCAACACGGCACAGATCGAGCCCGGTGACCTCTACGCCGCCCTCCCAGGGGCCCGCAGCCACGGCGCCGACTTCGCCGAGCAGGCCTTCGAGGCCGGCGCGGTGGCGGTGCTCACCGACGCGGAGGGCGCTGCACGGATCGCGCAGGGGTGCGTGCTCGTCGTCGACGCACCGCGCTCTCGCCTGGCCGATCTCAGCGTCCATCTCTACGGGCACCCGGCCGACTCGATGACCACGGTCGGCATCACCGGGACCCAGGGCAAGACCACCACCACGTACCTGGCCGAAGCGGCGGTCGCTCCATTCCCGTCGGCCGTCGTCGGCACCATCGGCACGCGGGTTGCCGGCGTGCCGGCCGCTTCGGCGCTCACCACGCCAGAAGCCCCGCAGCTGCAGGCACTGTTCGCGGTGATGGTCGAAGAAGAGGTCGAGGTCTGCGCCATGGAGGTGTCCAGCCACGCGCTCGTGCAGGGCCGGGTCGACGGGTTCGCCTTCGATGTCGCCGTGTTTCTCAACCTCGGCCGCGACCACCTCGACTTCCACCACACCGTCGAGGAGTACTTCCTGGCCAAGGCGGCACTGTTCACCGCAGAGCACGCCCGTCACGCCGTCATCAACGTCGACGACGCCCATGGCCGGCGACTGGTCGAGCTGACCCCCTTGCCGGTCACCACATTCTCCTCCGAAGGAGCGGCCGCCGACTGGCGTGCGGTCAACGTGCGCCCCCACCGGCTGGGCACCGACCTGGAGGTCGTGGGCCCCGACGGCGCCGTCTTCGAGCTGCAGGTGCCCCTCGCCGGGGTGTTCAACGTCTCCAACGCGATGGCGGCCCTGGTCGCCCTCGCGACGACAGGCCGCGATCATGCGGCCCTCGCGGCCGGCATCGCCGCATCGGTCGGAGTTCCGGGGCGCATGGAGCGCATCGAGGCAGGGCAGGACTTCACCGCCATCGTCGACTACGCCCACAAGCCAGACGCCGTCACCGCAGTCCTGGCCGCGCTGCGCCCCGTGACGGCGGGTCGACTGATCGTCGTGCTCGGTGCCGGGGGAGACCGCGACCATGGCAAGCGGCCTCTCATGGGATCGGCTGCAGCTGCTGCCGCCGACATCACGATCGTCACCGACGACAACCCCCGCAGCGAGAATCCGGCCGCGATCCGCCGAGAGATCGTCGCCGGCGCCGAGGCTGGCCCCGGACTGGTCGTCGAGGTCGCGGGGCGACGCGACGCCATCGCCCATGCGGTCACCCTGGCTCATCTGGGCGACACCGTGGTCGTGGCCGGCAAGGGGCACGAGACCGGCCAGGACATCGCAGGCACGGTCCACCAGTTCGACGACCGCTCCGTGCTCGCGGAGCTGATCGAGGCGAGTCGGTAGGAGACCTGCTCATGATCGAGATGAATCTGGCTGACATCGCCGCGGTGGTCGGCGGAGATCTGTCGGGGACCCCAGGTGACGAGGTGGTCACGTCCGTGGTCATCGACTCTCGCGGCGCGGGGCCGGGCGTCCTGTTCGCCGCGCTGGCCGGCGAGCACGTCGATGGCCACGACTTCGCAGCGACGGCCCGCGAGCTCGGCGCCGCCGCGACCCTCGGATCCCGCAGCGTCGAGGGCCCCTGCATCGTGGTGGCCGACGTCACCGCCGCCCTCGGCCTGCTGGCCCGGCACCAGCTGCAGCACTCCGCAGCCGATGTCGTCGCGATCACCGGATCGCAGGGGAAGACCAGCGTCAAGGATCTGCTCGCCCACGTGCTGACCGGCGCCGGACCCACCGTCGCTCCCGTGGGGTCGTTCAACAACGAGCTCGGTGTTCCGTTGACCGTCCTGCGGCTCGACGCCGAAACCCGGTTCGTGGTGGTGGAGATGGGGGCACGCGGCATCGGGCACATCGAGGTGTTGTGCCGCATCGCCCCACCGACCGTTGGGGTGGTGTTGAACGTCGGCACGGCCCACGTCGGCGAGTTCGGCTCCACCGACGCCATCGCCGTGGCCAAGGGCGAGCTCGTCGAGGCGCTGTCGGTCACCGGCACGGCGGTGCTGAACGCCGATGACCCTCGGGTGGCCGCGATGGCTCAGAGAACCGCGGCCGAGGTCACGACCTTCGGTGTCGGCGGCGACGTCGCCCTCGGGCCCGTCGCCCTCGACGCCTCCGGAGAGCCGGACTTCACCCTGACCCACGGGGCTCGGTCGGAGCCGGTGCACATCCCGCAGGTCGGTGCCCATCACGCGATCAACGCGGCCGCTGCAGCCGCAGCCGCGCTCGCCCTCGGGCTCGACCTGGGCGACGTGGTCCGCAGTCTGTCCTCGGTCGCAGCCACGTCGCCGATGCGGATGGCTCGCACCACCCGCGACGACGGACTCCTGGTCATCAACGATGCCTACAACGCCAATCCCGAGTCGATGGCAGCGGCGTTGCGGGCCGTGGCAGGCCTTGACCGCCGCCGCCACCTGGCGGTGCTGGGGGAGATGCTCGAGCTCGGTGCGATCTCGACCCGAGCCCATGAGGACATCGGCCGGCTGGCCCGCGATCTCGGCTACGACCGCATCCTGGTGGTCGGCCAGGGGGCCGCGGCGATCGCCGACGGTGCCGGTGACATCGCCACCGTCGTCGCCGACGTCGATGTGGCGGTCGACACACTGTCCGCGTGGCTGACGCCAGACGATGTGGTGGTTGTGAAAGCATCTAGAGGTTGTCGGCTCGAGCGAGTCGTCGACGCCTTGTTGGCCCCGACACGAGGAGCGCACGCACCATGATGGCGATCCTGTTCGCGGGCGGATTCGCACTGCTGGGCACCCTGCTGGGCACCCGCGTGGCGATCAACGTCCTGGTGGCGCGCAACTACGGGCAGCTGATCCGCGACGACGGCCCCACCTCGCACCACACCAAGCGCGGCACGCCCACCATGGGTGGCCTGGTCATCATCGTGTCGGTGGTGTTCGGGTATCTCCTGGCCAAGCTGCTCACCGGCTTCGTGCCCAGCGCCTCCGCGCTGCTGCTGCTGTTCCTGTTCGTCGGGCTGGGCGCGATCGGCTTCCTCGACGACTTCATCAAGATCAGCAAGCAACGCAACCTCGGTCTGCGCAGCAAGGCCAAGTTCATCGGCCAGGTGGTCGTCGGCCTGATCTTCGCGATCGCCGCCCTCAACCTGTCCGACGACACGGGGCGCAGCGTCATCACCAACTCGATCTCGTTCACCCGCGACATCCCGGGCTGGTCCCTTCCCTCCTTCGTCATCGTGATCTGGGTGCTGCTGCTGATCGCCGGCACCAGCAACGGGGTGAACCTGACCGACGGACTCGACGGCCTGGCCACCGGCGCCTCGGTCATGGTGTTCGGTGCCTTCGTGGTCATCAACATCTGGCAGAGCAACCAGAACTGCTCGTCCTTCCCCGGACCCAAGTGCTACGAGGTCCGCGATCCGCTCGATCTCGCCGTGGTCGCCTCGGCACTGACCGGCGCCTGCTTCGGCTTCCTGTGGTGGAACGCGTCGCCGGCCAAGATCTTCATGGGCGACACCGGCTCACTGTCCCTCGGCGGCGCCATGGCCGGCCTTGCCATGATGACTCGCACCGAGCTCCTGCTCATCGTGCTCGGTGGTCTGTTCGTCGCGATCACGGCGTCGGTGATCCTGCAGGTCGGATACTTCAAGATCTCCGGCGGCAAACGCATCTTCCGCATGGCTCCGTTGCAGCACCACTTCGAGCTGCTCGGCTGGGCCGAGATCACCATCGTGGTGCGGTTCTGGATCATCAGCGGGCTGTGCGTCGTGACCGCACTCGGCATCTTCTACTGGGAGTGGGTCTCCGGCATATGACCGGTGCCCCAGAGCTGGACGCCTTGGGGCGGAGCTCCTCGTGGTCCGGTGTCCGTGCGGTCGTCGCCGGTTTCGGTGTCAGCGGGTATGCAGCCGCCGACACCCTGCAGCATCTCGGTGCCTCGGTGCTGGTGGTCGACGAGACCCCCCGCGACGATCCCGACGCGGCCCGACCCGACCAGGGATGGGTCGAGAAGGTCGAGCTCCTCGAGGTCTTCGGCGTGGAGTTTCGCCTCGGTGCGGGAAGCACCACCGAGCTCCCCGATGACGTCGATGTCGTGGTCGTCTCTCCGGGATGGCGACCGTCAGCTCCGTTGATCGCAGCAGCTCTCGATCGGGGCGTACCGGTCTGGAGCGAGGTCGAGCTGGCCTGGCGGGTGCGCGCCGACGACGCGGCGCCGTGGCTCGTGGTCACCGGCACCAACGGCAAGACCACGACGGTCCAGATGCTCGAGCAGATCCTGCGTGCCGAGGGTCTCAACGCCCAGGCCGTCGGCAACGTGGGCCGACCCGTCGTGGAAGCGGTCATGGACACCGACGACCCGGCCGACGTGCTGGCCGTCGAGCTGTCCAGCTATCAGCTGCACTGGACCCACTCGATGTCTGCGCAGGCCAGCGCCGTGCTGAACGTTGCGCCGGACCACCTGGACTGGCACGGCGGGCTCGAGCACTACACCGCCGACAAGGCACGCATCTACGAGCGCACGCAGATCGCCTGCGTCTACAACGTCGACGACCCCACGACCGAGCAGCTGGTCGCCGAGGCCGACGTCGTCGAGGGCTGTCGCGCCATCGGCTTCACCCTCGGAGTCCCCGGACTCAGCATGCTCGGTGTCGTCGACGGGATCCTCGCCGATCGCGCCTACGTCACCGAACGTGTCTCCACCGCCGCAGAGCTCGGACACGTCTCGGACCTGGGCACCAACCCAGCACCGCACCTGATCGCCAATGCGCTGGCCGCAGCGGCCCTGGCCCGCGCCCACGGGGTCTCGCCCCGTGCGGTCCGCGACGGCCTGCAGGCCTTCGTCCCCGACGCCCACCGCATCGCCGAGATCGCCGTCGTCGACGACGTCCGATGGGTCGACGACTCCAAGGCCACCAACGCACACGCCGCGTTGGCCTCGCTGAACAGCGTGCCGGTGGCCGAGGGGAGGGCGGTCTGGATCGCCGGGGGACTGGCCAAGGGAGCGAGCTTCGACGACCTGGTGCTCGAGGTGGCCGACCGGCTCAGAGCCGTGGTGCTGATCGGCGTCGATCGCGACGTCATCGCGCAGGCGCTGGCCCGACACGCGCCAGATGTGCCCGTGGTCGAGGTCGAGGTCGGTGACACTGATCCCATGGATCGCGTCGTCGAGGTCGCCGCATCGTTCGCCCAGCCCGGCGACACGGTGCTGCTGGCCCCGGGATGTGCCTCCATGGACCAGTTCGCCAACTACGCCGCCCGCGGTGACAGCTTCGCTGCCGCGGTCGCCAGGTGGCAGACCACGTCCTGAGTCCTCCTTCCCCCATGATTGGACCCAGACCGCGATGAGCACACGATGACCACGACGGCCGAGCGTCGACCTCCGGCGATCGTCGAGAATGTTCGACGACTTCTCGAGCGTCCGTTGGCCTCGTACCAGCTGGTGCTCGGTGCCACGGCGCTGCTCCTGGGACTTGGTCTGATCATGGTCCTGAGCGCCAGCTCGGTCTACGCCCGCATGGCCAATGGCGGCACCGGCAACACCTACTCGGTCTTCATTCGCCAGGCGATGTTCGCCGTCCTCGGACTCGGTGGCGCCTATGTCGCGGCCCGCATGCCGCTGGCGACGATGCGCCGCCTCGTCACACCGGTCCTGCTGGTCTCGGTGGGCCTCGTGGTCGCCACCTTCTTTCTCGGCGTCGAGATCCGCGGCAACAAGAACTGGATCCCGCTGTTCGGCGGGTTCATGCTGCAGCCCTCGGAGTTCGCGAAGCTCGCCGTCGTCCTGTGGATCGGACACTGGTTCGCCTCGCACGCCAAGGCCATGCAGACGCCGCGGCTGATCCTGCTGCCGATGGTGCCGATCACCATGACCATCACGATGCTCGTGGTGCTCCAGCGCGATCTCGGCACCGCACTGGTGCTGTTCTCGGTCATCATCGGGATGCTGTGGGTGGCGGGCCTGCCGGCACGCCAGATGTCGGCGGTGGGAGCGGGTGTCTTCGCGCTCCTCGTGCTGTTCGTCGCGACCGCCCCGCACCGCGTGGCCCGTCTCCTGAACTTCACCAATCCGTTGGCCGATCCGGAGAACGCCGGATACCAGTCGATCCACGCCAGCATGGCGCTGGCCCGTGGAGGTTTCTGGGGTGTCGGTCTGGGCGGCAGCCGGCAGAAGTGGGGTGCCCTGCCCGAGGCGCACACCGACTTCATCCTGGCCGTCATGGGCGAGGAGCTGGGGCTGTTGGGCACCCTCGTCGTCCTGTCGCTGTTCCTGGTGCTGGCCGTCGCAGGGATCCGCATCGCGACACGAGCTCGCGATCCCTTCGCCCGCTACGTCGCGGCCGGCATCACGATCTGGATCGTGGCGCAGACCGCGATCAACGTCGGCATGGTGCTTGGCCTGCTCCCGGTCATCGGCATCCCGCTGCCCCTGATGTCCTACGGCGGATCCAGTCTCCTGGTGACCTTGGTGGCGATGGGCGTCCTGCTCAACTGCGCCAAGACCGAGCCCGGTGCGCAACGCGCCCTCCAGGTCAGTCGAGCCGCCAAGGCGCGCGGGCGCGCCCGAAGCGCCACGTGAGCACCATGCGTGTCCTGCTCGCCGGCGGCGGTACCGCCGGGCACACCTCACCCCTTCTGGCCACCGCAGCGGTGCTCGCCGAGGACGGGGTGGACATCACCTGTCTGGGCACACCCCGTGGTCTCGAGGTCACCCTGATCCCCGCGGCGGGACACCGCCTCGAGCTGGTGCCGCCGGTCCCGCTGCCACGCCGGCTCAACGGTGATCTGGCGCGTGTGCCGAGCCGGTTGCGGGCGACGGTCAAGGCCACCGGCGAGATCGTCGATCGGGTGCGCCCCGACGTCATCTGCGGATTCGGTGGGTACGTGTCGGTGCCGGCCTACCTGGTGGCCCGGCGTCGCAAGATTCCCCTGGTGGTGCACGAGGGCAATGCGGTTCCCGGCATCGCCAACAAGCTCGGAGCCCGGTTCACCGAGCACGTCGCCACCAGCTTTCCCGACACTCCGCTGCGGCACGGCCAGTACGTCGGTCTGCCCATCCGGCGCGAGATCTCGTCGCTGGACCGGCTCGCCGTCCGCGCCGAGGCACGGCAGCACTTCGGACTGGATCCGGACCGGCCCACCCTGCTGGTCACCGGGGGCTCCCAGGGTGCTCGCCGTATCAACCAGGCCGTCGCAGGCGCGGCCCGAGACCTGGCTGCTGCAGGGATCCAGGTGCTCCACGCCGCAGGCCGGGTCGACGAGGTCGCCATCGATCCGTTGCCGGACGGTCCGCCCTACGTGATCCGATCCTTCATCGATCGGATGGACCTGGCGTACGCCGCAGCCGATCTGATCGTGTGCCGCTCCGGCGCCAACACGGTCACCGAGGTTGCCGCGGTGGGCCTGCCGGCAGCCTTCGTCCCCCTGCCGCACGGCAACGGTGAGCAGGCGCTGAACGCCCATCCGGTCGTGCAGGCTGGCGGTGGCCTGCTGATCGACGACGCCGCACTGACGTCGACGTGGGTCGACAACGTCGTGGTCCCTCTGATCACCGACCTTCCCCGCCTCGACGCCATGTCCAGCGCTGCCTCGGACCTGGTGCGGCGGGACGCCGACCAACGGCTCGCCGAGATGATCATGGCCGCGGGTGCAGCACGGTGAGGATCGACGTTCCTGAGCACATCGCACCTGCTGACCAGCTCGGCCGAGTCCACTTCATCGGCATCGGGGGAGCGGGGCTGTCGGCGATCGCGCGCCTGATGTCGCAAGGTGGCGTCGAGGTCAGCGGCAGCGACGCGGCCGACTCGCCGTTGCTGGCGACCCTGCGGGCCGAGGGCATCACCTGCCACGTCGGTCATGATGCTGCGCACCTGGCCGGCGTCGACACCGTCATCGCGACCACGGCAGTACGCGAGGACAATCCTGAGGTCCTCGAGGCCATCGGTCGCGGCCTGCGGTTGTGGCCCCGCTCGGCCGGACTGCAGTCCGTGCTGCTCGGGAGTCGCGTCGTGGCCGTCGCCGGCACCCATGGCAAGACCACCACCACCGCGATGCTGACCTGCGCCCTGCAGTCGGCCGGGGCCGATCCCTCCTTCGCGATCGGCGCGCAGGTGGCCAGCCTGGGCACCAACGCCCGCCGGGGGACCGGTGAGGTCGTCCTGGCCGAGGCCGATGAGAGCGACGGTGCCTTTCTCGTCTACACGCCGGCTGGCGCCATCGTGACCAACGTCGACGCCGATCACCTCGACCAGTGGGGTACCGAGCAGGCCTACGCCGACGCCTTCGCCCGTTTCGTCGGCGGTGTCGACGACTTCGTGGTCCTCGGGGTCGACGACCCCGCCGCTGCAACGCTGGCGGTCCACGCCCAGGCCGGTGTCGACGTGTGGACCGCAGGCTTTGACAGCTCAGCCCGGGTGCGGGGGACCGACCTGCGCGTCGAGGCCGAGTCCACGACCTTCACGGTGCTGCTCGACGAGGCACCGTTGGTCGAGGTTCGGCTCGCTGTGCCCGGACGCCACTACGCGATCGATGCCCTGCTGGCCCTCGCCGCGGGCCTGGCGCTGGGGCACGAGGCCCACCAGCTGGCCGCGGGACTGTCTGACTACACCGGGGCCGCACGCCGCATGCAACGGCTCGGCGAGGCCGCAGGCGTGCGGGTCTACGACTCCTATGCGCACCACCCCACCGAGATCGCCGCCGACCTCGCTGCGGCCCGCGCGATCGCGGCTGGCGATCGCCTGGTCGTGGCGTTCCAGCCTCATCTGGTCAGTCGCACCCGTCTGTACGGCGAGCGCATGGGCCGTGAGCTGGCCGCCGCCGACGAGATCGTGGTGGCCGACATCTACCTGGCCCGCGAGGACCCCGATCCGGCCGTCACCGCGGCACTGGTGGTCGACGCCGCCGCCACGGTCATGGATCCTGCGAGGGCCTCGGTCGGCGGTCCGGTGACGGGCCTGGCGGAGGTGCTGGTGCCCCGCCTGCGAGCGGGTGATCTCCTGCTGACCTTGGGTGCGGGCGACATCACGACGGTGGGCCCGGTGGTCCTGGGCCTGCTGGAGCAGGCATGAACGATCGGTTCACCGCGCGCCGGCTCGGCCTGCGCCGCCACCGCTGGTTCCGATTCGCCGTGGCAGGTCTCGTCCTCGTGCTGGCGCTCGTCGTGGTCTGGCTCGTGTGGTTCTCCTCGGTCCTGTCAGCGCGCTCGGTCGAGGTCGAAGGTCTGACCTCCTTGTCGGCCAAGCAGGTCGACGAGGTGGCCGAGGTGCCGCTCGACGGCCCCCTGGCCCGCATCGACCTGACCGGGATCACGGCGCGGGTCAAGAAGATGCCGCGCGTGCAGGAGGTCGAGGTCTCGCGCTCGTGGCCGCACACCGTCAGCATCGAGATCACCGAGCGGACCGCTGTCACCTGGATGTCCGTCGATGGCGAGTTCCGCGGTGTCGACCGCTTCGGTGTCGAGTTCCGCACGTATGACGAGAAGCCGACGAAGCTGATCGAGGCCAGGGTCACCGCCGACGAACCGGCACAGCGATTGCAGACCCTCGAGGCGGTCGCGCGGGTGGCGGACCGTATCCGGCGCGACGATCCTGCTCTCAACAAGCAGCTGCGCCTGATCACGGCAGGCAGCAAGGACTCGGTGCAGCTCGGGCTGACCGAGGGGCGCACGGTCACGTGGGGGAGCGTGGCCGAACCGGCTCGCAAGCTCGAGGTGCTGGACACGTTGTTGGGCATCGAGGCCAGCCAGTACGACGTCAGTGCACCCGATCAGCCGACGACGCGCGAGTAAGTGAGCTGCACACCAATTGACCCGGCGGCCACCGTCGCGGCGTGTCGGCAGCGGCACGCTTCGTCCCACCCGTAGCGTCTGTCCCATGCAGAGAGGTTGACATAATCATCAACCTTAACGTGAGGGTTAGACTTCACAGCTTTACCTCGAGAGGCACACACCATGGCGGTCCAGAACTATCTGGCGGTGATCAAGGTCGTCGGCATTGGCGGCGGCGGAGTCAACGCCGTCAATCGGATGATCGAGATCGGCCTCAAGGGCGTCGAGTTCATCGCGATCAACACCGATGCTCAGGCGCTCCTGATGAGCGACGCCGACGTCAAGCTCGACGTCGGTCGCGACTCGACCCGGGGCCTGGGCGCCGGCGCGAATCCTGAGATCGGCAAGCAGGCGGCAGAGGATCACGCCGAGGAGATCGAGGCTGCCATCCGCGGCGCCGACATGGTCTTCGTCACCGCCGGCGAGGGCGGCGGTACCGGCACCGGCGGCGCGCCCGTGGTGGCCCGCATCGCTCGCTCGCTCGGCGCGCTCACGATCGGTGTCGTCACCCGTCCGTTCAAGTTCGAGGGCCGCAATCGCTCCAACCAGGCCGATGACGGTATCCAGGCGCTGCGCGACGAGGTCGACACCCTCATCGTCATCCCCAACGACCGGCTGCTGTCGATCAGCGATCCGAACGTCAGCCTGCTGGACTCCTTCCGACAGGCCGACCAGGTGCTGCACCAGGGCGTGTCAGGCATCACCGACCTGATCACCACCCCCGGCCTGATCAACCTCGACTTCGCCGACGTCAAGTCGGTCATGTCCGATGCGGGGTCGGCGCTCATGGGCATCGGGTCGGCCCGGGGTGAGCACCGTTCGGCCATCGCTGCCGAGTCCGCCGTGTCCAGCCCGTTGCTGGAAGCCTCGATCGAGGGCGCCCGCGGCGTGCTGCTGTCGATCTCGGGTGGGTCCGACCTCGGGCTGTTCGAGATCAACGAGGCCGCTGGTCTCGTGGCCGACGCCGTGCACCCCGAGGCGAACATCATCTTCGGTGCGGTGATCGACGACGCGCTGGGCGACGAGGTCCGGGTCACCGTGATCGCTGCCGGATTCGACGGCGGCGAGCCCAAGACGCGCGACGCCCACCAGCCGGCCCTGCTCAAGGAGGTCGACAGGGTCGAGCCGCCCGCGGCAGCTCCCGCGGGTTCACCGCCTCAGTCGTCCTCGCCCCCGCCGCCGTCGGCGCGTCCGGCCCCGAGCTATCCGCCGGACCCGCACCTCGACTCGCCGCGCCGCGACCTCGGTGCGCCCGAACGTCGCGACTCCGAGCGTCGCGATGCGGACCGTCGGTCCGACTCGTCCACGCCGTCCGGCGCTGTGCTCCCCGAGTCGCCGTCGGTCGACTACGACGACGACCTCGACGTTCCGGACTTTCTGCGCTGAGTCGTTCGTGCGGCACGAGACGTAGGCTGAGGTCGTGTTCTGGCATCGTGAATCGACCGGGCAGGTCGAGGTGGCGTTCACCGACCGTCATGGGGGACACAGCGATGGTCCGTTCACCTCGCTGAACCTCGGCAGCTCGGCCGGTGATGGTGATGACATCGTCGTGCGCAATCTCGCGGCTCTGTCCGAGGAGCTCGGCGTCGAGGGCCTGCATGCGATGTCGCAGGTCCATGGCGCCGAGGTCGCGTACGCAGACACCATCCGAGCGCACGGCTCGGGGACCGTGCCGGTCTGCGATGCGCTGGTGACCGACCAGATCGGGGTCCCGCTGCTGGTCCGGGTCGCCGACTGCGTGCCGGTGCTCCTGGCCGATCCCGACACCGGGCTGGTGGGCGCGGCCCACGCAGGTCGCGTCGGCATGGTCGGCGGTGTCGTGCCTGCGCTCGTCTCCGCGCTGCGCGACCGCGGAGCCGACTTGGTACAGGCCTGGATCGGCCCACGGGCCGGGGGCTGCTGTTACGAGGTGCCCGAGCAGATGGCCGACGAGGTCGAGGCTGCGGTTCCGGGCACCCGGTCCACGACCACCTGGGGCACCCCGTCGGTCGATGTCGGCGCCGGAGTGGTCAGCCAGCTGACCGACCTGGGCGTCGAGGTGATCGACCTCGGTGCCGACACCTGCACCATCACCGACCACGACCTGTTCTCCTATCGTCGTCAGGGCACGGCATCGGGTCGCATCGGTGGCATCGTGGTGCTGCGATGAGCCGCCGCGACGAGATCGCGGCCGGTCTGGCCGAGACCGAGCAGCGGATCCAGTCGGCCTGCGATGCTGCGGGCCGCGATCGGGACGAGATCACGTTGATCGCCGTCACCAAGACCTACCCGGCCTCCGACGTCGAGCTCCTCGCCGAGCTCGGTGTCACCGAGGTGGGGGAGAACCGCCACCCCGAGGCCGGTGACAAGCACGCCGAGGTCGCCGCCGCGCTGACCTGGAACTTCCTGGGCGGGCTGCAGACCAACAAGGCCGGCGCGGTCACCCAGTACGCCGACGTGGTGCACAGCGTCGATCGAGCCAAGCTGGCGCGGTCGCTCGACCGCGGCGCGGAGTCGGCGGGTCGGGTGCTGGGGTGTCTCGTCCAGGTCGACTTCGACACGACCGACCCCGGACGATCGGGCGTGACTCCCGACGCCGTGGCCGACCTGGCAGACCTGATCGCCGGCGCCGACCACCTGCGCCTCGACGGCCTCATGACCGTCGCGCCGCTCGGTGTCGAGCCTCGACCATGCTTCGACCAGCTGGTCGCGCTCGGTGCAACGCTGCGCGAGACACACCCCGGTGCGGCCATGATCTCGGCCGGGATGAGCGCCGACCTCGAAGATGCCGTGCACGCCGGTGCGACACACCTGCGTGTCGGGCGCTCGATACTCGGAGATCGGCCCGTCGCAGGCTAATCTCACTAGTGTCATTTAGTCACATCTAACACACCACGGAGTTCCCATGGCTGGCGCAATGCGTAAGGTCGGCGAGTACCTCGGCCTGGTTGAGCAGGGTGAGTACGACGAGTACGACACGGAGTACGACACTGATCCCCACGATGGGCGAGCTGTCGCCGAGCCGGCCAAGTCGGCGCCCTCGCGGCCCGCGCCCGTGGCCAGCATCGAGGAGCGTCGCTCCGAGCGCCGTCAGGAGCGTCGGCCTGCCGCCTCCCCGGTCAGTGCTGCGTCCGTCTCCAGCGACTTCGCCCGCATCGAGACCGTCACGCCGCGCACCTACAACGATGCGCGTACCGTCGGCGAGCACTTCCGTTCCGGCGTCCCGGTCATCATGAACCTGTCCGAGATCGATGACGACGACGCCAAGCGGCTCGTCGATTTCGCGGCCGGCCTCATCTTCGCGGTGCACGGCACCATCAATCGGGTCACGTCCAAGGTCTTCTTGCTGTCTCCGGCCAACGTCACGGTCACAGACGAGGACAAGCACCGTTTGGCATCGGGCGGGTTCTTCAATCAGAGTTGAGTCATGACCACCCAGGCCATCGGCAATTTCCTTCTGTTCATCCTGTGGGTGGCCATCGTGCTGCTGCTCGCCCGCTTCGTGCTCGACTGGGTGCGCATGCTGGCCCGTTCGTGGCGTCCCACGGGTCTGGTCGCGGTACTGGCCGAGGGCATCTACGCAGTGACTGATCCGCCGTTGCGCAGCCTGCGCCGGGTCATCCCGCCGATCAGGCTCGGCGGAGCAGCCCTGGATCTGTCACCCATGGTCCTGCTGTTCGCGCTGTACATCTTGATGGGTGTCGTGCGCGCCATCTTCTGACCGACGCGTGACCGGCCCTGTCATTGCAGTGCGTCTGCAGGGCGCTCGTGCGTGTTCAGAGACGTATGTGGCAGAAGTGACTCCCGGCAGAGTACGCTGAACACTCAATAGTCCGCGAGGACTGCTCCGACTACCGAGGTGAATCAATGCCATTGACGCCAGAGGACGTGCGCAACAAGCGCTTCACGCCCGTCCGTCTTCGTGAGGGTTACGACATGGGCGAGGTTGATCAGTTTCTCGATGAGGTCGAGGCAGAGCTCGAGCGCCTCACCGTCGAGAACGAGGAGCTGCGCGCCAAGGTCGCCGCAGCCTCCAGCGGTGAAGCCACCGGTCTGATCCCCGCCCTCGAGTCGAACCCGACCCCCACTCCCGAGCCCGAGCCCGTCGTGCAGGCGGCGCCGGAGCCCGAGCCCGAGCCCGAGCCGGAGCCCGCCCCCGAGCCAGTCGTCGAGACCCCGGCCCCGGTGGCCGTGGCCGAGACTCCTGCGCCGCGGCCCAGCATGGGCGATGCGTCGTCGGCTGCGGCTCGTCTGCTCGAGATCGCCTCCAACAACGCCGACCAGCTCATGGACTCGGCCAAGGAAGAAGCCGACCGCGTGGTTGGCGAGGCCCGCACCAAGGCCGAGCGTCTCACCAACGAGGCGCGTGGCAAGGCCGATCGCCTCGAGACCGACGCCCGCATCCGCGCGCAGAAGCTCGATGAGGAGACCAACGAGCGTCGTCAGCAGGCCGTGGCCACGATCGAGCACGAGCGCTACGAGATCCAGCGCGAGGTCGAGCACCTGCGCGCCTACGAGCGTGAGTACCGGGCACGGCTCAAGAACTACTTCCAGAGCCAGCTCGACCAGCTCGCCGCGAACGAGAGCACCAACTCCGAGCCGGTCACCGCACCGGCCGAGTCCGGCCCGCGTCGTCTGCGTTCGCTCCTGGGCGAAGAGGACTCGTACTGAGTCACGTCTGAACAGTCGTCGAGGACGCCCCCACCCGCACGCTGGGTGGGGGCGTCCTTGCGTGTCCGGGGCCCGATACGCCTCCTTCGACGCAGTCAGACAGGGAACGTTCAAGTAGCACCACGGAGTGGCGATTTGTGTTCACTGCATCGCGGGTTTAATCTCCCGGCATGCCAAAGACGAAGCTCGCGGTGCTGGCCGACGAGAACCCGTGGACAGCCGCGGAGACCACCGAGGTGCGCACCGAGCTCGAAGCCGACCGTGAGCGCCTGACGCGCGAGCTGTCGATCTCGGCCAAGGGGCTGCAGGACCTGCTGCGCGACAACGTCGACGGCGCGGGCAACGACCAGGCCGATGTGGGCTCCAAGGGCCTCGAGCGCGACGCCGAGATGTCGCTGGCGGCCAACCAGCGCGAGCTGCTGCTGCAGACCGAGAAGGCACTGCGCCGACTCGATGACAGCTCGTACGGCGTGTGCGAGTCCTGTGGTGAGCCAATCGGCAAGATGCGGCTCATGGCGTTCCCGCGTGCCACCCTCTGCATGCCGTGCAAGAAGCGCGAAGAGCGCCACTGACCACGGCAGGTCCCCTGACCAACCGGGTACCTCCAGCATGGGACGATGGAGGGGTATCGCCACGCAGGATGCGTGGGGAGCACCACTGAGTCCGCAGGGAGAACCCGCCATCACCGAACCCACCGAGTCGTCGGCCGCCCCGCGCAGTGCCGCCCCGAACAGTGCCGTGCGCCTGTTTGTCGTCGTGGCAACCGTGGTGCTGGTGATCGATCAGGTCACCAAGGTGCTCGCGGTCGAGTTCCTCGAGGGCGAACCCTCATCGACGCTGATCCCCGGTCTCCTGGACCTGACGTTCCTGCGCAATCCGGGTGCCGCGTTCGGGCAGGGCTCATCGATGACCATCGTGCTGACACTGATCGCGATCGTGGTCGCCGCCGTCGTGGTCCGCATGGCCGCTCGGCTGCGCGACCGCGGCTGGGCAGTGGGCCTCGGCCTGCTGCTGGCCGGTGCGGTCGGCAACCTGGTCGATCGCCTGTTCCGTGAGCCCGAACCGCTGCGTGGTCAGGTCGTCGACTTCATCGACTACGGACCGTTCGTCGGAAACGTCGCCGACATCGCCCTCACAGTGGCTGCCGTCGTGATCGTGTGGCGCACGGTCCGTGGCGTGGCCATCGACGGCACCAAGGAGACCCGATGAGCTCATCGACCGACGACTCCACCCCTCTGGAGCAGAAGGTGTTCCACGTTCCGGAGGGGCTGGCCGGCGAGCGGGTCGACAGCGCCGTGGCCCGGTTGCTGGGACTTTCACGCACCCGGGCCAGCGAGCTGGTCTCGGGCGGACACGTGCTGCTGGATGGCTCCACCCCGGCGAAGTCCGAGCGCGTGGAGTCCGGGGCCCTGCTCGAGGCCACCATCCCGGCGCCCCGCACCGCGACGGTCGTGGCCCACGAGGTCGAGGGCATGCAGATCGTGCACCAGGACGAGGACATCGTCGTGGTCGACAAGCCGGTCGGCGTGGCGGCTCACCCGAGCGTGGGCTGGAGCGGACCGACGGTGCTGGACCACCTGGCCGGCGCGGGCGTGCGCATCTCCACGTCGGGCGCAGCCGAGCGCCGGGGCATCGTGCACCGTCTCGACGTCGGCACCAGCGGGCTGATGACGGTCGCCAAGTCCGAGCACGCGTACACCGTGCTCAAGCAGGCCTTCCGCGACCGGGTCGTCGACAAGACGTACCACGCGTTGGTGCAGGGCCATCCCGATCCGCACACCGGCACGGTCGACGCGCCCATCGCGCGGCACCCCAGGCACGACTTCAAGTTCACGGTCAAGGCCGGCGGGCGAGCGAGCATCACCCACTACGAGACGCTCGAGGCCCACCGGTTCGCGAGCCTGCTGACGATCAAGCTTGAGACGGGCCGCACCCATCAGATCCGCGTCCACATGAGCGCGCTGCACCATCCGTGCGTCGGCGACCTCATGTACGGGGCCGATCCGTCCCTGGCCGACCGGGTCGGTCTGCAACGGCAGTGGTTGCACGCCAAGGGGCTGGGCTTCACGCATCCGAGGTCGGGCGAGTGGGTCACCTACTCCTCTGCGTATCCCGACGATCTCGTCGCTGCCCTGGAGGTCGTCCGCACTCCCTGAGCCACAGATGGGAAGATGTCGCACATGATTCCCGTGGTGCGTCAGTCCGAGAAGCTCAGAGATGTGTTGTACGACATCCGAGGTCCCGTCGCCGCTCGCGCCAACGCCCTCGAGGCCGAGGGTCACCGCATCCTCAAGCTCAACATCGGCAACCCGCAACCCTTCGGATTCGACGCCCCGGCCGAGATCCTGCAGGACATGATCGCCGGGCTGCCGGCCTCGGCGGGCTACTCGGACTCGCGCGGCATCCAGTCCGCCCGACGTGCCGTCGTGCACCACTACCAGCTTCAGCCGGAGTTCCCCCGCATCGACATCGACGACGTGTGGATCGGCAACGGTGTCTCCGAACTGATCCAGATCGCGCTGCAGGCCCTGCTGGACAACGGCGAAGAAGTCCTGATCCCGGTGCCCGACTACCCGTTGTGGACCGCGGTCACGAACCTCGCCGGGGGAGTCCCGGTGCACTACCGGTGCGACGAGGACAACGAGTGGAACCCCGATCTGGCCGACCTGGAGTCCAAGATCACCGACCGCACCCGCGTCATCGTGGTGATCAACCCCAACAACCCGACGGGCGCCGTGTACTCGCGCGAGACGCTGGTGGCGATCGCCGAGCTGGCCCGCAAGCACGACCTGATCGTCATGGCCGACGAGATCTACGACAAGATCCTGTACGACGACGCCGAGCACATCTCGATGGCCAGCATCGCACCCGACGTGCTGACCCTGACCTTCAACGGCCTGTCCAAGGCCTACCGCGTCTGCGGCTACCGAGCAGCCTGGCTGGTGCTGACCGGCCCCATAGAGCGGGCCCGCGACTATCTCGAGGGCATCACGCTGCTGTGCTCGATGCGGTTGTGTCCCAACGTGCCGGCCCAGAACGCCATCCAGGTGGCGCTCGGCGGATACCAGTCGATCAATGAGCTGGTCCTGCCAGGCGGTCGCCTGATCGAGCAGCGCGACACCGCGGTGACCGAGCTGCGCAAGATCCCCGGAGTCAGCGTGGTGCAACCCAAGGGAGCGCTGTACGTGTTCCCGCGGCTCGACCCGGAGGTGTATCCGATCAAGGACGACCAGCAGCTCGCGCTCGACCTCCTGGAGTCCGAGAAGATCCTCATCACCCAGGGCACCGGCTTCAACTGGCCAGACCCGGACCACCTGCGCATCGTCACGCTGCCGTGGTCGCGCGACCTGGCCGAGGCGATCGGCCGGCTGGGCAACTTTCTGTCCAGCTACGAGCAGACCTGAGCGGGCCTCAGGAACCGCCGCCTCGGCCAGATCGACGCACGTCGCGCGAGCCCGTTCTGGTCGATCTCGGCCAGCCGGTCCGCAACCTCCACACCCGCGCGGCGTGCGTGGTCGAGGGTCTCGCGCAGCTCGTCGAAGTGCTGGGTCCAGGTGCGCTCGAAGCCGTCGCTGCTGCCGACCCGCTCGTCGTCGGGCAGCATCCGCCCTTCCCGGATGCCCAGGCGGATCTCGCGCAGCTGGTCTGCGACCTGATCGATGGACTGGGCGGCGTCGCGCACGTCCTGGGCGACCATTCGGATGTCCTCGGGACCGGAGATGATGCTCGGCTGGTCTCCCGCGTTGCCGTCGAGGTCGACGGCCTCTGCGGCCAGTACGCTCTTGTCCCGACGCGGCAGGTGCTCGGCCATGTCCTCGTCCGCGCGGTGGACGCGGCGCATCGACTCGGTCAGCTCATCGAGCAGCGCATCGACCTGGTGGCGGTACTGGGTCATGGCCCGGTCCACTTCGCCGTCCACCAGCGTGGCGCCCTCCTGGACCTGACCGCCTTGATTGCCGTCCTGGTCGGCCGACTTCTTGGCATCGCGCTTGCCCTGCTCGCCCTCGAGGGCCGCCCGCAGCTCGTGTCGAGCCTGACCCCATCGTGAGCGCAGCTGGTCGAGGTTGCCGTGCGCATCGGCCAGCAGATCGGCCGAGAGGGCAGAATTCACCTGCGGTTCGAGGTCCGGCAGTAAATTGTGTCGGTGGGCTCGGCCATGATGATCTCCACACGTCCGATTCACCGAAAGGCACGGCATGACCGACATGATCAAGGCCACGGGCCTCGTCAAGAGGTACAAGGAGCTCGAGGCGCTCTCGAACCTCGATCTCACGGTGCCCGAGGGCACCGTCCTGGGGTTGCTCGGTCCCAACGGAGCGGGCAAGACCACGGCCGTCCGGATCCTGGCCACGTTGCTCCTGGCCGACGAGGGCAGCGCCACCATCGCCGGCATCGACGTGCGCACGGACCCCGAGGGCGTGCGCCGCAACATCGGCCTGTCCGGCCAGTACGCCGCGGTCGATGAGTACCTCACCGGTTACGAGAACCTCGACATGGTGGGCCGGTTGTACGGACTCGGCCGAGCCCAGTCGTCGCGCCGCGCACGCGAGCTGCTCGAACGGTTCGGGCTGTCCGACGCCGGCGACCGCCCGTCCAAGACCTACTCAGGCGGCATGCGCCGCCGCCTCGACCTCGCGGGAGCGCTGGTGGCCTCGCCGCCGGTCCTGATCCTCGACGAGCCCACCACAGGGCTCGACGTCCGCAGCAGGCAGCAGATGTGGGACGTGATCCGCGACCTCGTGTCGTCGGGCTCCACGCTGCTGCTCACCACCCAGTACCTCGAGGAGGCCGACCTGCTGGCCGACGACATCGTGGTCATCGACCACGGCCGGGCCATTGCGCAGGGCACCGCCGATCACCTCAAGGCGCAGACCGGTGGCGAGCGCATCGAGCTCGTCCTGGTCGACGCCGCTCATCGCGAGCAGGCGCAGGTGATCCTCGGCAAGGTCGCCACCGGCGACATCCGGGTCGAGGCGAACGGGCGAACTCTCACCGCCGGCGTGGACGGCGGCACCACCCAGCTCATGCGCGTGCTCGCCGACCTCGAACAATCGGCCATCAGCGTGCTCGACATCGGCTTGCGCCGGCCCACCCTCGACGACGTCTTCCTCACCCTGACCGGCCGCGCGGCCCAGGCTGAGGACGATCCGTCCGATGC
This sequence comes from Aeromicrobium sp. CF3.5, assembly GCF_051262695.1. Lineage (NCBI taxonomy): Bacteria > Bacillati > Actinomycetota > Actinomycetes > Propionibacteriales > Nocardioidaceae > Aeromicrobium > Aeromicrobium sp. CF3.5. The sequence goes on from NZ_JBIMEZ010000006.1 coordinate 26,562, forward strand.
AGACTCACCATCCGCCGACCAGGAGGCGTCATGACCAGCACCGAGCCCGATCCGACCACGCAGCCATCGTCCTCGCGGCAGGTCAGACCCCCGGCGTCGTCGCCGCAGGTCAGTACCGAGGCGGTCACCGGACTGGCCAAGGTCGCCAGTGACGGCTGGGTCGTGGCCAAGCGCAACGTCATCAAGATCATCCGGGTCCCCGAGATCCTGGTCTTCGTGCTGGTCTCGCCCATCATGTTCGTGCTGCTGTTCGCGTTCGTGTTCGGCGGCGCCATCTCCGTGCCCGGCGAAGTCAACTATCGCGAGTTTCTCGTCCCGGGCATCTTCGCGCAGACCGTCGTCTTCGGCGCCACGTTCACGGGAGTGGGTCTGGCCGAGGACATGCAGAAGGGCATCATCGACCGGTTCCGGTCGTTGCCGATGTCGAATTCGGCGGTGCTGGTCGGGCGCACCACGTCCGACGTCATCTACAACGTCCTGAGTCTGATCATCATGGCGCTGACCGGACTGCTGGTGGGATGGCGCATCCGCGAGGGCATCTTCGACGCGACCATCGCGTTCTTGCTGCTGCTGCTGTTCGCGTACGCGGTCAGCTGGATCATGGCCTGGGTCGGCCTCATCGTGCCGAGCGTCGACGTCATCAACAACGCCTCGTTCATCGTCATCATGCCGCTGACCTTCGTGTCCAACGCCTTCGTGCCGACCGAGTCGTTCCCGACCGGGTTGCGCCAGTTCGTCGAGTGGAACCCGGTCTCCACCCTGACCCAGGCCTGTCGCGAGCTGTTCGGCAACGTCGCGACCGACGGTCCACCCCCGGGGTCGTGGGCCCTGCAGAACCCGGTGCTCTACACCGCCTTGTGCAGCCTCGCCATCGTCGCGATCTTCCTGCCGCTGTCCGTGCGCCAGTACCAGCGGGCCAGCAGCAAGTAGGTCCGTTGCCGGGTGGTCCGGGGCGTCGCGGCGTGCCGCCTCAGAGCCTCGGTCCACTGACGTACGCTGACACTCTTCCCCGATTCCACCCCCTTCTCAGGAGGCCATCCCAGCAATGGCGAGTGACTCGTCCTTCGTGCATCTGCACGTCCACACCGAGTACTCGATGCTCGACGGCGCCTCCCTGCTCGACGGGTTGTTCGAACGCACCGCGGACCTGCAGATGCCCGCCATCGCCATGACCGATCACGGCAACGTGCACGGTGCGTTCGATTTTTGGAAGAAGGCGCGCGCCCACGACATCAAGCCGATCATCGGCATGGAGGCGTACGTCACGCCGGGCACGCACCGCTCGGAGCGCAAGCGCGTCCGGTGGGGCAAGGGCGATGCCAGCGAGGAGGGCGGCAACGACGTCGCCGGCGGTGGCGCGTACACCCACATGACCATGCTGGCGCACTCCACCGAGGGCATGCACAACCTGTTCCGGCTGTCCTCGTACTCCAGCCTCGAGGGGTTCTACTACAAGCCGCGCATCGACCGTGAGCTGTTGCACCGGTACTCATCGGGCATCATCGCCACCACCGGCTGCCCGTCCGGTGAGATCCAGACGCGTCTGCGCCTGCGCCAGTACGACGAGGCCAAGCGCGCCGCCGGTGAGCTGCAGGAGATCTTCGGCCGCGAGAACTTCTTCCTCGAGCTGATGGATCACGACATCGCGATCGAGAAGGTCGTACGCGACGACCTGCTCAGGCTCGGCCGTGAGCTCGACATCCCGCCGGTCGCGACCAACGACTCGCACTACAACGCACCCGAGGACGCCGACGCCCAGGATGCGCTGATCTGTGTCGCCTCGGGCAAGACGCTGTCCGACCCCAAGCGTCTCAAGTTCGACGGTGGCGGCTACTACATCAAGTCTGCGGCCGAGATGCGTGCGCTGTGGGAGGACACCAACGGCATGAAGGAGGCGTGCGACAACACGCTCCTGATCGCCGAACGCTGCGACATGGACTTCACCGAGTCCACCGGCGGCTACATGGCCAAGGCCGACATCCCGGCCGGGGAGACCGAGGAGAGCTGGTTCGCCCGCGAGGTCTGGCGCGGCATCGAGTCGCGCTATCCCGGCGACAAGCTCACCGACACCGTCCGCGCCCGCGTCGAGATGGAGCTCGACGTCGTGCGTGCCAAGGGCTACTGCGGCTACTTCCTGGTGGTGGCCGACTTCATCGGCTGGTCCAAGGACAACGGCATCCGCGTCGGCCCCGGCCGTGGATCAGGTGCCGGCTCGATCGCCGCCTACGCCCTGCGCATCACCGACCTGTGCCCCCTGACGCACGGCCTGATCTTCGAGCGCTTCCTCAACCCCGAGCGCCCGTCGATGCCCGACTTCGACATCGATTTTGACGAGCGGCGTCGCGCCGAGGTCATCCGCTACGTCTCGGACAAGTACGGCGCCGAGCGTGTCGCCATGATCGCCACCTTCGGTCGCCTCAAGGCCAAGGCGGCCATCAAGGACGCCAACCGGGTGCTCGACTACCCGTTCGGCATGGGCGAGAAGATCACCAAGGCGTTGCCCGCCGACGTGATGGGCAAGGGCGTGGCCCTGTCGAAGATGTTCGACTCCTCCGGCGACCGCTACGGCGACGGCAAGGAGTTCCGCGAGCTGCACGACTCCGACCCCGAGGTCCGCAAGATCTACGACACGGCGCTCGGCCTGGAGGGCCAGATCCGCCAGGCCGGTGTGCACGCGGCCGGTGTCATCATGAGCAGCGACCCGCTCATCGACATCGTGCCGATCATGAAGCGCGAGGCCGACGGCGCGATCATCACCCAGTTCGACTACCCGATGTGCGAGGCGCTCGGGCTGGTCAAGATGGACTTCCTGGGGCTGCGCAACCTCACGGTGCTCGACGACGCGCTCGACAACATCTCGCGCAACCGCGGTATCGAGCTGGTGCTCGAGGACCTCACCTTCGACGACCCGGTCACCTTCGAGCTCCTCTCGCGCGGCGACACCCTCGGGGTGTTCCAGCTCGACGGCGGACCCATGCGTGCGCTGCTGCGCAGCATGAAACCCGACTCCTTCGAGGACATCTCGGCCGTCGGCGCGCTCTACCGGCCCGGTCCCATGGGCGCGGACTCGCACAACAAGTACGCGCGTCGCAAGAACGGCCGCGAGCCCATCGAGCCCATCCATCCCGAGCTCGAGAAGCCCCTGGAGACCGTCCTCGGTGAGACCTACGGCCTGATCGTGTACCAGGAGCAGGTGATGGAGATCGCCCAGGTGCTCGCCGGGTTCAGCCTCGGTCAGGCCGACATGCTGCGGCGCGCGATGGGCAAGAAGAAGAAGTCCGAGCTCGACAAGCAGTACGCCGGATTCCAGGGCGGCATGCTCGAGCGCGGCTACTCCCAGCAGGCCATCACGCAGCTGTGGGACGTCCTGCTGCCCTTCTCGGACTACGCGTTCAACAAGGCGCACTCCGCGGCCTACGGCGTCATCTCGTACTGGACCGCATACCTCAAGGCCAACTACCCGGCCGAGTACATGGCGGCCCTGCTGACCAGCACGCGCGGTGACAAGGACAAGTCGGCCATCTACCTCAACGAGTGCCGGCGCATGGGCATCCAGGTGCTGCCACCGGACGTCAACGAGTCGATCTCCAACTTCGCGTCGGTCGGGACCGACATCCGTTTCGGCATGGGCGCGATCCGCAACGTCGGCGAGAACGTGGTCGCCGGCATCGTGGCGGCCCGCGAGGCCAAGGGTGCGTTCACCGACTTCACCGACTTCATGGACAAGGTGCCGCTGCACGTGTGCAACAAGCGGGTCGTCGACTCGCTGATCAAGGCCGGCGCCTACGACTCGATGGGCCACCAGCGACGAGCGCTCACGACGGTCGCCGAGGAGGCGGTGGATCAGTACATCGACCTCAAGCGCAGCGCCGCGATCGGCCAGGACTCGCTGTTCGGTGGCCTCGACGACGGCTTCACCGGTGTCACGGTGCGGGTGCCGGTGATGCCGGAGTGGGAGAAGTCCCAGCTGCTCTCGCTCGAGCGGGACATGCTCGGCCTCTACGTGTCGGACCACCCGCTGCTCGGCCTCGAGCACGTGCTGCGGGCCGCCAGCGACACCACGATCGGCGAGCTGCTCTCCGACACCGACCGCGACGGCGCCACCGTCAAGATCTGCGGCCTCATCACCGGCGTCCAGCGGCGCATGTCCAAGGCGGGCAAGACGTGGGCGTCCATCACGGTCGAGGACCTCGAGGGAGCCGTGCAGGTCATGGTCTTCCCGGCGGTCTACGAGCTCGCTGGTCCGGCCCTCGTCAACGACGCCATCGTCGTGGTCAAGATGCGGGTCCGCAGCAAGGACGACGGGCTCGACCTGCACGCCACCGAGATCACCTTGCCGCCCATCGACACCGCACGGGCCGACGCACCCGTCGTGGTGACCATGCCGGTGGCGCGGTGCACCACCGACACCGTCGGCTCGTTCAAGCAGATCCTCGCCGCGCACCCGGGCGGGTCGGAGGTGCACCTGCGGCTGCACAGCAACAGCGGCGTCAAGACCATGCGACTCGATGCGGGCCTGCGGGTCTCGCAGTCCTCGGCCCTGGTGGCCGACCTCAAGGAGCTGCTCGGCCCGGGTTGCCTGGCATGACGCGGGCGTCCGGGGCCCGTCGTGTCAACGAGGTGCGGTGGCTCCTGATCTCGATCTCCGCAGGTCTGCTCGGCATCGTCAGCGGCGTCGTGTGGGCCCAGTTGGCCGATCCGGCACGCTGGGAGGTCCGGGAGACCGGCATCGTCCTGACCGAGGACGCCTCACGCGGACAGTTCTCGGTGATCGTGGTCTTCACCCTGATCGGCGTGATCGCCGCCCTGCTGTGGGCGGCCGCGATGACCCTGCTGGCACGCCACGGCGGGTGGTTGCTGGTCGCCAGCGTGGCCGTCGGCTCCACCCTGGCCGGGGTGGTGGCCTGGCAGGTGGGCATGCTGCTGGGGCCTCCGCCGCCCGAGTCTGTGACCGGTCTGGCCCTGGGCGACCGGGTTCCCGACGAGCTCCGCGTCGACGGCATCGCCCCGTTCCTGGTGTGGCCCATCGCCGCACTGGTCGGAGTTCTGCTCGGTACCTGGGGCCAGACCGGTCTGGACGAGGATCAGGACGAGACCGAGGCGGCCACGGCTCCGGTCGTCGACACCAGGTCCTGAGGCGACAGCTCGATCTCCAGACCTCGCCGCCCGCCGGAGACGAACACCGTGGCGTGGCTCAGGGCGCTCGAGTCCACCACGGTGCGGTGGGGTTGGCGCTGCCCGAACGGTGAGATGCCGCCCAGCACGTACCCGGTGGCTCGCTGCGCCATCTGCGGATCGGCCATCTGCGCTCGCTTGCCGCCCAGCGCGGCCGCCACGGCCTTCAGGTCCAGCTGTGTGGTGACGGGAACCAGCGCGGCCACCGGGTCAGCGCCGTCGACCTGCACCATCAGCGTCTTGAGCACGCGCTCCGGTGAGACGTCGAGTGCCGCAGCAGCCTCGACGCCGTAGCCGTCCGACCGCGGATCGTGCGTGTAGGTGTGGGTCGTGTGCGGCACGTCGGCTCGCTGCAGGGCGGCGAACGCCGGGGTGGGAGCCGCGGCGCGCGGCGGCTTGCGAGTGGCCACGCCGATACCGTAGCGGTCTTTCGTAGACTGATCCTCGTGATGCGACGTCTTGACCTGCGGTCCCTCGATCCGGCACCCGAGGAGTGGGCGACCGCCTACGGCAGTGCCGTGCCAAGGGCCGAGGTCGATGTCGACTCCGCCCTCGCCGCCGTGCGCCCGATCTGTGAGGACGTGCGCCAGCGTGGGGTCGAAGCCGTACTCGATGCGGGGGAGCGATTCGACGGCGTGCGCCCCCAGACCCTCCGCGTTCCACAGCAGGCTCTGGCCACGGCTCTGGCCGAGCTCGATCCGGCGATCCGCGCCGGCCTGACCGAGTCGATCCGCCGGTTGCGGCAGACGTCGGAGGCCGAGCTGGAGAGCAGCGTCATGACCCGGACGGCCGATGGAGCCACCGTCGAGCGGCGCATCGTGCCGATGCAGCGGGTGGGTCTGTACGTGCCCGGCGGCCTCGCGCCCCTGCTGAGCTCGGTCGTGATGAACGCAGTCCCCGCGCAGGTCGCGGGTGTGCAGGGCATTGCGCTGTCCAGTCCGCCGTCCAAGGACCACGGCGGACTGCCACACCCGTCGATCCTGGCGGCCTGCGCGCTGCTGGGCATCGATGAGGTCTACGCCGCCGGCGGCGCCCAGGCCATCGCGATGCTCGCCTACGGCGCGGGGGAGTGTCGGCCGGTCAATCTCGTCACGGGGCCGGGCAACATCTACGTGGCCGCGGCCAAGCGTCACCTCGCCGGCACGATCGCGATCGACAGCGAGGCCGGTCCCACCGAGATCGCCGTGATCGCTGACGACACCGCGGACGCCGAGTTCGTCGCGGCGGACCTGGTCAGCCAGGCCGAGCACGACCCCATGGCCGCATCGGTCCTGATCACGAACAGCGAGGATCTGGCGGCCCGCGTGGACGACGCGCTCACCGAGCTGGTCGACGCAGCACCGCACGTCGAGCGGATCCGGACCGCGCTGAGCGGTCGGCAGTCGGCGACCGTGCTGGTGCGCGATCTCGACCAGGCCGTCGCGGTCGCCAACGCCTACGCCGCCGAGCACCTCGAGATCCAGACCGCCGACGCCGCAGGCGTGGCGGCGCGCATCGTGAACGCGGGGGCGATCTTCGTGGGGCCGTTCACCCCGGTGTCGCTGGGCGACTACGCCGCAGGCTCCAACCACGTGCTGCCCACGGCCGGGTGCGCGTGCCACTCCTCGGGTCTGTCCGTGCGTGCGTTCTGCAAGAACATGCAGGTCGTCACCTACTCCGAAGCAGCGCTGCGCGAGGTCGGCGGCCACGTCGTGACCCTCGCCAACGCGGAGAACCTGCCCTCGCACGGCAACGCCGTGACGGTCCGGCTCGACCGGTGAGTGCACCGGACTGGGTGCCACTGCGCGAGGAGCTGCGCGACGCCGAACCCTATGGCGCGCCGCAGCTGGACCTGCCGGTGCAGCTCAACACCAACGAGAACCCGTACGGTCCCAGCGCCGAGACGGTCGCGTCCATCGCCGGAGCAGTCGCCGAGGCCGCGGCAGACCTGAATCGTTATCCCGATCGCGAGGCCACCGTGCTGCGCCAAGGCCTGGCCGACTACCTGGGCCGCGATCTCGAGGGGGGCGTGCGTGTCGAGCAGGTGTGGGCCGCCAACGGGTCGAACGAGGTGATGCAGCAGATCCTGCAGGCCTTCGGTGGACCGGGACGCACGGCGGTGTCCTTCGCACCCACCTACTCGATGTACCCCGAGTACGCGCGCAACACGCACACGCGATGGGTGGCCGGACAGCGCCGCGAGGACTTCGGCATCGACGTCGAGGCCGCAGTGGCGCTGGTCGTGGCCGAGCAGCCCCATGTCGTGCTGCTCACCTCGCCCAACAACCCCACCGGCACCGCCCTGCCGCTGGACACGGTGCGGGCCATCTGTGAGGTGGCGCCCGGCATCGTGGTCGTCGACGAGGCGTACGCAGAGTTCCGGCGTGCCGGTACGCCGACCGCGCTCGAGCTGTTGGCCGAGTACCGCTGCCTGGTGGTCACTCGCACCATGAGCAAGGCCTTCGCCTACGCCGGTGGTCGACTCGGCTACCTCGCGGCCGACCCGGCGATCGTCGACGCGGTGCGCATCGTGCGGCTGCCATATCACTTGTCGGTGGTGCAGCAGGCCGCCGCGACCGCGGCGCTCGGCCACGCCGAGGAGCTGCTGGCCCGTGTCGACGACCTGCGGGTCACCCGCGACGAGCTCGCCGCGTGGTTGACCGGGGCCGGATACGACGTCGCGGAGTCCGATGCCAACTTCATCCTCTTCGGTCGCTTCGAGGACCGGCACGCCGTCTGGCAGGGCCTCGTCGACCGCGGAGTGCTGATACGCGAGACTGGTCCCGACGGATGGCTGCGCGTCTCCGTCGGCACGCCCGAAGAAGTCTTGGCATTCCGCCGCGCCCTGCAGGAGGTGAGCTCATCATGACCCGTACCAGTCGCATCGAGCGAAGGACGTCTGAGTCCCACGTCGTCGTCGAGCTGGACCTCGACGGCACCGGCTCCCACGACATCTCCACCGGGGTCGGTTTCTACGACCACATGCTCACCGCGTTCTCGCGGCACTCGCTGATCGATCTCACGGTGCGGGCCGAGGGCGATCTGCACATCGACGCCCATCACACCGTGGAGGACACCGCCATCTGCATCGGCGACGCCCTGCGCGAGGCGTTGGGAGACAAGTCGGGCATCACGCGCTACGGCGACGCTCTGGTGCCGCTCGACGAGGCGCTGGCCCAGGCCGTCGTCGACGTGTCCGGTCGCCCGTACTTCGTGCACTCCGGCGAGCCCGAGCGGCAGATCACCGCCATCATCGGCGGCCAGTACTCCGGGTCGCTGACCGGTCACGTGCTCGAGTCCATCGCGCACCACGCCGGTGTCACGATGCACGTGACTCTCATCGACGGACGCGATCCGCACCACATCGCCGAGGCCCAGTTCAAGGCCGTCGCCCGCGCCTTCCGCCAGGCCGTGGCGATCGACCCGCGCGAGTCGGGTGTGCCCAGCACCAAGGGCGCCCTGTAGTGGCGCCGTGCTGAATCGCGCCGGGTCCGCGCTGCCACGCGTGGCGGTACTCGACTACGGGTCCGGCAACCTCCGCTCGGCGGTGCGTGCGGTCGAGCGCGCCGGCGTCGAGGTCGAGCTCACCAACGACCCCACCGTGGCTCTGGAGGCCGATGGCCTGCTCGTTCCCGGTGTGGGGGCGTTCGAGGCCTGCATGCGCGGCCTGGTCGCGGTGGACGGCATGCGAATCATCGAGCGTCGCCTGATCGCGAACAAGCCGGTGCTGGGAATCTGCGTGGGCATGCAGATCCTGTTCGGCACGGGCATCGAGCACGGAGTGCGGACCGAGGGCTGCGGCGAGTGGCCGGGGACGGTCGAGCGGCTGCAGGCGCCCGTCGTGCCGCACATGGGCTGGAACACGGTGGGAGCCGCCGACGGTTCACGGATGTTCGACGGCATCAAGGACGAACGGTTCTACTTCGTGCACTCCTACGGCGTGCGCGACTGGGTGCTCAGCCGGCCGCCGTCGCACCCGTCCGCCACCGTGACCTGGACGGGCTACGGCGATGACCGCTTCGTGTCGGCGGTCGAGGACGGTCCGTTGTGGGCGACCCAGTTCCACCCCGAGAAGTCCGGTGACGCGGGGCGACGACTGCTGGAGAACTGGATCGGAACCTTCGCGGCGTGAGCCTCAGGGCCTGAACAGATCCGTGATGCTCTGCAGTCGTCGGTCGATCTCGTGCTGCAGCTGGTCGGTCGAGAAGCGGTCCGGCACCGTGATCGACTGCAGCGTGAGGCCGTCGATCCAGGCGTGCAGGCTGGCCGCCTCGGCTTCCAACGGCTCGGACCAGGCAGTGTCATCCGATGGTGGTGGGGGCTGACCGGTCTGGTCGGCCACGACCATCCGGGAGAGACGGCGGGTGTCACGCCACGCCGTGTCACGCATGGTGGTGAGGAACGGGTCGTCGTCGGGCTCCACGAGCACGGCCAGCCAGGCTCGAACCTCACCGGTGCGCTGGGTGTCGAGGGGGAGCAGCTGCTCGATCAGGATCCGCGATCGTGCAGGGCCCGGTGGCAGGTCCTGCACGATCGTGCGGGCGCGAGCACCGATGGCATCGAACATCGCCTCGGCGGCGAAGTGCAGCAGAGCCTGCTGGGTCGAGAAGTAGTAGCGCACCGAACCCAGCGACCAACCGGCTTCGGCCGCGACCGACCGGGCGCTGGCACCTGTCATCCCGTCGCGGGCGATGACCCTCCACAGGGCCGCCGCGATCTCGCGGCGGCGCTCGGCGTGATCGACGATCTTGGGCATTCTCCATTTTCGCACAGATGTGTTAAAAAGATGTCATGACGACGACGGTGCTCCTCGCCCTGGCCGGACTCGCGTTGATCGACAGCACGAGCATCGGCACCCTCGTGCTGCCGTTGTTGATGCTCGTTCACCCGCGCGTGCGTGCCGACCGGGTGCTGATCTACCTGGCCACGCTCGCGACGTTCTACCTCGCCCTGGGCGTCGTGATCCTGCTGGTGGGCGACACGGTCGCCTCGGCGGTGTCCTCACTGGACGGCAGCCGGGCGCTGGACTGGGCCCAGGTGGTCGTCGGGCTTGGGCTGCTGGTCGGCAGCTTCTGGCCCGACACCCCGTGGGCCAAGGCGGCCGCGCGAGAGCGTGCCGAGTCCGGTCGTCCGTCGCGCGCCCAGCGCTGGGTCGACACGATCGTGACCGGGGACGGCCGGGTCGCGACCGTCGCGGGCGTGGCCCTGGTCGCCGGGCTGATCGAGGCGGCCAGCATGCTGCCGTACCTGGGAGCGCTGGCGCTGATCGGCGCCAGCGGTGTGCCGCTCGCCGCGCAGATCGGGATCCTCGGGGCCTACAACCTCACCATGATCGTCCCGGCGCTGGCGCTCCTGGCAGCCCGCCTCGCCCTGCGCTCTCGGGCCGACGCCCTGCTCGAACGGGTCGCCGGGTGGATCGGTGATCGCGTCGGCGGCGCCATCTGGTGGGTCATCGGGATCGCCGGGTTCTTCCTGGCAGCCGATGCCGTCACCCGTCTGGGCCTGCTGGGCTGAGTCCTCGGTACGCTCGTCGTCGTGACTCTCGAACTCCTCCCCGCCGTCGACGTCGCCGAGGGCCAGGCCGTGCGCCTGGTCCAGGGCGAGCTCGGCAGCGAGACCGCCTACGGATCTCCCCTCGACGCCGCGCTGCAGTGGCAGAGTGACGGAGCGGAGTGGATCCACCTCGTCGACCTCGACGCCGCCTTCGGCAAGGGCTCCAACCGCGAGCTCCTCGCCGACGTGATCGGTCGACTCGACACCCAGGTGGAGCTGTCGGGAGGCATCCGCGACGACGCGTCGTTGGAGGCAGCGCTGGCGACCGGCTGCCGCCGGGTCAACCTGGGCACCGCGGCCCTGGAGAACCCCGAGTGGTGCGCCAAGGTCGTCGGCGAGTTCGGCGACCGCATCGCCGTCGGCCTCGACGTGCGCGGCACGACGCTGGCCGCCCGCGGCTGGACGCAGGAGGGTGGCGACCTGTTCGAGGTGCTTGAGCGACTCGAGCGCGACGGCTGCGAGCGCTACGTCGTCACCGACGTCACCAAGGACGGCACGCTCACCGGACCCAACCTCGATCTGCTGCGTCAGGTCTGCGAGCGCACCGACAAGCCCGTGGTGGCCTCCGGTGGCGTCTCCAGTCTCGATGACCTGCGTGCCATCTCCACCCTCACCGATGTCGGGGTCGAGGGCGCGATCGTCGGCAAGGCGCTGTACGCCGGAGCCTTCACGCTGCCACAGGCCCTGTCAGCGGTGTCCGAGGCCTGATCGCATGTCTGCCGGAGCCGCGTGGGAACGGTTCTCGGCGGATCCGCGCGCGGTCGCGACCACCGCGATGCGCGCCAGTGACGCTGACCGCGATCTCGCGCTGGAGGTGCTGCGCGAGGCGTTCGCCGACGGACGTCTGAGTCGTGACGAGTACGACGAGCGCACCGACGCGGCCCTCGCCATCCGTGTGCTCGGTGACGTGGTCCCGGTCTTGGGCGATCTCGTCCCGGTCGGCAGGGCGCCACAGCGCCGTCCCCGTGATGACCTGCACGACCAGGCGGTGTCGACGTATCGACGCGACCTGCGCGACGCACGCACCGGGTGGATCTTCGTGTCGGCGACGACGGTGGCGGTGTGGGGCGCCACCAGCATCGCTGGCGGCGGGCCGTACTTCTTCTGGCCGATCTTCCCGATGATCGGGGTCGGCATCGGGTGGTTCTCCATGCGCATGAACGCCGAGTCCCGCATCGAGGACCACGAGGAGAAGCTGGTGCAGAAGGCGCAGGAGCGCAAGCGACTCGAGGAGTAGCGGGCCGCGTCGGTAGGCTCGGCAGGTGAGTCTTGCCGTGCGTGTCATCCCCTGTCTCGACGTCGACGCCGGGCGTGTCGTCAAGGGCGTCAACTTCGTCGATCTGCGCGATGCAGGTGATCCGGTCGAGATGGCCACGGTCTACGACGCCGAGGGTGCCGACGAGCTGACCTTCCTCGACATCACCGCGTCGTCGGGATCACGCGCCACGACGTACGACGTGGTCAGCCGCACCGCCGACCAGGTGTTCATCCCGCTCACGGTGGGCGGGGGAGTGCGCACGCCCGAGGACGTCGACCGGCTGCTGCGCGCCGGCGCCGACAAGGTCGGCATCAACACCGCCGCCATCGCCCGACCCGAGGTGATCGCCGAGATCGCGCACCGCTTCGGCAGCCAGGTGCTGGTCCTGAGTGTCGACGCCCGTCGCGCCCCGACGTCCGGTGACGGCGTCCAGCCCAGTGGCTTCGAGGTGACCACCCACGGAGGGCGCCAGTCCGCGGGCATCGACGCCGTCGAATGGGCCCGTCGTGCCGCCGAGCTGGGCGCCGGCGAGATCCTGCTGAACTCGATGGACGCGGACGGCACGAGAAATGGCTTCGATCTGGAAATGATTCAGGCGGTCCGTGACGTTGTACAAGTGCCGCTCATCGCGAGCGGCGGAGCGGGCAGGCTCGAGCACTTCGCTGCCGCGGTCGACGCGGGAGCTGACGCCGTGCTCGCCGCAAGCGTGTTCCACTTCGGAGACATGACAATCGGACAGGTGAAGGACGCCTTGAGAACTGCTGGACACGATGTCCGATAGCGCCACCGCACGCGAGGACACCCTGCACGACGACGGGGTGCGCGACGACACTGCGCGGGACAGCCAGGGGAGCGAACCCGAGGAGACCGACGGATCGCTCGGCACCGCCGACTCCTCACACATGACCCGACGTGGCATGACGCTGCTCGGTCGGGGGATCCGCGAGCAGAAGTTCCTGTTCGCCATCTCTGCACTCGGCAGCGTGCTGTTCGGTGCCATGACGGTCGCTGACGCCTGGGTCCTCGGCTGGGCCACCGACAACGTGATCCGCCCGTCCTTCGAGCGCGGCGAGGTCCTGCAGGGTGCTCTGTGGGCGTCGGCCGGCCTGTTCATCGGCGTGGCCGTCCTGCGCGCCATCGGTGTGGTCGCCCGCCGCCTGATCGGCGGACTCGTGTACTACCGCCTGGTCGCGTCGCACCGTCGGCTCGTCACCCGCAAGTACCTGCAGCTGCCCATGTCGTGGCACCACCGCCACCCCACCGGCCAGCTGCTGTCCAACGCCAACGCCGACGTCGAGGCCGCGTGGGCGGTGTTCATGCCGTTGCCGATGGCCGTCGGTGTCATCGCGATGCTCGCCGCTGCCCTGGTGGCGATGATCGCCGCCGATCTGGTGCTCACGATCGTCGGCCTGATCGTGTTCCCGGCCCTGTTCGTGATCAACGTGTTCTACCAGCGCTGGCTGTCACCCCGGGTGGCCCACGCGCAGGCGCTGCGAGGCGACCTCAGTGCTGTCGCGCACGAGTCCTTCGACGGCGCCACCGTGGTCAAGTCGCTGGGACGTGAGTCCGACGAGACCGAGCGCTTCGCCGTCCGCACCCGCGAGCTGCGCGACGCCAACATCGCGGTCGGCCGCATCCGCAGCGTGTTCGACCCGCTCCTGGAGGTGCTGCCCAACCTCGGCATCCTGCTGGTCATCGTGCTCGGGGTCGGTCGGGTGGCGAGCGGTGCGGCCGAACCCGGCGACGTCGTGCAGGTCGCCTACCTGTTCACCGTGGTGGCCTTCCCGGTGCGTGCCATCGGCTGGGTGCTCGGTGAGCTGCCCCGCAGCGTGGTCGGGTGGGAGCGGGTGCGCAGCGTGCTCGAGGCATCCGGTTCCATGCAGTACGGCTCGGCCGATCTTCCCGGCGACGGGGCGGCTCGCCTGCGCATCGAGGACGTGTCGTTCCGGTTCGACGACGCGCAGACCGACGTCCTGTGCGATCTGGACCTGACGGTGCCGGCCGGCAGCGTGACCGCCGTGGTCGGCTCCACCGGCAGCGGAAAGAGCACCATCACGTCGCTGCTGGTGCGCCTCATGGACCCGACGCGCGGGACCATCTGGCTCGACGACGTCGCCCTGCCCGAGCTCGGTCACTCCGAGCTGGCCGAAGCGGTCGCGGTGGTGCCCCAGTCGACGTTCCTGTTCGACGACTCCGTGCGCGAGAACGTCACGCTGGGCCGCGACGTCTCTGACGACGACGTGTGGGACGCCCTGCGCACGGTGCAGGCCGACGGCTTCGTCGCCGCACTCAGCGCGGGTCTGGACACCCAGATCGGCGAGCGCGGCACCACGCTGTCCGGGGGACAGCGCCAACGGCTGGCGCTCGCGCGTGCCCTGGTGCGTCGGCCGCGCCTCCTGGTGCTCGACGACGCCACCAGTGCGGTCGACCCCGAGGTCGAGCAGCGCATCCTCAAGGCGCTGGCCCGTCAGACCTCCGGTGGCTCCGGCCCCACGGTCCTCGTGGTGGCCTACCGCAAGGCCACCATCGCGCTGGCTGACGACGTCGTCCTGTTCGAGGGCGGTCGCGTCGTGCAGCAGGGCACCCACCACGAGCTGGTCGAGCGAAGCGAGGCGTACCGCGACATCGTCAACGCCTACGACCAGGCCCGGGAGGCTTCACCATGAGTGTCCAGGAGGACCTGCCCGAGATCGAGTCCTCGCGTGCCACCGGTCTGTCGGTCATCAAGCGCGGACTCGACATGTCGCTGGGGGTCAAGGACGGTCTCTGGTTCACGATCGTGCTGGCCCTGCTGAGCACCGTCGGCGGCACCGCGGTGCCCATCGTGGTGCAGCGCACCATCGACTCCGGCCTGAGCGACGGCAGTGCGGGCGGGGTCGAGCTGTCGAACATCGCCCCGGCCCTGCTCATCGCCCTCGGACTGGTGCTGGTCACCGCGGTCGCTGCCTACTTCATGCGCGTACGTCTGTTCGTGGCCAGCGAGAACGGCTTGGGTGAGTTGCGCATCACTGCCTTCCGCCACGTGCACGACCTGTCCATGCTGACCCAGAACTCCGAGCGACGTGGCGTGCTCGTCTCGCGAGTGACCTCCGACATCGACCAGGTCTCGCTGTTCCTGCAGATGACCGGCATCATGATCGTGATCAGCCTCGGCCAGATCGTGGTCGCCACGATCGTCATGCTGTTCTACTCCTGGCAGCTGACCCTCGTCGTGTGGTTCTGCTTCCTGCCGCTGGTATTCAGCCTGCGCTACTTCGCCAAGCGACTCAGCGCCGCCTACGACATCGTGCGCCGCACCGTCGGCGAGATGCTCGCGGTCATCGCCGAACCGGTCGTCGGTGCCTCGGTGGTCCGGTCGCACGCCATCGAGCAGCGCACCCAGGAGCGGGTCGACGGCGGCATCACGGGCAACCTCGACGCCAACACACAGGCCCAGAAGCTGGTGGCCGTCACCTTCGCCTCGGCCGGCATCTCCGGGGGCCTCGCCAATGCCGGAGTCATCGCCGCGGGCGTCGTGATCGGTGTCGCGGGTGGTCTGTCGATCGGCACCGTGATCGCCTTCGCGTTCCTGGTCAGCCTGGTCGTGGGTCCCACCCAGAACGCCACCCAGGTGCTGACCGAGGCACAGAACGCGATCGCCTCGTGGCGCCGGGTGATGGACCTGGTCGACACCCCGGCCGACGTGATCGATCCGGGCGAGAACGGCCGCGACCTGCCGGACGGTGCCCTCGGTGCCACGTTCGACCACGTCTCGTTCGCCTACCCCCACGGTCCCGACGTGCTGCGCGACGTCCGCGTCGACATCCCTGCCCGTCAACGGGTCGCGGTGGTGGGGGAGACCGGATCGGGCAAGACCACCTTCGCCAAGCTGCTGACCCGGCTGATGGACCCACGCGACGGCGCCGTCCGCCTCGGTAAGGTGGACATCTCGCAGGTCGCGTTCGCCGAGCTGCGCCGGCACGTGCTGATGGTGCCGCAGGAGGGCTTCTTGTTCGACGACACGTTGCGCCAGAACCTGGTCTACGGTCGCGCCGAGGCCACCGACGCCGACCTGCTCGGTGTCATCGACGAGCTCGCGCTGCGCGACTGGTACCGCACGCTGCCGCAGGGACTGGACACCCGCGTCGGTCAACGCGGCGAGTCGTTGTCGGCGGGGGAGCGCCAGCTGGTCGCCCTCGTTCGCTCGGCCCTGGCCGATCCGGACCTGCTGGTGCTCGACGAGGCCACCAGCGCGGTCGATCCGCAGACTGAGCTGCGGGCGACCCGTGCGTTGGAGCGTCTGCTGGACGGCCGCACCAGCGTCACCATCGCGCACCGCCTGTCCACGGCCGAGAATGCCGACCGTGTGCTGGTCTTCGACAGCGGGAGACTGGTCGAGGACGGCAGCCACGCCGAGCTCGTCGAGGCCGGCGGCGTCTACGCGCGGCTGCACGCGAGCTGGGTCGCCCAGGCCTCCCTGTCGTCGTGATGCACGACGGCTGGGACCATGGAGTCATGCGTACGTCCCTCGATCCCGCGGTCTCCGCCCGGCTGACCCGTAATGACGCCGGTCTGGTCCCGGCCGTCGTGCAGGACGCCACCAGTCGAGACGTCCTGATGCTCGGCTGGATGGACGACGAGGCGCTGCACCGCACCCTCACCACCGGCCGCGGCACGTACTGGAGTCGCAGTCGCGGCGAGTACTGGGTCAAGGGTGAGACGTCCGGCCACACCCAGCACGTGCGTGAGGTCCGTCTCGACTGCGACGGCGACACCCTGCTGGTGCTCGTCGACCAGATCGGTCCGGCGTGCCACACCGGTGAGCACACCTGCTTCGACGCGGACCGACTGCTGTGACGGGGGACGCCACGACCGATGAGAACAGGGCTCGCCGCTGGTACGCGCCGACCGTGCTCGGTCTGCTCGCCGCCGGCGGAATGGCCTTCCTCGCCTCGTCGCGTCAGTGGGCGAACGCCACCGTGGCCTCCGACGGTCTGCCGAGCGACACCATCGAGATCACCGGTTCGCAGGCGCTGCCCCTGATGGGTGCCCTGGCACTCGTCGTGGTCACGGCAGCGCTGGCGGTGCTGGCCACAGGTGGCCGCATGCGTCGAGGCGTCGGCATCATCACGGTGCTCGCGGCTGCTGGAGGCCTGTGGGTCGTGATCACCGGCGGCGGCTCCATCGACCGCGCCTTCGCCGATGCCGTCGAGCAGTCGCCGGCCTTCACCGGCGGGGACGTGCCGCCGTTCAGCCAGTCGGTGCTGTGGCCGGTCGTCGCCGCAGCGGCCTTCGCGATCGCCGTGGCGCTCGGTGTCGTGACCGTGGCGATGGGCCATCGGTGGTCCGCGATGAGTCGGCGGTACGAAGCGCCGACCGGCGCCGCGCCGACCCGGCCGAAGACCGAGGCAGACATCTGGAAGGCGCTGGACGAGGGCCGCGATCCCACCGAGTAGGCTGCGGACATGCACGGATCCTCGCCTGCCGCCTGGACGGCTGTCCTTCTCGCCCTCGCCGGCACCACCATCGGTGGCATCGCCCTCATCCCGAACCCGAACTGGATCGTCTTCACGATCGGCTGCGTCATCGCCGCGATCGCAGGTCCGGTCGGACTGTTGATGTCAGCAGCCGGCATGGGCGCCGGCGACGACGACCACTGAGCCGACGACGACCACTGAGCTGACGGAGACCTCGTGACCGACGGACCCCAGTACCCCCGGTATCCCGGTGAGCCCGATCCCGGTGAGCAGCCGACGCCCCAGCAGTCGCCCGGCCAGCAGACGCCTCCGCCGGGGTACAACCCTCCTCCAGGCGAGGCGTCTGCGCCTGCCTACGAAGGACCGATCTCGAACCACCCCATGCAGTCCGGTCCTCCCAACCCGGGCGCGTACGCCAGCTGGGGGTCGCGGCTGGGTGCTTACCTGATCGACGGCCTCCTGACGACGCTGATCATCGCCGTCCCCGTGGCTGCTGGACTCATCTGGGCCTTCGTCGACTCCGACGTCGACCCCGTGACCGACGAGCTCACGGGCGTCAACGGACTCGGGATCCTCGTGGCCGTCCTGGGGTTCCTGGCCGGCTTCGCCTTCGACATCTGGAACAAGATCTTCCGTCAGGGCCGCAGGACGCAGAGCATCGGCAAGAAGCTCCTGGGCATCAAGGTGGTGTCGCTGAACCACGGTGGTCCGATCGGCGCGGCCTCAGCACTGGGCCGGTGGGCCATGCAGGTGATCGTGCCCGGCGCCATTCCGTTCGCCGGGTTCGTCTACGTCCTGGTCGATGGCCTCTTCCCCCTGTGGGACGACAAGAGCCAGTCCGTGCACGACAAGGTGATCAGCTCCGTGGTGGTGCGGGCCTGATGAGCCCCACCTGATGAGCCCCACCTGATGAGTCCCGCCCGATGAGTTCTGCCGTCGCGAACGAGCCGATGTCGCGGTGGTCCACGTGGCGTGACCCCGCAGCCGTCGCTGCGGCCGGGGCAGGCCTGTTCGCCTTGCTCCGTCTGCATGATCCGCACGACTCAGGAAGCTATGGATTCTGTCCGTCGCTGATCCTGACCGGCATCCCGTGCCCTGGCTGCGGCGGATTGCGGGCCGTCAACGACCTCACCCACGGCGATCTGGCTGCTGCCGTCAGCAGCAACGTGATCGCGGTGGGGCTGGTCGCCGGACTCGCTGTCGCGTGGCTCGCGTGGACCGTTCGCCGCGCGCGTGGTCGGCCGGGCCCCATGCTTGCGCTGAGTGCGCGCTGGGGCTACGCGGCGCTGGCCGTGCTGGTGGTGTTCGGCGTGGTGCGCAACCTGCCGTTCGGCGCAGCCCTGGCCCCCTGAACATCAGAAGTGTGAGCGTCAGGCGCTGAACGCGAACCCGAGCACCACGACGTAGAACACGATGGCCAGGGCGGTCAGGGACAGTGCGACGATGCCGAGGATGAAGCCCGCCTGCGCCTGCCCCGATCCGGTCAGGTGTCCGTTGGACGAGGCGATCTCGCCCTTGGCCTGCTGGCCCATGATGATCGAGGCGATGCCGAGCAGGCCGCAGCACAGCAGGCTCAAGATGCCCAGGATCATCGACCAGGTGGCCTTCTGGGAGGTCTGCGGCACTGGACCGTAGGCGCCATAACCGCCCGGAGCGCCAGGCGGGGGCATCGACGGCGGGCCGTAACCGCCCGTCGGTGGCAGGTGGTCCGGTGGAGGCGGGGGTGGTGTGCCTCCCTGTCCCGGGGTGGATCCGTAGTCGGGATACTCGGGAGGCTCGTTCGCGGACATGGCCAGAACCCTAGCGCCTGGTCGGACCGCACTGCTTCAGGCGGTCACGACCAGCCGCGGGGGTTCAGAACAGGCAGTTTGGTCCAGCGAGTTCAGGCGACCTCGGCGACCGGCTGGCCGCTGAAGCTCTTGAAGGCGTAGGCCCCTGCCACGACCGTGATCGGTATGGCGACGAGGAGTCCGACCACCAGCGCGAGGGTTCCGGCGATCAGGATCAGGAAGGCCAGCAGGCCGCTGAGCAGAGCAGAGCCGAAGTTCGATCCGACCATCGCGAAGCTCGACCCGATGGCCTTGATCGGCGATTCGTCCCGGTCGACCACGAAGTAGATCGCGAAGAACGAGAAGATCGAGACGATGATCCCGGGCAGGACGAGCAGCACGAATCCGATGGAGGTCAGCAGGCTGACGATGATGCCGGTGATGATGATCGGCACCGGAGAGATCCGGCTGAAGGCATCGCCGAGCGAGAACTTCCTTCCCTCACAGATGTCGAGGCACCCGCGGATCATGGCAGCCGTCGGCAGGAGCACCACGGCGCCGAGGATGGTCTGCGCCACGAAGGAGAGCAGCAGCTCACCGCCCTCGAATGCGAAGCCGCCATCGGCACCGACGAAGTCCGGGGAGGGCGCGACGGCCTCGGTGATGAGCGACAGCACGATGGCCACGGCGAAGATCAGCACGGTGGTCAGCACCAGCTGGCCGGCATTGGCCTTGAACGCCTTCCAGCCGTAGCCGAAGGCGGCCGGTGCCTCATAGCCCACGATCGGGCCGCCGGGCGGTGGTGGCGGCATGGCGCCTGGACCCGAGCCGTAGGCCGGGGGCGGCGGGGCCGAGCCGTAGTCGGGCAGACCCTGATCTGACGGCGGGCCAGCAGGTGGAGGGGCGTGGGGAGGCGGGTTGTTGGCGGAGTCGTCGCCGGGGTACGGCGGTGGTTCGTTGGCTGACATGCGGACAATCTAACGCGATCAGAGCAGATCGAGGAAGACTGCAACCACAGCCAGCAGGAGGGTCGCGCCACCGATGGCCAGGCCGGCCCCGGCCAGGTCGGCCCCCCGTTGCGTGCCGCCGGACGCGAGGATCTCGCGCCGAGCGTGCGTGCCGGTGGTGACCGCCGGCATGCTGAGCACGAGCGATCCGAAGGGTTCGATCACCAGCAGGACGAAGGCGACGACTCCCAGGCCCACACTCAGCACGGCCCGCTGGTTCAGTGCAGCGGACGGGTGGGGAGACGACGGATCTCCGGCGTGCGGCTCACCGTGTGGCCGCCCGGCGTCCTCGGGCGGGTCGTCGGTCGTCATGAGCCGAGCATAGGACGGTGGTCTGCAGGCCCCGGGACACCTGCCGCACGAGCGGGTCTACGCTAGAGACACGACCACGCTTCACGCGGCCCGAGGGAGAATCGATGTCAGTGCTCGACGAGATCCTCGCCGGAGCGGCCGAAGACCTCGAGGTGCGCATGGCTGCCACCAGCCTCGACGACCTCAAGGCACAGGCTGCACGGCAGCATCCGGCGCTCGATCCGCTGCCGGCGTACCGCGCCGACGGCATCTCGGTCATCGCCGAGGTCAAGCGGTCCAGTCCCAGCAGGGGCCAGCTGGCCACCATCAAAGACCCCGCGGGATTGGCGGCGGACTACGCTGCTGGCGGCGCGGCCACGATCAGTGTCCTCACCGAGCAGCGCCGGTTCAACGGCACGCTCGACGACCTGCGCGCCGTGCGAGCCGTCGTCGACGTGCCCGTGCTGCGCAAGGACTTCATCACCACCTCCTACCAGCTGTGGGAGGCGCGAGCCGCCGGGGCGGACATGGCCCTGCTGATCGTGGCAGCGCTGGACCAGCTGGCGCTCGAGAGCCTGATAGAGCGAGCCCGCTCGATGGGACTGACTCCCTTGGTCGAGGTGCACGACGCCGACGAGGTGCGACGGGCCCTTGATGCCGGTGCAGAGATCATCGGCGTCAATGCTCGCAATCTCAAGACCCTCGAAGTCCATCGCAACACCTTCGAGACGTTGGCCCCGCTGATTCCCGATCATGTCGTGCGGGTGGCCGAGTCGGGCATCCGTGGTCCGCACGACGTCATCGAGTACGCCAAGTGTGGCGCCCACGTCGTGCTGGTCGGTGAAACGCTCGTGCGCGGCGACGATCCGCGCGCATCGGTGGCCGACCTCGTCGCCGCTGGCGCCCACCCGGCTCTGCAACACCGGTGGTGATCGCTCGCGTCGCCGGGTCTTCGGTGTCGCGAGCGCCCCGCACATCCACCCTGATCGAGGACACCGCATGACTGCACAGCCGCACTACGCCCAGCCCGATGCCTCCGGGCACTTCGGCCGCTTCGGCGGTCGCTTCATGCCCGAGGCGCTGATCGCTCCGCTCGACGAGCTCGATCACGCCTGGACCGAGGCCAGGGCAGATCCGGTCTTCATGGCCGAGCTCGACCGGATGATGCGCGAGTACGCGAACGTCCCGAGCCCCCTGTACGACGCCACCCGGTTCTCCGAGGTCGCGGGTGCGCGCATCCTGCTTAAGCGAGAAGATCTCAATCACACCGGGGCGCACAAGATCCGCAACGTGATCGGTCAGGCGCTGCTGGCCAAGCGCATCGGCAAGCCGCGTGCCATCGCTGAGACCGGTGCAGGTCAGCACGGCGTCGCCTCGGCCACGGCCTGTGCCTACCTCGACCTGGACTGCACGGTGTACATGGGCGAGGTGGACACCGAGCGCCAGGCGCTCAACGTCGCCCGCATGCAGATGCTCGGTGCCGAGGTCGTGTCGGTCACCACCGGCAGCCGCACCCTCAAGGACGCCATCAACGAGGCGCTGCGCGACTGGGTCTCCAGCGTCGACACCACCTCCTACCTGTTCGGCACCGCCGCTGGTCCGCATCCGTTTCCCTCGATGGTGCGCGACCTGACGCGCGGCATCGGCGACGAGGCCCGCCGCCAGTGCCTCGAGCAGTTCGGTGCCCTGCCCGACGCTGCTGTCGCCTGCGTGGGCGGTGGCTCGAACGCGATCGGGCTGTTCACGGCCTTCATCGACGACGCCGACGTGCGGTTGGTCGGCATCGAGGCCGGCGGCGACGGTGTCGAGACCGGGCGGCATGCGGCCACCATCAGTGGTGGCGACGTCGGTGTGCTGCACGGGGCACGGTCCTTCCTGCTGCAGGACGAGGACGGGCAGACGATGGAGTCGCACTCGATCTCGGCCGGCCTCGACTACCCGGGAGTGGGTCCTGAGCACTCCCATCTCGCGGACATCGGCCGAGCCACCTACCGACCGGCCACCGACGCCCAGACGATGACGGCATTCGACCTGTTGTGCAAGACGGAGGGGATCATCCCGGCGATCGAGTCGGCCCACGCGCTGCACGGAGCGCTGGAGCTGGCCAAGGAGCTCGGTCCGGATTCGACCATCTTGGTCAATCTGTCCGGTCGCGGCGACAAGGACGTGCACACCGCCGCGGAGTATTTCGGCCTGCTCGACGGCCCGGTCGTCCTCACCGAAGGTGTCGAGGAGTGAACGAGCGTCAGCCAGTGATCCATCAAGAGATGAGCGGGTCGACGTCCCGGATCGACGAGCTGTTCGAACGCACCCGGGCGGAGAACCGGGCCGCCCTGGTCGGTTACCTGCCGGCCGGGTTCCCGACCAAGCAGGGCTCGATCGACGCGATCGAGGCGATGATCGCCGGGGGAGTGGACCTGGTCGAGGTCGGTCTGCCCTACAGCGACCCGGTCATGGACGGTCCCACCGTGCAGGTCGCGGTGGAGACCGCGATCGCCGCCGGCTTCCGCACCACCGACGTGTTCGACGTCGTGCGCGCCTCGGCGGCCCACGTGCCGACCGTGGTCATGACGTACTGGAACCCGGTGGAGCGGTACGGCGTCGACCGGTTCGCCGGTGACCTCGCTGCCGCAGGCGGGTCGGGCCTGATCACTCCGGATCTCACCCCCGACGAGGCGGGCGAGTGGATCGCCGCGTCGCACGAGCACCGGCTGGATCGGACGTTCCTGATCGCTCCGTCGTCGACGCCTGAACGTCTGGCCATGACCACCGAGGCCGCGAGCGGGTTCGTGTACGCCACGGCCGTCATGGGTGTGACGGGTGCACGCGAGCAGACCAGCTCGCTCGCGCCCGAGCTGGTGGCCCGCGCCCGCGAGGTCACCGACAAGCCGATCGGTGTGGGGCTCGGCGTCAGCAACGGCGCCCAGGCGCACGAGATCGCCCAGTTCGCCGATGCCGTGATCGTGGGCTCGGCCCTGGTCCGCACGCTGCTCGACGCGCCGGACGCAGCCGCCGGCATCACGGCGATCCGTACACTCACCGAAGACCTGCGCGCTGGCGTCGAGAGGACCTGATCGTGACCTTGCAAGGCTCCCTGCACAGCGTGTCGACCTCGATCCCCAGCCCGTCCACCGGCGTGTGGGAGATCGGCCCCGTCCCGCTGCGGGCGTACGCGCTGGGCATCATCATCGGTGCGCTGCTGGCCATCTGGATCACGGAGAAGCGCTTCGTGGCCCGCGGAGGCAAACCGGGTGTGGTCGGCGACATCGCCATCTGGGCCATCCCCTTCGGCATCGTGGGCGCCCGCATCTACCACGTGATCACCGACCCCGAGCTGTACTTCGGCGAAGGGCGCAGCGTGGTCGACGTGCTGTACGTCTGGCAGGGCGGCCTCGGCATCTGGGGCGCTGTGATGGGTGGCGCTCTGGGCGCCTACATCGCATGCCGTCGATACAACGCGTCCTACTCGATGCTCGCCGATTCCCTGGCCCCGGGGCTGCTGGTGGCCCAGGCCGTGGGCCGTCTGGGCAACTACTTCAACCAGGAGCTGTTCGGTCAGCCCACCGACCTGCCGTGGGCGCTGGAGATCGACCCGGTCAACCGGCCGACCGGCTTCGAGCAGTTCGCGACCTTCCACCCCACTTTCTTGTACGAGCTGCTGTGGAACCTGGCCGCCGCGGCGCTGCTGATCGCGCTCGATCGTCGCTACTCGTTCACCGCCGGCCGCGCCTTCGCGCTGTACGTCATGCTCTACACCGCCGGTCGCTTCTGGATCGAGCTCCTGCGCATCGACACGGCCAACGAGATCGGGCCGTTCCGCGTCAACGTGTGGACCTCGGTCGTCGTGTTCGTGCTGGCGCTCATCTACTACCTGCGAACCCGCCGCCGCACCCGTCTCGACGAGCCCACCCCCGTGGACGGTGGATCCTCGACCGAATGACAGGGCCGGGTGCATGCGCACGGCGGCAGGCCCATCACCGCAGATCTGTGTAAACTCATCACGCTGTCCGAGGCCAATGTCGTCCCCGGTTTCGAGCACTCGCTCACCCGACGACTGAAAGAGGCCCCGATGTCTGCACCGAAGTTCTCGGCCCAGCCCGCCGCGCAGGGTCTGTACGACCCGGCCAACGAGCACGATGCGTGTGGCGTGGCGTTCGTGGCGACGCTCACCGGCGTGCCGAGCAACGACATCGTGCTCAAGGGCCTGACTGCTCTGCGCAACCTCGATCACCGCGGCGCCGTGGGCGGCGAGCCTGACACCGGCGACGGTGCCGGCATCATGCTGCAGGTCCCGGACCGGTTCCTGCGTGGCGTGGCCCGCGACGACGCGGAAATCGAGCTGCCCGCGGCCGGCACCTACGCGGCCGGCATGGCCTTCCTGCCGGTCGACGAGCGTGAGGCGGCCGCGGCCCGACTGCGGATCGAGGCCCTGGCAATCGAGGAGGGACTCGACGTGCTCGGCTGGCGCGACGTGCCGGTCAATCCCGAGATCCTGGGTTCGATGTCCCGCGGTGCGATGCCGTCGTTCTCCCTGGTCTTTGTGGCCTCATCGGGTGAACCCCGCACCGGCATCGAGCTCGACCGCATGGCCTTCTGCCTGCGCAAGCGCTCCGAGCACGAGACTGGCGTGTACTTCCCGTCGCTGTCGTGCCGCACCCTGATCTACAAGGGCATGCTGACCACCGAGCAGCTCGAGGGGTTCTTCCCCGATCTCGCCGACGAGCGCATCGAGTCAGCGCTCGCCATCGTGCACAGCCGGTTCTCCACCAACACCTTCCCCAGCTGGCCGCTGGCACACCCGTTCCGGTTCGTGGCCCACAATGGCGAGATCAACACCGCCCGGGGCAACCGCAACTGGATGCGCGCTCGCGAGGCGACGCTGGCCAGCGATCTGATCCCCGGCGACCTGCAGCGGCTCTACCCGATCTGCGATCCGCTCGGCAGCGACACCGCCTCGCTCGATGAGGTGCTCGAGCTGCTCCACCTGGGCGGCCGCAGCCTGCCGCACTCGATCATGATGATGATCCCCGAGGCGTGGGAGAACGACGCCGACATGGATCCGGCCCGCCGGGCGTTCTATGAGTTCCACAGCTCGATCATGGAGCCCTGGGACGGACCCGCCGGTGTGTGTTTCAGTGACGGTACCCAGATCGGCGCCGTGCTGGACCGCAATGGTCTGCGCCCCGGCCGGTACTGGGTCACCCAGGACGGCCTGGTCGTGCTGGCCTCCGAGGCCGGCGTGCTCGACCTCGACCAGTCCACCATCACGCGCAAGGGTCGTCTCGAGCCCGGTCGGATGTTCCTGCTCGACCTCGACCAGCACCGCATCATCGAGGACGAGGAGATCAAGAGTCAGCTCGCCGCCGAGAAGCCCTACGACGAGTGGCTGTACTCGGGTCTGGTTCGTTTCGACGACCTGCCGGACCTCGAGCACATCGTTCACACGCACGCCTCGGTGACGCGTCGCCAGCAGGTCTTCGGCTACACCGAGGAAGAGTTGCGGCTGCTCGTCGCGCCGATGGCTCGGGCCGGCGCCGAGGCGATCGGATCGATGGGCACCGACACCCCCATCGCGGCACTGTCGGACCAGTCGCGCACGTTGTTCGACTACTTCTCGCAGATCTTTGCGCAGGTCACCAATCCGCCGCTGGACTCGATCCGCGAAGAGGTCGTGACCTCGCTGGCCGGCACGATCGGCCCGGAGGAGAATTTGCTGGCGCCGAGTCCGGCGTCGTGCCGCATGCTGCAGCTGCCGTTCCCGGTGATCGACAGCGACGAGCTGGCCAAGATCCGGCACATGAACAAGGACGGCGACATGCCGGGCTTCGCGGTGCACGTGGTCCGCGGCCTGTACGAGATCAACGGTGGCGGGAACGCCCTGAAGAGCCGCCTCGAGCAGATCTGCACCGAGGTGTCCGAGGCGATCAGCGACGGAGCGCGCATCATCGTGCTGTCCGACCGCCACTCCAACGCCGATCTGGCACCCATTCCGTCGCTGCTGCTGACCGGCGCCGTGCACCACCACATGGTGCGCGAGAAGCTGCGCAGCCAGGCCGGCCTGCTCGTCGAGTCCGGCGACGTGCGCGAGGTGCACCACGTCGCCCTGCTGATCGGCTACGGCGCCACCGCGGTCAATCCGTACCTGGTCCTGGAGTCGGCCGAGGACCTCGCCCGCGAACACATCTTCGTGGAGGGCGTCGAACCCGCCCAGGCGTTGCGCAACGTCGTCACGGCACTCGGCAAGGGTGTGCTCAAGGTCATGAGCAAGATGGGCGTCTCGACCGTCGCGTCGTACACCGGTGCCCAGATCTTCGAGGCCGTGGGCCTCAGCCACGATCTGGTCGACTCCTACTTCACCGGGACGGCCTCCAAGCTCGGTGGCGTCGGTCTCGACGTGATCTCGCGCGAGGTCCTGACGCGTCACCAGCGGGCCTACCCCACCAGGGGGATCGCGGGCAAGCGCCGCCAGCTCGAGGTCGGCGGCGAGTACCAGTGGCGCCGCGGCGGACCGGAGCACCTGTTCGACCCCGAGACCGTGTTCCGGCTGCAGCACTCGACCCGGTCGGGCTCCTACGAGGTCTTCAAGCAGTACACGCAGCGCGTCGACGACCAGTCCGAGCGACTGATGACCCTGCGCGGGTTGTTCGCACTCCCGCACGAGCAGGGAGCCGAGGGCCAGCGCGAGCCCGTGCCGCTGGAGGAGGTCGAGCCGGTCGAGGCGATCGTCAAGCGCTTCTCCACCGGCGCGATGTCCTACGGCTCGATCAGCCAGGAGGCGCACGAGACCTTGGCGATCGCGATGAACCGCCTCGGCGGCAAGTCCAACACCGGTGAGGGCGGCGAGGACTCCGAGCGACTGCACGACCCCGAACGGCGCTCCGCGATCAAGCAGGTCGCATCGGGCCGCTTCGGCGTCACGTCGGAGTACCTGACCAACGCCGACGACATCCAGATCAAGATGGCCCAGGGCGCCAAGCCCGGTGAGGGCGGCCAGCTGCCCGGCCCCAAGGTGTACCCGTGGGTGGCCAAGACCCGTCACTCCACGCCTGGCGTCGGACTCATCTCCCCGCCGCCGCACCACGACATCTACTCGATCGAGGACCTCAAGCAGCTCATCCACGATCTGAAGAACGCCAATCCGGCCGCGCGCATCCACGTCAAGCTCGTCTCGGAGGTCGGCGTCGGCACGGTCGCGGCCGGTGTGTCCAAGGCCAAGGCGGACGTCGTGCTGGTCTCCGGCCACGACGGCGGTACCGGAGCGTCGCCGCTGACGTCGCTCAAGCACGCCGGCGGCCCGTGGGAGCTCGGCCTGGCCGAGACCCAGCAAACCTTGCTGCTCAACGGCTTGCGCGATCGCATCGTGGTCCAGACCGACGGTCAGCTCAAGACGGGACGCGACGTCGTGATCGCCGCGCTGCTCGGTGCCGAGGAGTACTGCTTCGCCACGGCGCCCCTGGTGGTCAGCGGCTGCATCATGATGCGCGTGTGCCACCTGGACACCTGCCCGGTGGGGGTCGCGACCCAGAACAAGATGCTGCGCGAGAAGTACTCCGGCCAGGCCGAGTTCGTGGTCAACTTCTTCACCTACATCGCCGAGGAGGTGCGGGAACTTCTCGCCGCCTTGGGTTTTCGAACGCTTGATGAGGCCATCGGCCACGCGGAGCTCTTGGACACTCGCGCTGCGATCGATCACTGGAAGGCCGAGGGTCTCGACCTATCGCCGATCTTCTACGTGCCCGAGCTGCCCGAGGGTGCGTCGCTGCACCAGACGAGCACGCAGGACCACAGCCTGGACAAGGCCCTCGACGTCGAGCTCATCGCGCTCAGCGCCGATGCTCTGGAGCGTGGTGAACCCGTGCGCGCCCAGCTGGACATCCGCAACGTCAACCGCACGGTCGGCACCATGCTCGGCCACGAGGTGACCAAGCGGTACCGGGGTGAGGGGCTGCCCGAGAACACGATCGACCTGACCTTCCTGGGGTCGGCGGGCCAGTCGTTCGGGGCCTTCGTCCCCAGCGGCATCACGTTGCGGCTCGAGGGCGACGGCAACGACTACGTCGGCAAGGGGCTGTCCGGGGGACGCATCATCGTGCGACCGCCCCGCGACGCCGGTTTCGCCGCCGAGTCCCAGATCGTGGCCGGCAACGTCATCGGCTTCGGCGCCACGGCCGGGCAGATCTTCCTGCGCGGTCAGGTCGGCGAGCGGTTCTGCGTGCGCAACTCCGGTGCGAGTGCGGTCGTCGAGGGCGTGGGCGACCACGCGCTGGAGTACATGACCGGCGGCACCGTGGTGATCCTGGGCCGCACCGGCCGCAACATCGCCGCGGGCATGAGTGGTGGTCAGGCGTACGTGCTCGATCTCGACGAGTCCCTGGTCAACACCGCCATGGTTGAGCTGCGGCCCCTGGCGGGGCCGGAGGCAAGCGGCTTCGCTGCGGATGCTCGCGATGAGCTGAAGGCTTTGATCAGCAAGCACTTCGAGGAGACCGAGTCGGCGGTGGCCGAGCAGCTGCTCGGCAACTGGGAGCAGTCGCTGGCTCGATTCACCGAGATCATGCCGACGAACTATCGCCTGGTCCTGGAGGCGCAGGCCTCCGCCGAGGCTGAGGGCCTGTCCGAGGAAGACACGACCGAACGCATGATGGAGGTGGCCAAGAATGGCTGATCCCCGAGGATTCATCACCACGCCGCGTGAGACCGCTGAGCGGCGACCGGTCGAGGAACGGGTCAACGACTGGAACGAGGTCTACCCCGGCGGGGCGGGCCGGGCCCTGCTGCCGATCATCAGCGAGCAGGCTGGCCGGTGCATGGACTGTGGCATCCCGTTCTGCCACAGCGGTTGCCCGCTGGGCAACCTGATCCCGGAGTGGAACGACCTCGTCTGGCGCGAGGAGTGGGACGAGGCGCTCGATCGCCTGCACGCCACGAACAACTTCCCCGAGTTCACCGGTCGCCTGTGCCCGGCTCCGTGCGAGACCGCCTGCGTCGTCGGCATCAACCGCGACGCCGTCACGATCAAGAACGTCGAGGTCTCGATCATCGACAAGGGCTGGGAGGACCGTCAGGTCAAGCCGGAGCCCCCGGAGTGGTTGACCGGCAAGACCGTCGCGGTCGTCGGATCGGGGCCTGCGGGACTCGCGACGGCTCAGCAGCTGACGCGCGCCGGACACACCGTCGCGGTGTACGAGCGCGACGACAAGATCGGCGGGCTGCTGCGCTACGGCATTCCCGAGTTCAAGATGGAGAAGAAGCAGGTCGACCGTCGCGTCGACCAGATGATTCGCGAGGGGACCGTGTTCCGCACGGGCGTGCGGGTGGGGGAGACCCTCACCGGATCGCAGCTGCGCGACCGTTACGACGCGGTCGTGCTCGCGATCGGTTCCACGGTGCGTCGTGACCTGCCGGCCCCGGGTCGCGAGTTCACCGGCATCCACCAGGCCATGGAGTTCCTGCCCCAGGCCAACCGGGTGGCGCTCGGCGAGGACGCGACCAGGGACGGTTCGGACCAGATCACCGCCGAGGGCAAGGACGTCGTCATCATCGGCGGCGGTGACACCGGCGCGGACTGCCTCGGGACGTCTATCCGGCAGAAGGCCAAGTCGATCACGAGCCTCGAGATCATGGCGCAGCCCGGCGAGGACCGCCCGGACCACCAGCCCTGGCCGACCTACCCGATGACCTACCGCGTCGCCTCGGCCCACGAGGAGGGCGGCGACCGGGTCTACGCGGTGTCGACCAAGGAATTCGTGGGCGACGACGACGGACACGTCTCGGGCCTGCGCCTCAGCGAGGTGGAGATGAAGGACGGAAAGTTCGAGGAGGTGCCGGGCAGCGAGAAGGTGATCCCGGCCCAGCTCGTGCTGTTCGCGATGGGCTTCACCGGCCCCGAGCCCGAGGGAGTGGTCGAGCAGCTCGGTGTGGAGCTCGACGACCGCGGAAACGTCAAGCGGGACAAGGCGTACATGAGCAGCGTCCCCGGCGTGTTCGTGGCCGGCGATGCCGGTCGTGGTCAGTCGCTGATCGTGTGGGCCATCGCCGAGGGGCGTTCGGCTGCGGCCGGGGTCGACGCGTACCTGTCGGGCTCGACCAACCTGCCCAGGCCGGTCGGACCGAACGATCGCCCGTTGACTGCCTGACCGGTCCACCAAATAAGTTGCGCGAAACCACAAAATTGACTCGCGGGTAACAGCCCGGCGCGGCTACGGTGGACCTCGTGCGTAGAGCAAAGATCGTCTGCACTCTGGGACCGTCCACCAATTCCTCCGAGCGCATCCTCGAGCTGGCCCTGGCCGGCATGGATGTCGCTCGACTCAACATGAGCCACGGCGACCGAGCCGACCATGTGCAGAATCTCGAGTGGGTGAGGGCCGCCGCCGCAACCACCGGCAAGGCGATCGCGACACTCGCAGATCTGCAGGGCCCCAAGATCCGCCTCGGGCGGTTCGCCAACGGTCCGCACCACCTGGGCACCGGCGACGAGTTCATCATCACCGTCGACGACGTCGTCGGTGATGAGCATCGGTGCTCCACGACGTACACGGGTCTGACCGGCGACGTCAGTCCCGGCGACGAGATCCTCATCGACGACGGTCGTGTGCGTCTGCGCGCCACGCAGGTGACCAGCAACGACGTCACCTGTGTCGTGGAGGTGCCCGGAGCGGTCAGCAACAACAAGGGCATCAACCTGCCCGGCGTGAACGTCAGCGTTCCCGCGATGAGCGAGAAGGACATCGACGACCTGCGCTGGGCGCTGCAGGCCGAGGTCGACTTCGTCGCCTTGTCCTTCGTGCGCGACGCGGAGGACGCCGACGACGTTCGCGCCATCATGGCCGAGGAGGGCGTGCACCGCCCCATCATCGCCAAGATCGAGAAGCCGCAGGCCGTCGAGAACCTCGACGCGATCATGGACGCCTTCGACGGCGTCATGGTGGCCCGCGGTGATCTGGGGGTCGAGCTGCCGCTCGAGGACGTCCCGATCGTGCAGAAGCTGATCATCGAGAAGGCACGCCGCAATGCCAAGCCGGTCATCGTGGCCACCCAGATGCTCGAGTCGATGATCTCCTCTCCCCGCCCCACCCGGGCCGAGGCGTCCGACGTCGCCAACGCCGTCCTCGACGGGGCCGATGCCGTGATGCTCTCCGGCGAGACGAGCGTGGGGGAGTTCCCGGTGCAGACGGTGCGCATCATGTCCCGGATCGTGGCATCCACCGAGGATCACGGCATGCCCCGCATGGCCGCCTTCACCTGGACGCCCAAGACCACCACCGGCATCATCTGTCGCGGCGCCAGCCAGGTCGCGGAGGCCGTCGACGCCCGCATGACCGTGGCGTTCACCACCACGGGTGACTCCGCGCGACGCATGGCCCGGTACCGCTCGCACATTCCCGTGGTGGCGTTCACCCCCGACGAGCTGACCCGCAACCAGCTGGCACTCACGTGGGGGATCGAGACCTTCCTGGTCCCCGAGGTGAAGTACACCGACCAGATGGTCATGCAGGTCGACAAGGCCCTGCTCGCCATCGAGAAGTGCGAACCCGGCGACCGCGTCGTCATCGTGGCCGGTTCACCTCCCGGCATCCCGGGCTCGACCAACGCCCTGCGCGTGCACAACATGGGCGATGCGATCAACAAGGTCGTGCCGGCGTACGAGGACGTCAACGACCGCTGAGTCTGCCGGTTGGCACCTCGCTGCTGGGTCGACTCGTCACCGGCGTACACGATGCGGCCGAGACCCACCCCGCACATGTCGTGGAGTGGCAGGATCGGACGATGGAGCTGCACGAATTCTTGGATCACGTGAATCGCGGCGCACCGATCGAGGGCGGCTCAGAGCCTCACGCGTTCATGCATGCCGCCGCGCAGGAGGCGCTGCGCACGGTTGCTGAGATGAACACGGGATACCGCACACCCGAGGAGCTGCGGACACTGATGGGTCGACTCACCGGCAAGCCTGTCGACGAGTCGGTCGCGGTCTTTCCACCGTTCTACAGCGAGTTTGACAAGAACCTGACGCTCGGCAAGGATGTTTTCATCAACATCGGCTGCCGCTTCCAGGACACCGGCGGCATCACGATCGGCGACGGCACGCTCATCGGTCATGGCAGCACCCTGACGACGCTCAACCATGGGATCGACCCCGACCGGCGCGCAGACATGATTCCGGCACCCGTTGTGATCGGCCGTCACGTGTGGCTTGGAGCTGCAGTGACAGTCGTCCCAGGAGTGAGGATCGGCGACGGCGCGATCGTGGGCGCGGGTGCCGTGGTGACGAAGGATGTGCCAGCGAACGCGATAGTCGCCGGTGTGCCAGCCACACTCGTCCGCATGACCGGATTCGACGCCTCAACGACGTAATTCGGGCCCGACCCGTGCCACTGCGGCATCGCGAGACGGGCATGGGCGTCGCAAAGGCTCGGGAGGAACGGCTCGTTCTCGGGCTCAGAGAAGGTAGTGGAACATCGGGCTGCCGGGTTCGACGCGTTCCACCCCGAGCGGGCTGTCGGCGAACCGGCTCATCAGTGCGTGGAGGTCGTCGGGGTTCGCGAGCTCGATCCCGATGAGCGCCGGCCCCGCCTCGCGGTTGTTCCGCTTGACGTAGTCGAACAGCGTGATGTCGTCGTCGGGGCCCAGCACCTCGTCCAGGAAACGCCGCAGGGCACCGGGCTCCTGCGGGAAGTTGACCAAGAAGTAGTGCTTGAGTCCCTGATCGATCAGGGAGCGCTCGATGATCTCGCCGTAGCGGCTGATGTCGTTGTTGCCACCGGACACGACACACACGACCGTCGAGCCGGGCGCCAGGTCGAGCGGGACGTCGAGCGCCGCGGTGGCCAGGGCGCCCGCCGGCTCGGCGATGATGCCGTCCGACTGGTACAGCCGCAGCATCTCGGTGCACAGGCGCCCGTCGCTGACGGTGCGCAGCTCGATGCCGGAGCCCTCGACCAGGGCGAAGGTGTGCCGACCCACCCGTGCGACGGCGGCGCCGTCGACGAACGGATCGGTGTGCTCCAGGCGCACGGGTTTTCCTGCGGCGAGTGCGGCTGCCATGGAGGCCGCCTCCAGCGGCTCGGCGCCGATGATCCTCGTGCCCGGATGCCGTTCTCCGAGCCACGCACAGGATCCGCTGATCAGGCCGCCCCCGCCCACCGGGACGACCATGGCGTCGGGCGCGCGGCCCAGCTGATCGACGATCTCGAGCGCGATGGTCCCCTGGCCGGCGATCGTGCGCGGGTGGTCGAAGGCAGGGACGAGAACAGCCCCGGTGTCGGCCGCGTCGGCGTCCGCGGCGGCAGCGGCGTCGTCGTAGGAGTCACCGACCACGATCACCTCGACCTGGTTGGAGCCGATCGCGGCGATCCGGTCGCGCTTCTGCCGCGGAGTGGTCCCCGGGACGAAGATGCGACCCCGCACCTTCAGCTTCTCGCAGGCCATCGCAACGCCCTGGGCGTGATTGCCGGCGCTGGCACACACGACGCCGCGGGCCCGGGTTGCCTCGTCGAGCTGGACGATGAAGTTGTACGCGCCACGGATCTTGTAGGACCGGACCGGCTGGAGATCCTCTCGCTTCAGCCACACCTCGTACCCGGTGACAGACGACCAGTAGGTGTTGCGCTCCAAGGGGGTGCGAGCGACGATGCCGGCCAGTCGTCCGGCGGCTGACTCCACGTCGGAGGCGGTCGCCGGCGCGGAGTCAGTCATGCTGCCACGGTATTCAATGGCGACGTGTCGTCAGCTCTGGGGTCCGTGGTGCGAGGCTCGAACCTGCACGTCCGTTCGAACGACCTCGTGGTGCGATCGGGGGCAACGATCTCGACGTCAGCTGGCACGGGCCGGCGACCGGCTCACCGGACGGCGAGTGGACGCTCGACGAGGTGATCAGAGGCTCGCTGCCATGCAGCACTACCGCAGGGCGTTCATCGGGTCCTCACGTCGGTCGGCAATGACCACCGGGGGGAGTGTCTGACGCAGCTCGTCGACGACCTCGGACAGGACCGCCGCGTAGGGCGAAGGGTGGCTGACTGGATGCATGTGTCCGCCGGGAACGATCACTTCGCGGACCGGATGCCGTGACGTCGTCAACCACCCCTGAGCGTCATGGGGACCGACCACAGGGTCCTCAGATCCGCGGATGAGCCGGATGGAGGCGTCAAGGGGTCGGCGCGGTCGAGGTGGCATCGCCAGGCAGGCCAGATCCGCGCGGAGCGCCGGCAATAGCATGGACCGTAGGTGGGGATCGTCGTACGCAGGATGGGAGTATCCGGTCAGCCGGGCCACAGTCGAGACGAGCGCAGCGTCCGGCAGGTGAGCGAGGGGCACCCGGTGGCGTGCGGGCGACGGTGCGCCGCTGACCACAACGGCGAGCTGCTGGTGCAAACTCGCCGTCTCGGTCAGCTCGGCAGCCACCTGCCACGCAATCACCGCCCCGAAGCTGTGCCCGACGAGCACCAGTCCGCCGTCGGATCGTGATTGTTGCAGCGCGACTTCCTCCACGAAGCGCAGCGCGTCCTCGATCGCGCAGGCGAGGTGGCTGCAGGCAAGTTCAGAGATACGACTCTCCCGACCGGGCAAGTCGTGGCCTCGCACGGGGACGCCCGAACGATTGACCGGTACGAAGAAGGATGCGCCGACACCGGCTGGGGGGAAACCGACGATGGTGATCGGCGGCCGTTCCTCGGGCGCTGACGTCAAGGACTTCAGGCCTCGACGTCGACGTGATCCGAAAACTGGCCGGGACGACGATCCACACCAGCGGCCCCGCGGTAGGCCTGGGCCACAGTCAGCCATTCGCGAGCCATCTGTGAACTGCCGCGCACCTTGAGATCGTCGAGGTGGCGCCGCCGAGTCACCAGCAAGGCCAGGTCCCACGCGTCGCCGGTGACGATGTCGGCACCGTCGGGATCACCGATGACCCACAGGTCGCCGCTCGGCGCTTCGACTTCGAGGCGCAGAGCGAGTTCGGCGGGCTCCTCGCCACGGCCCAGCCATCCGAAGGTGCGGGTGTGGAAGGCGAATTCGCAGATCATCCGGACATGATCGGTGCGGGTGCGCAGGGTTCGGAATGCATCGCGGATGTCCTGTCCGTGTGCGAAGGCTTCGGTCGTACCGGCCATCGCGAGCACGGCTGCGGGAATGTCGTTCACCAGCCACGGCACCATCTGGTTGCCGGGCAGCGTATCGAGCGCCGCGACGGTCTCCGCTGACGTGGCGGCCCACATCGCGACCAGCTCGTCCGGAGACTTCGTGAGCATGGGTTCCATCGCCGCCGCGACGTTGCCGCCGAAGTCAGAACTCAGATGGGTCAAGAAGGTGCGGAAGCCGTCGGGATCTGACGCGGCCCGGCCAGCGAGGGTGTAGACGCTGATCAGATGAGCCACCTGATGTTGCACCGTCCACCCCTCGGCTGGTGTCTCGGTGCTCCAGTCCTCGCCGCCGATGTCGTCGAGAAGTGCCGAGATGGCCTCGACCTCCTCTCGGAGCGCAGAGAGGGGGCTGATGGTGGCGGGGGTGAGTGCGGGCATGTCGCTCCTCGGATGGGTGAGAGGTGTCTTCCACACATCTAGCAAGGACGGGGCGTCAGGAGTCTGACGTACTTGTGGCAGAGATCTGCCAGCTGTCCTGCGGTCCGGGAAGGAATCGCCGGGGGCGTTCTGGGGACCGCACGCGACGAGAAGGCTAGAGCTTCGGATATGGCACGACACGAGGTGTCGTGCGTTGGCCAGACACATAGCCTTCGATGGACACGAATCTGGGCGCCAGGGCCGATCCAGCGACGAAAGGGACGCCGTGCTCACCGAGTTCCAGACCATGACACTTGAGGCTTTCGCCGACACCGTGATTCCCGGGTGCAAGCGGTACCCGGAGGACCGAGCGATCGCGGGTGTCTCCACCACGCCTGGGGCGGTGGACGCTGGGGCACTGCTGGTGCTTCAGGACCCCGCCACGGGAATCGAGGACGGTGTCGGCGACATGGCTGACCTGCTGGACCAGCATGCTCAGGACGTCGCCAGTGAGCGTGGTCTGGTCGTGGCCGTCGACGGCACAGCCTTTGCCGATCTCGACTACCCGTCCCGGCGCGAGCTGGTCGCGTCATTGACGGCGCCCGGCGCAACGCTGAGGGACTTCTGGTTCCTGCTGGCGCTGTTCTCGTACATGGCTTTCGACTCCGCGCCCCACCTCGACACAGCCATGGCGTTGGCCGAAGACCATCCGGGTTTGCTGGCGATCGGTTTTGCCCGACCCGACGACAACGGAGTGTGGGAATTCGACCCGGCCACGTACGGGCGCCCCATGGCAACGCTCCACCCGGCTACTGACGAGAACGGGAATCTGCCATGACCACTCAGCAGGAAGAGACGGTCGATGTCGTGGTGATCGGCTCGGGCTTCGGCGGAGCAATCACGGCCTTCCACCTGGCTGAAGCCGGGGCCAGTGTGGTCGTGCTGGAGCGAGGTCCACGCCTCACCGCTGCGGAGTTCCAACAGAGCTTCCAGTTCGGCAGCTCGAGCACACGCATCTTCGACTTCACCGCCGGCGACGGAATGAGCGTGTTGGCGGGCAACTGCGTGGGGGGCGGCAGCGTCGTCTATTTCGCAGCGATGCCGCGTGTGCCCTCATTCATCTTCGAGCGTCGCGGATCCCTGAATCGTCGACTGTGGCCCTCCTCGATTCAGCGGAGCACACTTGACCAGTGGTACGACCGGGTGGCGCAGGCGCTGCCCATCACCTCCCACGGGTGGGACGACGTCAGCTACCCGGGTGGTGCGTGGGCCTCGATGTGCAACCACGCGGGCCACACCGCCAATCCGCTGCCCTCGGGCGTCGACACGTCGCGATGCACGAGCTGCAACTGGATGATGGCCGGGTGTCGGGAGGACGCCAAGCAGTCGATGCTCCTGAACTACCTGCCGGGCGCGGAGCGTGCGGGAACTGAGATCCGCCCGCTCCACGAGGTGCAGTTGATCACCCGGACCGGCACGGACGACTACACGGTCGAGTACACGGTCGTGGACCCTGTTGACTATCGCGAGCACACGGGCCGGGGCCAGATCAACTGCAAGGTCGTGGTGGTCGCGGCTGGGGCCGGAGCGACCCCGACGATTCTGCAACGCTCGCGCGAACGGTTGGGTGGGAACCTCCCACACGCGGTCGGTCGGTACTTCTCGGGAAATGGCGAACGCATCAACGTTGCGGTTCTCGATGAGGACCGGTTGGGCTCGGAACTTGGCCTTGACGCCGGAGACTCGCCCTACCGGTCGTTCCAGGTCGGCCGCGGCCCGGTGGTCTCCATGTGGGACTTCCTCGACGCACACCGTCCTGAGTTCACCCGTTACTCCGTCGAGCAGCTGTATTTCCCGCCCGGGTTGGGCACGATCCTGGCGCAGGCTTCGCGCGCTGAGGCGACCGGTCCCGGCTGGTTCGGGCTCGAGAAGAAGCACATGCTCGAGAAGTGGCAGTCGTGGCTCATGTTGTTCCAGCTGATCGAGGATGACAACGAGGGCGTGTTCGGCGCCCCTCCTCCCACTGGCAACGCCGTACGCCTCAGTCAGCAGCTCCTTGGTCGCGGAACTTTGCGGTACCGTCCGCGGCCCAGCACGCGCAACGCCTGGGCCGAGGCCGACGAGTTCGTGCGCAGCGTCGTCGAGGAACCGGGCTTCGGTACCGTGACGCCGTGGTCCAATGACCTGGTCGGGGCGTATACCGTGCACCCGCTGTCCTCATGCCGGATCGGAGACGACCCTGCCACCAGCGCGCTCGATGATACGCACGAGCTGCGCGGGCACGAGGGAATCTTCGTGATCGACGGTTCAGCGGTGCCGACGGCATTGACTGTCAACCCGTCGAACACGATCGCGGCCCTGGCAGAGCGGGCCGCACCACACGTCATTCGCCGCCTCCGCAAGCGGGGCGCGGATGTCCACTACCGCGGCACTCTGCCCCGGTCGTGACCACACCGCACCAGGAGACCGCATGTTGATCGAGATCGAACGGACATTTGACGCAGCGCCCGATGATGTTCACGGCGCGTTGATTGATCCCGTCCTCCAGACAGCGAAGGCCGAAGCATTGTCGGCCCTTGCGCACTCCATGACGACCGAGACTGTCGACGGCCGCCTGGTCGTCGTTACGCGGCGCCGGGTCGCTACGGGCGGCATGCCGGAGTTCGTCAAGGCGCTGGTGAAGCCGTCGATGACAGTCGTGGAGACCGAGCGTTGGGATGAACCACAGGCCGATCGGTCCAGGGATGCGGAGTTCCTTCTCGACATCGAAGGTGCCCCGGTCCGCCTGCGCGGCTCGGCGCGGCTGCACAGCGTCGAGACCGGGACGAGGTTGGCCTGGCGAGGTGAGCTCGAAGCAACCGTCCCCCTCTTTCGCAACCGGATCACCGAAGCCGCTTCGGCCTCGGTGATCGAGACGATCACCATCGAGTTCGACCTGCTGGAGCGCAGGCTCGCCGGAGGCGAAGCGTCAGCCCGCCAGAACCTCCACGCACCCTGACGGCGAGGAGGTCCTCGCCGCCCGGGCGAGGACCTCAGTGCGTTGCCGGTGCGGGGACCGCTGAGGTACCGGCCGAGCGGACCCGCTTCAGCCGAGGAGCGAAGTAGATCACCGCGCCCCGCAGCGCGCAGGTGATCACCAAGGCGAAGAAGATGGCGTAGGCGACCTGAGTGGTGATGAGGAGGCCGTAGATCGTCGCCGTCGTCAGGCCGAACACGATCTGGCCGCGGGTAGACATTGGTGTCGTTCCGGGGTCAGTGATCATGTAGTTGGTGAAGAGGATGAAGGCCACACCCGTCATCGAACCCAGCACCGAGAGGACAGGGTCGTCGAACAGGAGAGATCGCACGACTCCCTGCAGCACGTAGCCGCCGACCCACGCCAAGATGAGTGGTAGTCGGTGGGTGAGTTTGGTGTTGAGCATCGTGCCCAGCATCAGGACGCCGAGTGGTATCAGGACGTCAACCGGCCCGTCGGTGTTGTTGAGAAACATGTAAGGCGGGGTGAAGCCCACCAGCGGGGTCAGCAGCAGCGTCACGGCGATGCCGGTGTTCGAGGGGTTCAGGAAGTGCTTGCGGCGGCCACGAACTGTGACCCGGAACAGATACTTCGACGATGCAGCGACCGTGACTGCGAGCAGATACGGCCAGATGACGCTGGTGTACAGCAGCAGCGCGCAGGCGAGCGCAGCGATGTGGGCGGGTAGCAAGAAGTAGAAGAAGTTGCTCCCGCCACCTGCGTACTCCGGAGTTCTGCCCCAAGCCCAGGCGTCGATGGCCTCGAAGATCACGTTGAGGGCGTAGCTGAGGGCAACTGCGACGATCGGCACGATCGGCGGTTGCTCGAAGCCGAGCACCGCGTGACCAATGACCGTGAGCGCGGTGATCGACATCGCAAAACGCAGCAGCGCCTTCCGGCGGATTACCAAGGGGTCCGGCGACGGGGGTAGTTCGCTGGGCGAGGCAATGGCGGCGGAGGGAGCGTCGACGTCGCGGCTCGAAGTCTCGTCGTCGGGCGCAGGAGATCCGGGTTCTGGCTTGTTGGTCGCTGGGGGGTGGAGCGTGGTCATGGCCGGACCTCCAAGGTCGTGGTGGGCTCGTCGGGATCGACGACGTCGTCGAGGTCGAACGTGCGTGTGTGCAGTTTGGCGTCATCTCGCCACGTCACGGTGGCGGTGAATGCGTCGTCGCGGTGGTCCTCGGGGATGCCGAAGTGCACGATGTCGTCGGTGACTCCCGAGTGGCCGTTCGCCGGGTAGACCTGGGCCTGGCGGCTGTAACCGTCGTCGCCGTTGATCACGACCGTCGCGCCGATCATTGAACGAGGCTGTCCGCCGACGCCAGGGGTCACGACTCGGAGACTGAACCGTCTGTGGTCGGTCTGAGCAGTGTTGAGATAGGCGAATGAATCCTCCCACTGGTTCGCCACCAGAAAGTCGCGCCGACCGTCCCCGTTGACGTCGGCCACGGCGAAACCACGAGAGACCTCCTCGTCAAATCCGACGCGCCCGCCGATGTCGACCCACTGGTCGTCCATCTCGCGCCACAACCGGTTCGGCTCGTGGCCGGAGACGTCGTCGCCCGCCTCGATGCGCAACCAGGCTTCCGGGTTCTGGAGAATGAGGTCGTTCCCCATGGCCATCTCCTGCAGACGTGGCCACACGTTGCGATCGCCCTTGATGAACCCGGTGGCCTGCAGAAGGTCGTCCTGGCCTTCGTTGAGAAAGTCGACGGCCTTGATGTCCCAGGCCCACCCGGAGTGCGCGATACCTGTTTGCGCTGAGCGATCGCTGAAAGGAACCCGGCCTCTGAGCAGATCGTCGCGATCCCCGTCCGGGTAGAAGGCGAAATTGGATTCCTGCAGGCCCCACGGGGTCGTGATGTTGCTGACAAAGATTCGAGGCAACTCCTCGCCCTCGTCGTATGAGTATGCGACGCCCATGCCCTTGAAGGACCCGTGACCTAGCGCAGTGGAACGCCGCTCTGTCAGCGACCTTTGATCTCGTACCACCTCGAGTCGAACGGTGCCCGGTGTCGACCGGTTGACGAGCAGCTGGTCGGGTCCGAAGTCGTTGGCGATATATGCCTCCGGTCGGCCGTCGCCGGTCATGTCCTGGAACCCGATGGCCAGAGTCCAGGAATCTGCAGCTTCCAACGGGATGGCGGTGCTGGTGTCGGTGAACTCAGGCATCTCGCCAGGAGACTCGACAGCGCTGCCCAGGAACAGCCGATCTATTCCTGCGTTCCGCGCCTTGCCCATGCTGTGCTGCATGGCCATCCGAGGGTCGCTGTTTGCTGCAGGATCGAGCACTCGTGCCCCGTCGGGGAAGTAGTTGCCGACGTAGATGTCGAGAACCCCGTTGCCGTCGACGTCGGCGACGTTGACGGCAGTCGTGTTCCATATCGCCATCGGCGAGACCAGTTCGTGCGGTTCGAAGTCGGCACGTTTCGGTGAGCCCTCGCCCGGCTGTCGCTGATTGAGGAAGAGCACCGGGGAACGACCCCAGTAGTAGGCGATGATGTCCGTGGCGCCGTCCTGGTTGATGTCGCTCGGGACGCAGCCCATTGGTGCCATCGTGTCGTCGTAGCTCAGACCGTCAGGGCGAAGTTCGAAGGACTCCAACGGCGCTCCCGAGCTTCCAGGCACGGAAAAAACCTTGAGGCTGTCGTCTCGAGGATCGGTCATGCAGGCGTCGCCGGCGTGACCCTGGCCGCGCAGATCCATGGAACCGACTGAAGCACCGACAGCTGAGATCCACGCCTGGATGTTCTCGAGGTCTGGCGCCACTGGTCGCTCGCGCTGGTTGCTCTGGGGCGCAGGAAGGAGCTTTCGATCGAACTGCACGTCTTGCGAAGCTTCGTCGACCTCGGCTGGGCTCGAGCCAGCCGGGATCAGCATCCACATGATCAGGCTCGCGCTCAGAGCCACTATCGGCAGAATCAATCGTTTCATCGCAGGATCGAACCTTCCTTCTGGGTCAGAGACTGGTTACATCCCAGTGGTTGTCCGTGCCGGTCGGCATCTCGTGTAGTGCGAGATCAGTCCGAGGACGATGTGGCCGATTCCCTTCGCAATCCAGGAGTGGTGACCTTGGTGCGGGGCGCGCCATGGTGAAGGGGAACTGTCCAGGGGACCCTCTCCTGGCACGAATGGAGGAAGAAAATGACTGACATCATCAAGACCTCTGATGACCAGCTCCTTGCGGCTGCTGGTGTGAGCGGGCTCGACTTCTCCGCGGGGTCTGTTGCCCCGTCGGTGATGGCTGGAGAGCCCTGCGCCTGACAAGTTCGTGATTGGGGTGGCGCCGCTTTGTCGACGCCACCCCAATCTCGTACGTATCGCCACCTGAGAGAGGGCCCGTGCCGCATCCTGTGCCACCCACCGAACGGCCGCTCGGAACCGTGCTGATCGGGGTCTGTGGCTCAAGTGCCGCCGTGGACACCGCAGCGCTGGTCGATGATGCGATGCAGCTCGCCGATGAGGTGATCGTCGTCGCCACGCCGGCGGCTGCGGCGCTCTTCGTGTCCGACGACGTTCGTGTTGTCGTGCACACCGATGATGAGTGGGTCCGTGAACCTCTTCATGTCACGCTCCTGGAGCAGACGTCGACCCTGGTGGTCGCGCCGGCCACGGCCACGACGTTGGCGAAGGCCGCAGCTGGCATCGCTGACACGCTGGTGACGGCGTTGATTTGTGCTCACGGTCCCGGTGTCTACTTCGCGCCATGCATGAACGCCCGGATGTGGGCCAGCCCCGCTGTCCGGCGGGCGGTCGCGACTCTGCGTGAAGACGGCCACCACGTGCTGGAGCCCGGTCCGATGACGTCGCGTGCGCGCCAAGAGATGGGCTCAGGGGTGGGCGAGATTCCCGGCCAGGTGATGTCGGACGTGGCAGAACTGGCACGGTCCGCACGAGCCTGAGTCCCTGCCGCCTGGTGTGCACCGGTGCGGTCGTCGTCAGCCGATCTCGGGCGGGTTGCGTTCGTCGCGCATCGCTATGAAGGCGCGCGCTGCGATGAAGTAGGGCCTGGCATTCTCGCGGAAGTCCTCGGTCGAGCGG
Source organism: Aeromicrobium sp. CF3.5 (assembly GCF_051262695.1). Classification (NCBI taxonomy): domain Bacteria; kingdom Bacillati; phylum Actinomycetota; class Actinomycetes; order Propionibacteriales; family Nocardioidaceae; genus Aeromicrobium; species Aeromicrobium sp. CF3.5. The sequence continues at coordinate 69,601 of NZ_JBIMEZ010000006.1, forward strand.
AATCCGCGGTCGAGGACGTGAGTCGCGACGTCGTCGACCTGCCACAAGTCGGCGAAGGTCGAGTCGAGGAGGTCGTTCGGAATGTCGCCCGGATGAAAGCGAGGATTGAGCCGCATGGCCTGGTGGCTCAGTCCGAGCAGACGCGCGCTCTGCGCAGCCTTTTCTGGTAGATCGAGATGAAGATCGTTGGGCATCTCCTCGAAGACCAGCCGGCCGGACTGGCGCCGGAATGTTCGCACCAGCACGCGCACGGTGCGCTCACGCTCGTTGAGGTGCTCGGCTTCGTGGCTCGTCAAGATCCCCCGTTCGACGAGGTCGGTCGCGCTCAAGGCGTCGAGCCACGACGCCCGGTGTGTGTCGGTGTTCGAGGCCGGCTCGGTGACTGCGAACTGGGGATACTCGGGACGCAGATGTGCCAGGACGTAGCGGGTGTGACGGTCCGGGAAGTCCCGGATGAACAATTGGACCTGGGCCAGAACCTGGCGCAAGGAGGGGCTGTCCGCGTCCGCCGTCGCCGAGGTGTGCTGGAGCTGCCACTCCTTCTGATAGGCGGTGACCGGGACAGCTACGTGTTTCGGCGGTGCGCCCGCCGCTTCGGAACGGATGTCGCGGACTGCCTGTTCGGCATCCATCCGCTTGACGTCGCCTGTCCGGTCTGGGTGGAGCTCGTCGATGACGAGCTGAACTGCAGCACCGAGTTCGTCGTCGTGGACCGATGCCAACAGAGCGCCTCTGCTTCGGACAGTGAAGTGCACGGACCGGGCCAGCGCGACAACGCGTGCCGCAGTATCAGCGTCGAGGCGATCTTGGGCCACCAGCTGGTCGGTGACGTGCAGGATGCTCACGATGGCGTGGGTGAATCCCCGGAAGGCGATCTCGGAGTCGCCGTGGGTCAGCGCGACGTCGGCATCAGACATCAGTCGCCCGTCGCGGTACCACGCGAAGACGGTGCCCAAGCCGGTCATGCCGTGACCCAGGTGCTCACAGGCGCGGAGCGCTCCGAGGCTTGCGGCGCCGTAGATCGAGACGCCCTGGGCGTAGAAGTGGAGAATCTCCTTGTGCCGCACCGGAGCGGTGTGCTGGTAGACGCCGTCGACGATGAGGACGGAGTCCTCGGGAGCAAGGTGCACCCGGTAGAGATCGCCGTGGGCGATCGGGGGATGCGAGCACACGTCGTCGTGCTCCAGCTCGGGTGAACCCGCCATCGAGGGTCCCGCGAAGACGTGCAGGGTCATGGGGTGTCCTCCATGATCGTGTGCGTCTGCCTCTCCGGTGGTGCCGGGTAACGAGGAAGCTCCTCGGTGGCCTCGTGGAGTGATTCCGGCAGCCCGGGGGCCAAGACCTTGCAGACGGCGAACGGCTCACCGGGCGGAGTCATGTCGACTCGCAACACCGAACTCCCCGACCTGGCTTCGACTTGGGTCACGAGCCACTCGAGCATGGTGGTGCTCGGCGCACTGGCCGTGAGGAGGGGGTGGGTGATGGCGTCCCACGTGTGATTCGGTTGCACGATCTCCGGGGGGACGGGTTGCCGAACCCCCCGGTAGGACATGCTGCCGAGGTCTTCACGTGTCCCGCTGATGACCGACATCCTGCTTTGAACTGCCTCGGTCAGCGCGCGCTGCAGAGCTATCTCGGGGAGGAAGTGGCTGCCCGATCCCGCGTAGAGGCCGGGCATGTCTGAGCTCCACACGAAGGCGGCAAAAGCTGCGACACCAGGAACAATCGAGCAGTCAACGATCTCCACCCAGAAGTCCAGGCCTTGCAGATGCACGACGAGGTCTCGACTCCAGCAGTCGGGGAGGCTCGTCAGGTTCATGACGCGTCGTTGCCGGATTGGAGTCTTCGCCATCGCGGCGGTCGAGTATCTCTCAACGACCTCGAGCAGCGCGTGAATGGTGGCCTCAGCCAAGTTGTTCCCACTGGCCAGGCCATTGGCGGTCGAGAACTGTGTCGGCGGTCGCCAGCTGCCGTCGGTGGTGCCGTCCATCGCTACCGCTCGGAGAGGGACGAACGTCGAGCTGTCGTCGGTCAAGGAATCAGCTGGTACCCAGCGGAGGGGAAACTCCTCGGAGATGACCGACAGCCTGGTGGGGGTCAATGTCGTGGTGGCGTAGGAAAGGCCTAGCTCGCTGCCCGTCGAGATGAAGGAGGCGGGCGTCGAGAAGTACCGCTCGCACACCGACATCTCGATCGCTTCCATCACGGCCGAGATCCGGGCAAGCAGAGGTGTCGCCCCTTTGCCCTGGCTGACTCCTACCGTCGTTGCGAGTGGCCGGACGGCCATGTAGACCGGCATCCCGATGATGTCGAGTCCGGTGAGCTCGGCGATTCGGGTCACCCCGTAGTCGAGCATCCGGGGAGCCACCATCTCCCACGTCTCCTCAGGGGGCCGGTCGCGCAGCGTGCCGGAGCAAGCGACTGGTCCGCGGTGGGTCGCCTCCTGCGAGGTGGTGTGCATTCTGCTTGTCACGGCTCGGCTCCCGCATCATGTGGTGGGCTTCGACCTCACCTTCGGTGAGGTGTTCGGGTGTCGCCCACTCGCAGAGTGCTCACCAGCGCCGAACCGTGTGAAGAGGGCGGCTCTGCGTAGAGCGCGTCAATGGTGGCGGCGTACTTCTGCGAGATCGACGAGCGCTTGAGCTTCGACGTTGCGGTCAGCTCCTCGCCGCCGGGCTCCCAGAGCTCTGGCAGCACGGCAAACCTCTTGATCTGCTCGATCCGAGACAACGTTCGGTTGCCGGCCTCGACGCTGGCCTGAATCCGATCAAGAACTCGTCCGTCGGTCGCGAACCTGGCCGGGTCCGAGGCCGCATCCAGGTCAAGACCGAGCTCGACCGAGAGCGCCGTCAACGCGTCCCGATCGACAGTGATCAGGGCGACGTTGTAGGGACGGTCGTCGCCGACGGCCAGCACCGAGCCGATGAGTGGGGTTCCTGCCTTGACGGCATGCTCGATGTTGCTCGGCGACATGTTCTTGCCGCCAGAGTTGACGATCAGTTCCTTCTTCCGACCGATGATGCGGTAGGTGCCACGGTCGACTTCTGCAAGGTCTCCGGTGTGAAGCCACCCCTCGGGATCCAAGGCCTCGGCAGTTGCCGCAAGATCGTCCCGGTAGCCCCGCATCATCCACGGCATCCGCACCAGCAGCTCTCCGTCTTTGCTCAGTCGGGCCTCGGCCCCGGGAGCGACCGTTCCGATTGTTCCGATCACGGACTCCGCAGGCGAGGCCCCGGCCCCGAATCCACACTCGGACATTCCCCACCCCACGGTCACGGGCACTCCGAGGTCTCTCCAGAATGACCAGACGGAGTCCGGAATCGGTGCGGTACCGGTGAGAGCCCATTTCATCCGATCAAAGCCGAGCTTTTCGCGGAGGTCGTCGCGAGCCGTCTGGTGGCCAGCAGCCAACGCTTCGGCGGCCTCCGGGGCCTTCAGGAGATCGCGCTCCACAGCGGCTTTGAGCTTCTCCCAGGTGCGGGGCACGGCCGCGAACGTGGTGGGGTGGAAGCGGGCGAGCGCCTCGGCGACCCGGTTGGCATCGGCGACGCTGATCACCAGTGCGCCTCGCACGATCGGGTAGTAGTGCCGGAAGAAGCGGTCGCCTGAGTGGCTGGAGGGTAGGTAGGAGATCGCAGAGTCGCCTGCCGCAAGCGGCCAGATGGTGCAGATCGCGTCGATCATTCGCATCCATCCGCGGTGCGTGTGCTCGACACCCTTCGGAGGGCCAGTGCTTCCGGAGGTGTAGATCAGGCACAACAGGTCATCGGGTTCCACGGCCCGCCACGCCGCCTCGAAATCAAAGTCTGGCGCGGGTTGCAGGCGGTCCAGGTCCCCGTGCTCGACGACGAGGAGATGCTCGAGGGGGGCACCTGAGGCCTTGATTCGGTCGGCGAACTGGTCGTCGCACACGACAATCTTGGTACCGGAGTGCGCCAGAAGGTGGTGGATCTGCTCAGGAGAGCTGGTGTTGTACACAGAGAACGTGGTGGCACCGAGGTGGGACGCGGCTACCTCGGTCACGTTGAACTCCGGTCGATTGGTCAGCATCGCCGCGAAGGTATCGCCTCGGCGCAGCCCGAGCGCCGCTAGTCCGCCCGCGATCCGGCGCACTTCGTCGCCGTACTGCTGCCAGGTCAGCTCAACAGAGCGGTCGATGGTGAGCAGTGCAATGTCGTCACGGTGCGCCGCGACCGTCCTTTGAAAGGCGGCCGGGAAGGTCGGGGGGAGACTCAGGCCAGTCTCGACGTTCCTTGTGACGTGCTCCGTCGGTGTCATGGGCGCACTATCGCAAGGACAAGACGTCCAAGCACCTCATGAATTGCCTTCTGACGCGGTGGGCGGTGCGCAATTCATGAGGTGTTGATTCGGTCCTGGGCGACGGACGCTTTTGTGGTGACTTCAACGCAGCAGAGCGAGACCACGTCCGACGTCGTCATCGTGGGCGGCGGTCACAACGGGCTGGTCTGCGCGGCATACCTCGGGCAGGCCGGGCACCGCGTGACGGTGATCGAGCGATGGGACCAGGTCGGTGGCGCATGCGTGACCGATGAGCTCTGGCCCGGGTTCAAGGTCTCTACCGCGAGTTTGGTGACGACCCTGTTCAGGCGGGAGATCATCGAAGATCTCGAGCTGGAGAGCAGGGGGCTGCGGATCGTCCCGCGGGATCCCTCGGTCACGGCACTTTTCGACGATGGCCAGCCACTCACGCTCAGTGCTGACGACGAGGCGACCGCTCGGGAGATCGCGAAATTTTCTCCTCGGGACGCTGAGCGGTACCCAGAGTTCGGGCGGGCCATGCGGCAGATGGCCGAGTTCGTGGAGCCGTACTTCCTGGGACCCGCCCGAGAGCCGCTGTTGCGCGATGTTGCTTCGCTGAAGTCGGCGCTGCTCGACGCCGCGAAGCTGCCTGACGACGAACTCGGTCGGTTGGTCGGCGCCATGTTCGGTAGCGCTCGTGACCTGCTCGACTCCTGGTTCGAGTCCGAGGAGCTGAAGGTGACGCTCGCGACCGACGGCACGGTTGGTCTCGATGCAGGGCCGTCGATGCCTGGTTCGGCGTACCTGATGCTCTACCACCAGCTGGGTTCGCGTGAGGCCGGTCGCCCGGCGTGGGGCCAGGTCATGGGCGGGATGGGCAGCATCACTCAAGCGCTGGCCGCGGCTTGCCTCGAGTACGACGTCACCCTCGTCACGGGCCGTGCCGTACAACGAATCGTCACTGGTTCGGACGGCGTAGAGGCAGTCGAGCTCGATGACGGCTCTCGCATCTCCACCAGCACCGTCGTGTCGGGGGTCTCGCCCCGAACGACCTTCCTGGACCTTCTAGGTCCTGAGGACGTGCCGAGCGCCTACCGGCACGCCATCGCCCAACGACCATTCCCCGGAGTTGCGGCCAAGGTCCACCTCGCGCTCGATCACTTGCCCGACGTCCGAGGGTTCACTGGTCCCGGCCGACATCTCAACGGCACGTTGCAGATCCTGCCGAGCATGGATCATCTCGACATGGTCCACGCCAAGGCAGCCCGAGGTATCGCGCCGGAACGGCCTCACATCGAGTGCACCATCCCCAGCGTGCTCGATCCGAGCATGGCGCCGCCCGGGAAACATGTCTTGAGCATGTACGTGCAGTACGTGCCCCACACCGTCGCAGACGGCAACTGGAGCGATGTCAAGGAGGCCTATCTCGACGACCTTCTGGAGTACGTCGAGCCGTATCTTCCGGGTCTGACAGACGCCGTCATTCATCGACTGATACTGACCCCGGCGGATCTTGAGGAGCGGTTCGCGCTACCGGGTGGGAACCTCTACCACGGGGCCATGAGCCCCCTGGATCTCTTTGCGGGTCGACCTGTCTCGGGCTACGCCGATCACGAAACTCCGGTAGCCGGCCTGTTCTTGTGCGGATCGGGCACGCGTCCCGGGGGCGGGGTCTTCGGGGTGCCCGGCCGCAACGCCAGTGCAGTGGTTCGTGGACATCTGGGGGACGCATGACCCGTAGCGAAATTCCGACGGACCTGGGCGTCATCGACGCGATCACCCTGCCTCGCGACGGGATGCTGCCGGATCTAGGAGGGTCCTCCGGCCAAGAGGAGTACGACAGCTACTTTCGGCTGGAGCGCGGAACCCCAGACGCCACCTCGTGGGTCAGGACGTGCCTCCAAGTCCAGCGGGCCGTGATGCGCGATCTGGACCGCACGGAGTTGTCCGCCGAGGATCGCAACGAGATCCTCGCCGGTTGCCTGACCGTTCTGCACTCCACGCTGGAGCGGTGGATCAATACCGATGAGGATGCGGACCGATGAGTGGATGCCCCATCCCGATTCCTGGGATCGATGAAGTTCCGGAGGGCTCTCGGGAGGCGGTGCTGCGTTGGAAGCTTGGCCATCACTTGTTCCACATGCACCTCGTGACGATGACCTCGATGCTGGACGAGGCTCGGGCGGCTCTCCAGGAGCCCCGGTGGGACGTGGTCTGTGATCGCGTCCACCACTTGTGCGTCCTCTATGACGCAGCGACCTCCACGATGCAGTACGCCTCTGACTTCGGTCAGGACATGTACGAACAACTCATCCGTCCCTCCATGGCGCCGCCGTTCGTCAGCCCCGGCTTCTCGGGTGTGTTCAACCTCGAGCACGAGCAGATGGCGAGCAGCTTGCGGGACTTCCGCCATCGATTCAAACAATTGCAACGGTCGGCGCAGGTACCCGCGGAGGCGCGGGATGCGGCGAAGCAGCTGTGGCGGGCGGAGTCGCGCAACCGCCGCAGTCACGTGCTGATCTGCGAGCGCTTCGTGCCAGAGGGCAAGTCCCTGCTGTCGGCCTACTTCGCTGAGCAGGACGAGAACGAACTGACCACCCCAGATTCCCAGCAGCAACAACCGCACAGATAAAGGAGCACGACATGATCCACGTACTTGAGACATGGCACTTCAAGGACGAGCACCTCGGGGACATCGCTGCGGTGATGCAGACGATGGACGAACTCGTCGGACCGGCTGCTCACGACCATCCGGCGTTCAGCGGTCATGCGACGTTCCTGCGTGATGAGGTCAACGATCCCGCCTCGGTCAAGGTTCTGTATCAGTGGCGCAGCCCCGAGGAGGCCGACGAACTGATTGCCGGCGAGGACCTCGTCATCGCAGAGTTCACCCAGAAGTACTGCACGGCGCCTCGCGAGGTCAGGTACCTGACCGAAGTTCCCCACACCCACGACATGGAGGACGACCACGAGCACGGCCACGCACATGCCTGATCAGGTAGCTCTGGTCACGGGCGGAGCCCGGGGGATCGGTGAGGCGATTTGTCAGCGCCTCGCCGCCTCCGGCCTCGCCGTGGCCGTCAACTACCGGTCAGACGTCGGGGCCGCCGAGGCGCTCGTCGATCGGCTGCGAGCAGCCGGCGGCCGGGCAGAAGCAGTGCAGGCCGACGTCAGCGACGCAGAACAGTCCCAGGGCCTGATCGAAGAAGTTGCGATGCGGTTCGGGACGCCAGCGTCGGTCCTGGTGAACAACGTCGGTGACTTCACTCTCAGCCCAGTGTCGGAGACATCGGTCACGCGATGGAACGGAGTCCTTGACAGCAACCTGAACTCGGCCTTCTACGTCACGCATGCCGCCCTGCCCAGCATGCGCGCGCAGAGGCGCGGGCGGATCGTGATGATCGGATTGAGCCCGACGCTCCGGGTGCGCGGCGCACCCAACATGGCGGCGTACGCTGTCGCCAAGACGGGAGTCGCGGTGCTGACACGCTCGCTTGCCTCTGAGGAGGCGCCGAACGGAATCACGGTCAACTGCGTCGCGCCGGGGCTGATTGACAACGGGCACTTGCCGCCCGAGCAAGCAGATTGGATGGCCAAGCGGGTGCCCGCTGGCCGTCTAGGCACGGGCCATGACATCGCTGAAGCCGTAGGCTTCCTGGTCTCCGAAGCGGCTTCCTACATCTCAGGAGCGACGCTCGCCGTGTCCGGAGGCTGGGACTGGGAGGACCGTCCGCTCGAGCACGACTCAGGGGTGACCGAGCTCTTTCGCGATCAGAACATTCAGGTCGGCGAGATCTTCGAGGGCAGCACGTCATGACCGACGAGCCGGTGTCGGACTGGACGCCTGCTGAGTTCGAGGCCAACGGTCATGCCGTGCTGGCCCTGATCCGCGAGCATTTCGAGACTGTCCGCGCGACGCCCGTCACCGTGCCGAAGCCGGGAGCGGACCTGATGGCCTCGCTCGGTGACGACCTGCCCGAGGCGGGCGAGAACTTCGCCTCCATCCTCGCCGACACCCAGGATCGGGTCATACCCCACCTCGTGCAGTGGAACCACCCGTCGTTCCATGCCTACTTCTCCACCAGCGCAAGCTTCCCAGGGGTTCTCGCCGAGACCCTGACCGCAGCGTTGAACGTCAACGCGATGTTGTGGAAGAGCGGTCCGGCCGCGTCCGCCCTCGAGCGGGTGGTGCTCGGCTGGATCGCTGAGCTGGCCGGGTACCCCACCGGTGCGGACGGTGTTTTGGTCAACGGGGCTTCACTCGCGACGATGTACGCGCTGGCGACAGCCCGAGACGACGCGATCGGCGACGTCCGTGTCTCGGGCACAGCAGGGGGTCCGATCCTGCGCATCTACACGTCGGACCAGGCGCACAGCTCGGTCGACAAGGCGGCCATCACACTCGGCATCGGCATGCGCAACGTCGTCCACTTGCCTTGCGACGACCGTCACCGGATGGACCCGGCCACGCTTGACCGGGCCATCCGGGACGATCTTGCCCGCGGCCTGCGGCCCCTCGCCGTGGTGGCCACAGTGGGCACGACGGCGGTGGGCGCTACCGATCCCGTGCCCGAGATCGCCGAGGTCTGCGCACGCCACGGGATCTGGCTGCACGTCGATGCCGCCTATGGCGGCTTCTGGCGGGTCGCACCATCCCTGACCGGCAGCGCAGTCGATATTTCTGCGGCTGACTCCATGGTCGTCAACCCGCACAAGACTCTGTACGTGCCGCTTGAGGCGTCGGCGCTCTACTGCCGCCGGAAGGGCTCGCTGGCCGCAACCTTTCGACTCGTTCCTGAGTACTTGACCTCTCGGCCCGACACGGACACAGTCGACTTCATGGACCTGTCACCGCAGCTGGGCCGGGCCTTCAGGGCGCTCAAGGTGTGGTGGGTCATCCGGTCGTTCGGGCGAAGGGGCATCGCCCAGATGCTCGAGAGCAGCGTTCAGCACGCCCGGTGGTTGAGGGCGCAAGCCACAGACCATCCGGACTGGGTCTGTCCGGTCGAATCGGAGTATCCGCTGGTCTGTATTCGCTTCGAGCCGGCCTCCCCAGCAGGTCTCGAAGACTCCATGCGTCGCGCGTGGATCGACGATCTCAACGAAGCCGTCGCGGAGCAGATCAACGCCTCAGGCGATGCCTTTGTGTCGCACGCCGTGCTCGACGACGGCTATGTCATCCGTGTCTCTATCGGCAATATCCGCACCACAGGGCCTGATGTTGCGCGGTTGTGGACACTACTTACCCGGACTGCCGCAGAGCATCTGCTCTCGACCCAATCCCATGCACCGCGCCAGAGATGGGAGCTCTCTTCGTGACCTCTGCCCAGATCGGCGTCGCCGACCAGGTGGACCCGCTGGAATACGCCCATCTCATGATTCCGGGACCTTGTCGGCTCGACCCGAGGGACTCCGAAGTGCTCGCACAACCCACCCGTCCGCACTACGGCGCAGGATGGGTCACGGCGTTCCGGTCGGTGCTTACGGACTTGTCGGTACTGCTCGGGGCCGCGCATGTGTACGTCATGCCGGGATCGGGCTCCTCTGGACTTGATGCGACGTTGCTCAACCTGTTCGAGCCCGGGCAGACCGTTGTGGTGGCCGACACCGGCTTTTTCGGGCAACGGCTCATCGAGATGGCAAGGGCTCACGGACTGACGGTTCGAGTCGCGGCGGTCGAGCCCGGACTTCCGGTCGATATTGCGCGGGTGGAGCAGCTGTTGCCGGGCTGCAGGGGTGTTATCGTGCCGCTCGTGGAGACGGCAACCGGAGTGCGTCACCCTGTCGAGAAGATCGCCGACCTCGCCCGGTCTCACGGAGCGCTCACCGTGGTCGATGCAGTTTCAGCGGCTGGAGGTGAGCGGATCGACCTCACGAACACCCAGGTCGACGCCGTGGTCTCTGCCTCGCAGAAGGGCCTTGGTGCAGCTCCAGGCCTGGCCGTGGTGGGGCTCGGAGAGCACGGCCACCGGGCTGTCCTTGCGCGGTCCTCACGACCCCACACGTGGTTCTACGATCTCGCCCGGTGGGACGAGGCCTCGCTCGACGACTGGGAGCCGACCCCGGTGACCATGCCAACTGGACTTGTCCTGGCCTTGGCCAGCAGTCTCTCCCGCATGCGGGAGGGCGGGTTCGATCGGTGGTTGGCCGAACGAGCCGAGGTCGCTCAACTGTGTCGGGACGGGCTCAGAGCGCTCGGTTTCGACGTGGTCGAGCCTCAGGGGCACGCCGCCTCGCTCGTGGTCGTGGCGCTCAGCCCTCGGGCCGACGAGATCCGGGAGAAGCTGGCTGGCGACGGCATCATGATCGCTGGTGGCCTGACGCCATTCGAGCGCGATGCGTTCCGGGTCGGTCTGGTGGGAATGGATGGAACTCGGCAGACCGTCGAGATGCTGCTTGCCCGGATCGCCGAGGCGATTCGATGAGCGAGGAATCTGAGTCGTCGCAACTAACTCAGCAGAGCCTCACACGGACCATGCGGGTCCCGGGCTTGACAGTCCACTACATCACCTCGGTGATCGGCACCGGCTTGCTGATCCTTCCAGGGCACGCTGCCTCGGAGGCGGGCCCTCTGTCGTTGGTCGCGTGGGGTGCCCTGATCGTCTACTCCTACCCGCTGGCCCTCATCTTCGCTCGTCTGTCCACACGGTTTCCCACCAGCCGGGGCATTCCAGAGTTCGTTCAGTTCGCCTTCGGGGAGCGTGCCGCGCGGTTCGTGTCGTGTTTCCTCGTGGCGACGCTCCTCGTCGCCAATCCAGTGCTGGGCCTGGCAGCCGCTCGCTACCTGCTTGGCATCTGGGACCCCAATCCGTCGGCCTTGGCGGTCGTCGGAGTGGGTTTCCTGATCGTCGTTGCTTCGGTGCTGTTCAACCTCACCGGAGTACAGGTCAGCGGCGCGGTCCAGGGCCTCATGCTCGTCGTGCTGGTGTTGTTCCTCGTGACGGTCATGGTGGTGGCGATCCCCTCGGCCGAGCCGGCGAACTTGGAGCCGTTCGCCCCGCAAGGCTGGGGGGCACTGGGCCCAGTGCTGATCATCTGTTTCTTCGGATTCATCGGATGGGAGAATGCGGCGCCGGTCGCCGAGGAGGTCGTCAACCCGAAACGCACCTACCCGCGGGCCATCCTGGTCGCCGTGTTCGCGATCGGGTTCCTCTACTTCGCGATGGCGCTCACGGTGCTCATGGTGGTGCCTCCCGCGGCGGGCCAGGGCGAACAGATCACCGCGTTCACCACGCTGCTCGAGGTGGCCAGCGGCAGCTCGGTCGCCAAGCTCGGAAATGTGGTGGCCGTCGTGCTGCTGGTCCTCGCGACCAACGCGTGGGTCCTGGGCACGTCCCGGGTGGTCTACTCGACCGCACGGGAGGGTCTGCTGCCCCGCGTCCTGACCCGCGTCACCACACGCTGGGGAGTCCCTTGGGTCGCAATCTTGGCCCTCATCCCGGGTTACGGAATTCCCGTCGGGATTCTTGCGCTGACCGGCAGCATCGAGACTCTTCTGATCACCGCGACCTCATCAGCCTTCTTGCTTCTGTTCCTGGTCACGCTGTGCAGTGCCTGGATGCTCGAGGAAGGACGGGCGCTGCGCACCGGAATCGCAGCGGTCGCAGTCGTCACGGCTGCGATCTTGCCCTTCGTCGGCGTCAGCCTCCTGTATGCCGCCGGCCTGGCCGTGGTTGCTGCCGTGATGGCCTTTGCTCGGCGCTGATGGCAGCGGCCAGAACTTCGCGGAGCTAGCGTAGGAAACCGCGCCGGTCGCCCCAGCCTGCGGCGAGGTCAGCCTCGGCCTGGTTGAGCCGGGCCGTGAGGACTTGGTCGAAGCCATCGAGGAAGAACTGGTCACCGGGCCTCGGCTCGATGGTCCGACCTTCGGCGACATACTCGGCAATGACGTCCATGAGTCCGTGGCCCGGGCGAATCCGACCGGCGATGTAGCGCTCGGCTCCCTGGAGGCCTGGGAAGCCCGCCTCACGGTAGAGGTACACGTCTCCTAGAAGGTCGACCTGCACGCCGGCCTGGATGTGGGCCGACGGGCGCATCTGGTCAGGCTCGATGCGTATGAGCTGGGCCTGGACTCCCGCGCGAAGACTGTGCAGGGCGTAGCCGAGGTCCACTCTGAGGTGCGGCGTCCGTGTGGCGACGCGTTCCTCGAACTCCTCTAGAACCTCCTGTAGGTCGGCGCGCTCCGAACGAGTCAGGCTGCCGTCGGACCGCCCGCTGTAGTCCTCGCGCAGGTCGAGGAAGTCGACCGGAGTTCCAGCATCGTCGAGCTCGGCGATCAGATCGACGAGGTCGAGGAGCCTTCGAGTACGGCCTGGCAGGACCAAGTAGCTGAAACCCAGACGGACGCGGTGGTCGCGTTCGGACCGGCGGCGCTGGAAGTTCAAGAGATTGGATTTCACGCGACTGAAGGCTGCCTTCTTGCCGGTGGTCTCGAGGTATTCGGCGTCGTCCAGTCCGTACAAGGAAGTGCGGACGGCGTGCAGATTCCAGAGGCCCGGCTGTCGGTCGAGTGTTTGCTCGGTGAGGGCGAATGCGTTCGTGTACACCGTGAACTTGAAGTCGCGTCGCGCGGCGTGCGCCACGATGTCACCGATGCCTGAGTTCGTCAGTGGTTCGAGTCCGCCGGAGGCGTACATCGCGAACGGGTTGGCTTGCGGCATTTCCTCGATCAGCGAGGTGAAGATCTCAGCACCTGCGGGTTGGGTATCTGCGGCATACCGTGCGCCAGTGACGCGCACGCAGAAATGGCAGCGGAACATGCAGGTGGGGCCTGGATAGAGGGAGACGACACGCGGATAGACGACACGATGGTGCAGCACGTCATCGATGACGTGCGCATCTTCCATCGGCAGCACGGTGTTGGTCCAGTACTTGCTGGCGGGGCCAGCCAGCACAGCGGCCCGCAGCTCCGGAATGGTCGTGAAGAGGTCGACGAGCTGCGCGAACTTCTCGCGAGGGACCTGCAGCTCTTCTCGCGCCGTCTCCATCGGAGTTGTCGGTTCCGAGGCGTAGCGACGGATGAGACTCAGCAGGTGAGCTGAATCGGCGCGGGAGGGTCGGCCCGCTGCGCCCAGCAAGTCGTCGACCCGTGTGTGCGCGGACGTCCGGCTGGTGTCGTGCAGGGCGAAGGCGCGCAGTGGGTCTGCTACGTCGAGGTTCATGCTGAAGTTGTCGCGAGCTTGCTCGTCGCGTGGAGGTCAAGGGCCCGTCTCACTTCGAGCCCACGGCCGACGGCACAGCGAATGACCGAGCAGACGGTTCGGACCTCGTCGAACTGGATCGACGAGCCAGCGGGGAGGGAGATCGTGCGAGCGGCAATCCGCTCGGTGTAAGGAAGTGCGACCGGGTGTGATTCGCGCGCCCGATCACCTGCGAAGGGCTCGATCTGGTGACAGGTCGGAACCCCGATCGGAGGTAGTGCGCGAATGTTCTCGGCCTCAAGGATGTCAAGGAGTGTGTTGCGTCCCAGACCGCACTCTGATTCGTCGATCTCAACGATGACGTACTGCGCATTGGTGGCCTCCGATGGCGGCGGTGAGAAGAAGGTGAGCCCGGTCAGGCCGGCCAGCTCTTCGCGATAGAGGTGCTGAATCTGAGTGTTGTGCCACACGGCGACGGGGAAGGCCTCCAACGAGGTGAGGCCCATTGCGGCGGATGGCTCGCTCATCTTCCCGTTGATTCCGCCCTGCGTCCCGCCCTTGCCGAACTGGTGCAGGGCTCGGACACGGGCGGCGAGTTCGGCGTCGTCAGTCACGACGGCGCCCCCTTCGAAGGAGCTGACGATCTTCGTCGCGTGGAAGCTGAACACCTCGGCCGTGCCGAACCCGCCGACCGGAACTCCGTCGACTGCGCAGCCGATCGCGTGCGCTGCGTCGTAGAAGAGCCGGACGCCACGCTCTTCGGCGAGGGAGGCCAACTCGTCCACGGCGCAGGTCCGGCCCCAGAGGTGAACCCCGAGGATGGCTGAGGTGCGAGGAGTCATGACCTCCGCGACGCGCTGAGGGTCAAGGCATCCCGTGACCGGATCGACGTCGCAGAACACGGGCTGGAGCCCCGCCCAGCGAACAGCGTTCGGTGTGGCCGCGAAGGTGAGCGACGGCATGATGACCTCCTGGGTGAGGTCGAGGGCGCGCACGATGCATTCGAGCGCCATCGTGGCGCTGCTGGTCGCGACAGCGTGGTTGACTCCTGCCATCTCGGCCACGCGAGCCTCGAACTCCTGCACCAGTGGCCCGCCGTTGGACAGCCATCGACGGTCGAGCGCCTCGTTGATCCGCGTCAGGAGGCGCTCGCGGTCGAAGTCGCCCGGTCGGTGTGTGTGCAAGGTTTCGGCACATGCCGTCGTCCCACCGAGGATCGCAAGATCTGTTGCCACGCGCTTGTCGGTCATCGAGTTCGCTCCTGCGGTGTCGTCCTTGTTTGAGCAGCGATTCTTCTGCGCCTGGTCGGGCGCGGCATCTCCGAGCGTGCGCGAGCACGGCAGACGGCACGGCGCGAGAAGCCGGACTGGCCAGGATTGAGGAGACTGAGTCGGTGATCGTTCCCTTCCTGGACATGCAGGCGCCGTACGAAGAGCTCAGCGGGGAACTCGACGCGGCCTACCGTCGGGTGATGCGTTCGGGACGGTACGTCCTAGGGGCAGAGGTCGAGGCTTTCGAGGCCGAGTGGGCGGCGTACTGCGACAACTCCGACGCGGTAGCCGTCGGGAGCGGCTGCGATGCGTTGGAACTGGCGCTCAGGGCAGTCGGAGTTGGCCCAGGGGATGAGGTGGTGGTGCCCTCGCACACCTTCATTGCCACGTGGTTGGCGGTGTCTGCGACTGGGGCAACCCCGGTCCCGGCTGAGCCGGATGCGGTCACGATGACTCTGGATCCCGCTGCTGTCGACGCAGCGGTGACCCGCCGTACGCGAGCTGTCGTTCCTGTTCATCTCTACGGGCGTCCCGCTGATCTCGGCGCGATCACCGCGGTCGCGCACCGCCATCGTCTTGCCGTGGTGGAAGACGCTGCTCAGGCGCCCGGCGCTGCACTGAACGGCCGGCGCATCGGAGCGGCCCCCTCGACTGTCGCGTTCAGCTTCTACCCGGGCAAGAACCTCGGTGCGTTCGGGGACAGCGGATGTGTCGTCACGTCAGACCCGACAGTCGCGGAGCGGGTGCGGGTTGCTCGCAACTACGGATCCCGTGAGAAGTACGACCACGAAGTGGTGGGAACCAACTCGCGAACTGATGAGCTGCAGGCTGCATTCTTGAGGGTCAAGCTGAAGCGACTGTCGCAGTGGAACGATCGACGCGGAGAGGTCGCCGCCCGGTATCTCCACGAGTTGCCGGCCGAGCTCGACCTTCCTGGACCGCAGCTCGGCGGCGTGCACGCCTGGCATCAGTTCGTGGTCCGGACGCCCGACCGAGACGCGCTTCGCGCGGCGCTTCGCGCGGAGGGCGTCGAGACGCTCGTGCACTATCCGAATCCTGTGCACCTGAGCGGCGCCTACTCCGAGATGGGACTGCGCCCGGGCGACTTCCCGATAGCGGAGCGTCTGGCCCGGGAGGCGCTCAGTCTTCCGATCGGACCGCACCTTTGGCCCGAACAGGTGGACCAGGTCATTGCGGAGGTTCGGAAGGTGCTGGCTCGCGGGTTCCGATGAACGCTCCGGGCTTCGAAGGGCCGTCGGTCCGATAGGTGCAGCTGAGCCCGGCCTGGGCGAATGCTTCCTCGTACCGTCCTTGGGTGAACAACGTGAGCCGGAAGTCCTCGGTGAAATGACGCAGTCCGCCGGCGGGTTCTGAGACGACGAAGTGCGACTGGATGCGCGAAGAGTCCTCGACCCGCGACGAATGTGAGACCCGGGCGAGGACTCGTCCATCGTCTTCGACGACGTCCCCGGTGACATATCCGTCGATGAAGTTCTCGGGGAACCACCACCCTTCCACGATGACAACGCCTCCTGGCTCGGTGTGAGCGGCTAGACGCGAAACTGCGCCATCGAGGTCTTCGCCAGTGGCCATGTGGGCGATCGAGCTGAAGAGAGTCACGACCGCTGAGAAGGTGCGACCGAGGTCGAAGTCGCGCATGTCGCTCTGGTGCATGGTGAGCTCCGGCGACCGGGCCAGGCCGGAGGCAATCATGTCTGCGGACAGTTCGACTCCTTCGACCTCGTCGAACAGGGTCTGCAGGTGACGCAGGTGCTCTCCGGTGCCACAACCGACGTCGAGCAGCGACGTCGCGGCAGGGCGCAGGTCACGGACAGCGCCTTCTACCCAGCGGGCTTCGGCAGGGTAGTCGCGACCTCGCCCGGTGTAGACGGCATCCCATATCTCAGCTACGTCACTTTCGTACATGACACCTGATGCTAGCGGCGCAGATGGGGGTGCGGCAGGGCCTCTGCGGGGGTCAGCATTCTGGGAGACATCCGGTCCACCGGCGCATGCAACAGTTGCGTTCACTGAAGAATTGCCCGCCTGAGAACCGAGGAGTTACCAGTGGAAACTGCAACGGTACCGACCAGAGCCGATCTGGTCAGTTCTGCGGCCGGACTGGTGCCGCTGCTTCGCGAGCGCGCCGCCGAGACCGAGAGTGCACGCCGCATCCCGGCCGAAACCGTCCAGGCGCTCACTGATGCTGGCATACTTCGAATGCGTGTGCCGCGTCGTTACGGTGGCTACGAGAGCGACATGCGCACGACTCAGGCGGTCGTCGCCGAGCTCGCCCGTGGTGACGGTTCGGTCTCGTGGACCGTCTCGGTCTGGATGATCAGCACGTGGATCGCCGGGTTGTTCCCCGACTCGGTCCAGGATGAGATCTTCTCCGACCCCGGCACTCGCGTGTGCGGCATTCTCAGCCCCACAGCGACCGCGGTTCCCGTCGATGGTGGCTACGTCGTCAACGGGGCGTGGTCGTTCAACTCCGGAGCGCAAGACAGTCAGTGGAACACCAACTCGGTGCTTCTGATGCCGCCCGGCGGTCAGCCTTCTCCGCTGATGACTGCCATTCCGATGAAGGATCTGGAGCTCGTCGACGACTGGTATTCATCAGGGCTGCAGGGTTCGGGCAGCATCAAGACCGTGGCCCGCGACGTGTTCGTGCCAGGCGACTATGCGCTGGACATGGGGCCGGTGCTTCGGCAGGAATACTCATCGGTGGCCAACGCCGACCAACCCATCTACCAGGCGCCCCTGGTCTCTACCGCCTCCGCGACGGTCAGCGGCGTGGCTGCCGGACTGGCGCGGGCCAGCGTCGAGGAGTTCCGTCTCCGCTTGCCCGGTCGCAAGATCACCTACACCGACTATGCAGAGCAGTCGAATGCGCCGCTGACTCATCTGCAGGTGGCGGAGGCGACGATCAAGGCTGAAGAGGCGACGTATCACGCCACGCGTGCCGCCGACCTTGTCGACTCCAAGAACGAGGCGTTCGAGACCTGGACGACCGAGGAACGTGCGCGAGTCCGACTCGAGATGGGAGCTGCTTGCGTGAGGGCGAAGGAAGCTGTCGACGTCTGCAGCACTGCAAGCGGCGGCTCCTCGATCTACCGGCACGTACCGATCCAACGGATCTCGCGAGACGTCCAGGCACTCAACTTGCATGGCGTCATGCATCCGGACACGAACTACGAGCTCTACGGTCGGCTGATGTGCGGGCTCGACCCCAACACACACTATCTGTGAGCGGGATTCACATCATGCGATTCTTGCCTGAGGAATCACCGTCCGTCGCCGTGGTGGGCATCGGCTATGTCGGCACGTGCCTCGCTGCGACCCTCGCCTCACGAGGTCTTCACGTCACGGGCATCGACCGTGACGTGAGCCGGGTCGAGGAGATGAATGCGGCTCGGACCCCTCTGCGCGAATCAGGTCTGGCTGAGTCCATCGCCGACAGCGTGGCGGCCGGACGCCTGCGCGCCACCACTGACATGTCGATGGCGGCGGCAGCCGACGTGGTGCTGGTGACAGTTGGTACCCCGATCCTGCCCGACGGATCAATCGACGATGATCAGGTGCGCGCCGCGTGCTCGGCCCTGTCTCCTCATCTCCGCAGGCATCAGCTGATCGTCTTCAAGACGACCGTCCCTCCGGGCATGACCCGCACCATGGCCGGACTTCTTGAGCACGAGGGCCTGGAGGCCGGGCATGATTTCGGTGTGGCGATCTCTCCGGAGCG
This sequence comes from Aeromicrobium sp. CF3.5, assembly GCF_051262695.1. Lineage (NCBI taxonomy): Bacteria > Bacillati > Actinomycetota > Actinomycetes > Propionibacteriales > Nocardioidaceae > Aeromicrobium > Aeromicrobium sp. CF3.5. The sequence continues at coordinate 88,014 of NZ_JBIMEZ010000006.1, forward strand.
ACTGTCGGAGGGCATGGCCATGCAGGAGCTCGCGACCTTCCCTATCATCGTGGGCGGCTTGGGAGCGGATTCGACGGCGGCCGCCGCAGCCTTCTGGAAGCGGCACCTCGATGTTCCGGTGTTGGAGGTCGAGTCACTTGAGGCAGCCGAGATCGTCAAGCTTGCAGACAACTGGTGGATAGATGTCAATATCGCCCTCGCCAACGAGCTCGCGATCTTCTGTGACCTGCACGGCGTGGACGTCCTGGACGTCATCTCGGCGGCCAACACCATCCCGAAGGGTGCCGGGAAGGTCAACATCTTGATGCCGAGCATCGGAGTGGGCGGGTCCTGCCTGACGAAGGATCCCTGGATGATCTGGCATTCGGCCAAGCGCGCAGGCACCAACTTGCAGACCGTTGTCGTGGGCCGGGAGGTCAACAGCGCCATGCCCGAGCGCGTAGCCGAGGACCTGTTGCGGGTCTTGGCGGACCAGGGCAAGGAGGCCAAGGACGTGACCATCGCCGTGCTGGGCCTGGCGTTCAAGAACAACACCGGAGACCTCAGGGCCACGCCGGTGCATCCTGCGGTGCAGATCTGGGAGAAGGCCGGCGCCACCGTGCGTCTGTACGACCCGCTGGTCGATCCCGCCGAGGCGTATCACCTGTTCGAAATGGTGCCTGAGGCATCGCTGGAAGATGCCGTTCGCGGTGCTGATTGCGTGGCCGTGCTCGCGCTGCACCGAGAGTTCGCCGACGTGGACCTGGCGGCCCTTCCGGTGGCCTCGGGCTGCGTCGTCCTGGACGGCCGTGCCTACTACTCGAAGGAACGCATCGCCGGATTCGCCGACGCAGGTCTCACGTACCGAGGCATCGGGAGGTGAGTACGCGGCGATCGGTCGTCACCGGCGGTGGGGGGTTCATCGGCAGCCATCTGGTGAGGCGCCTGCTCGAGGACGGTGACGATGTGACTGTTCTCGACTCGAGGCCCCCTCCGTGGTCGCGTGAGGTTCGCTTTGTCGAGGGCGACGTCCGCGACCCCGACCTCGTCGCGAGTGTCGTGGGGGGCGCCGACGTCGTGTTCCACCTGGCCGCGGTCGTTGGCGTCGACCAGTACCTGCGGCGGCCCTTGGACGTGCTCGACGTCAATGTGGGGGGAACCCGTGCCGTCCTCGACGCGGCCGTCCGCGAAGGTGTGCGGGTCGTGATGGCGAGCACCAGCGAGGTCTTCGGCAAGAATCCCGCCGTTCCCTGGGCGGAGGACGGCGACCGGGTGCTCGGCCCCACCTCGGCCGACCGGTGGGCCTATGCGTCGAGCAAGGGTCTCGCGGAGCACATGGTGTACGGATTCGTCCGCCAGCACGGGCTGGACGCCTCGATCGTTCGATACTTCAATGTCTACGGGCCGGGACAACGTCCGGCGTTCCTGGTCAGCCGCTCGATACATCGCGCGCTCAACGGACTGCCGGCTGCCCTCTACGACTCGGGGGAGCAGACCCGCTGCTTCACGTACATCGACGATGCAGTCGAGGGCACGGTGCGCGCGGCTGCGTTGCCAGCTGCTCGTGGTGAGGCGTTCAACTTGGGCGCGACGCGAGAGACGTCGGTCCGCGAGGTGATTGCCATGGTGCTCCAGCTGACGGGCACCGACCCTCGCTCGTTTGGCGCGACCGACGTGTGCAAAGTTCTTGGAGCCGGGTATCAAGACCTGGCCCGTCGCGTACCGAGGACCGACAAGGCGCGTGACGTCCTGGGCTGGGAGGCTCTCACCTCTTTGCACGACGGATTGGTAGCCACGATCGACTGGGCTCGGTCGAACCCAACCTGGTTGCAGCAGCCAGACTCCGGTGCTGCCTGACATGGCACGACGTGACTTCGCACTTGAGGTGTACTTCTCTCAGTGGGAGTTCGTCGCGCGTCACAACCTCGCTGCTTCTGACCTGGAGTCGATGCCAGTCCAGAAGCTCATGGAGCTCGCTGACGACGAGGGCCGTGAACTGTGGCAGAGCCTCGATCTCGGGTACAGCCCGACGTACGGGCTGCCGGCCCTGCGCGAAGCGATCGCATCGACGTACGACCACGTCGCTGCCGAGGACGTCTTGTGCTTTGCAGGTGCTCAAGAGGGCCTGGCGGTGGCGTTCGAGGTTCTTCTCGGACCGGGCGATCACGCGGTCGTGCTGACGCCGGGGTACCAGTCCTCCGAGACAATCCCGCTCGCACTGTGCGACGTGACCGGCGTGCCACTGCGACCCGAGGACTCCTGGCTGCCGGACGTCGACGCCATCGAGCAGGCGCTGCGCCCGAACACGCGAGTGGTCGCGGTGAACTTCCCGCACAACCCTTCAGGTGCTGTGCCAGACCATCACACCTGGCGACGCTTGGTGCAGCTGTGCGAGGAGCGCGGCGTCTGGCTGCTGAGCGATGAGGTCTACCGAGGAGTCGAGCTCGACCCACGCACCACCTTGCCGCAGGCCGCCGATATGTCAGGCACGGCGCTGTCCTTGAATGTCATGTCGAAGGCCTACGGCATGGGTGGGCTGCGCGTCGGGTGGATCGCGTGCCGCGATCGCGCCGTCCTTGACCGGATGGAGCGAGCCAAGCACTTCGCGTCGATCTGCAACTCCGCCCCCAGCGAGGTGCTGGCCGTCGTCGCGTTGCGAGCCAAGGAGCACGTTCTTGCCCGCAACAGAAGCATCATTGCTGACAACGTTCCCCTGTTCGAGGAGTTCTTCGGTCGCCATCGAGATCTGTTCGAGTGGGTACCGCCCCAGGGCGGCTGTGTCTGCTTTCCGCGATACCTCGGCCCCGACGGGGTCGAGGCGATGTGTGCCGACCTCGTCGAGCAGGAAGGGGTGCTGCTGCTGCCCGCCAGCGTGTACGAGTCCGAACTCGGACCGGTACCGCGGGACCGGTTCCGCGTGGGTCTCGGTCGCAGCGGCGCCGCCGAAGCACTTGAGCGTTGGGAAGACTGGCTGCTGCGTCAGTCGTTCTGATCCTGACGCAGCAGATCCGCAGCCTTTTCGGCAATCATGACCGTCGGTGCGTTGGTGTTGCCGCGAATCGCTTCTGGAATCACCGAGGCGTCGACGACACGGAGCCCGGCGACCCCCTTGACCCGCAGCTCGTTGTCGACGACCGACCCGATCGCGCACGTGCCGACCGGGTGATAGATCGAGTGCGCGTACGCGCGAATGTAGGCCTCGAGATCTGCATCAGAATCTGACGCCGGCGGGCGGTAGGGCGAGCCCGCATACTTGTTCAACGCTGGCTGACGCGCGATGTCGAGCGCCAGGCGAAGAGCAGTGACGGCCACTCGCATGTCGTCCGGGTCGTCGAAGTAGTTGTGCAGGATGCGGGGCTTCGTCGTCGGGTCTTCGCCACCGAGGGTGACGGAGCCGCGACTGCGCGGGGTGATCGGCGAGGGTCCGAACGACACCGCGTGACGTGTGGGCACGCCGAGACCGTTGTCGACGAACATCACGGGCGCCGACAGCAGCTCCACATCCGGCGCTGGCAGGCTCGGGTCGGTGCGTACGAACCCGCCAACCTCGGGTCCGTTGCACGTCAGGGGGCCGCGACCCTCGGACATGAACTCGGCCAGACTCTCGGGCGATCCCGCTGCCAGCATGCTGACGGGCTCGTCGTGGGTGAAGATCATGGGAATCAGGACGTGGTCCTGCAGGTTCTGTCCGACTCCCGGCAGATCTACGGCGACCTGGAGGCCCAACGGCGCGAGCTGCTGAGCGGGACCTATCCCGGAGTTCAGGAGCAGCTGGGGGGAGTTGTACGTACCCGCTGAGACGATCACTTCGCGTTGTGCTCGGACCGTGACTTCTTCGCCCAAGCGGTGACTGACCACTCCGGTGGCGACGCCGTTGTCCAACAGCAGTCGAATGACCTGCAGGTTGGTCTCGACCGTCAGGTTCGGCCGTCCCATCGCGGGGTGGAGGAAAGCGGTCGATGAACTCTCGCGGCGGCCGTCGCGCTGGGTCAGCTGGAACCAACCGACACCGTCCTGCTCGGCTCCGTTGAAGTCAGTGTTGGCAGGGTGTCCGGCGTCGAGTGCGGCTTCGACGAACGCTTCGGACATGGGGTTGCGTGAACGGTTCTCGGACACGGCGAGCGGCCCGTCGGCGCCATGGAACTCGGAGGCTCCACGCTCGTTGTTCTCCGACCGCTTGAAGTACGGCAGGACGTCGTCGTATCTCCAGCCCGGTTGGTTCCAGCCGTCGTAGTCGACCCGATTGCCACGGATGTAGATCTGGGTATTGATGGAGCTCGTTCCACCGAGGACGCGGCCCCGTGGAAGATAGACCCGCCGACGATTGAGGTGCGGCTCGTCGTGGGTGTCGTAGTCCCAGTCCACGTTCGTGCGGAACAGTTTGGAGAACGCCGCCGGAACATGAATATTTTGGGCAGTGTCGGCGGGCCCGGCCTCGATGAGGCAGACCGTGACCGAGGGGTCCTCGGTCAGTCGCGACGCGAGTACGCAGCCTGCAGAACCTGCGCCGATGATGACGAAGTCATACATAAGTACCTCCAGTTGGTCGGGGGACGACCGCAGGCGCGGCACGCCGCGTTCAGTTGTGGACAGGTGAGGTTTGGTGAGAAGCGATGCGCCAGTCCCCGCCCCGGCGAACTGCCACCCAGGTGCTGCGGACAAGGTCCGAGGAGTCGGGACTGTCGTGCTCAGCCCGGACGATGCCGCCCTCAGTCACAGCAATGGCGACATCGGGGGTGATCAGCCTGATGTCGAGCGGGGCCTCGACGAGGCGGGTGCCCGCGAGAGCACCGGCGAACGCGGTGGACAGGTAGTCGTGGATGGCGTCGCGGTCGGCGAGCTGTTGGTCGCCAACGAGCATCCAGGCGTCGTCGATGAACATGTCGGTGAAGGCGCGAGCATCGCCGGAGTCCCACGCTGCTCGGCAGCGCAGAACAGCGGTGAGCACTGCACCCTCGCTACCGTGGGCGAAGTCGCCGTACTGGCTTGCCCACTGCTTGGCGCCATGTACGAGGTCAGCTGCCTTGTTGTCGATGGTCATGGTGTCGTCCCGGCTCACCATCGGAGCGTGGCGCCGTCGCCACGGGGGCTGTTCTGGTAAGCGGCGAGCTGCCAGATGTCGTTTCGTTTGACGACGACCCAGGTCGAACCGACAGCCAGCTCCGGAGCGATCTGTGTCTCCCCCGGGGGAAGGATGCCGCCATGCGTGCGCAGCAGCGCGACGTCGTCGCCAAGAAAGCGCACGTCGACCGGCTGTCCGGTGACCCCGGTTCCCTTGAAGGGGCCTGCGTAGGCGGCGGCCATGAACCCGCCGATTTCCTCACGACCCCGCTTGAAGACATCACCGGGAAGAATCATCAGACCGTTCTCGGTGAAGACCTCGGCGACTGCGTGGCCGTCATTGTTCGCCCAGGCTTGCACGAGGCGAAGGGGGACGCTCAGTGCGGCCTTCTCCCGGTCGCTGGTGAAGTCGCCGTAGTAGGCGTCCAGGTCAGGTGCTTGTTGTCCTGCGATGGCTGTCATGTCACTCACTGTCCTGCGGTCTTTGGGGGCGCCGCATCTTCCCGATTGCCGGACGTGTGGTGGTCAGCTGTGCACGGGGCTGCTCTGGTGAGACACGAGCTCGAGAACGCCAGGGGCGCTGCGAGAAATGACCCAGATGGCACGGATCTCGTTCTGGGGCTCGATAGCCGACTGGCCGTCGAAGATGATGCCGCCATGAGTGACGAGCACGGCAACGGTGTCGGACAAGAATTCCAGGTGCAGCGGGCCGCCCTCGACGTGAGCGCCTTTGAACGGGCCGGCAAACCCCGCGGTCATGAACTCGCGGATCTCTTCGCGCGATGTGAGTTGGGTGTCCTGCAGCAACAGGCTGCCGTTCTCGGCGAACACCTCGGCGAAGGCGTCGGCGTCGTTGGTGGCCCAGGCGACCTGTATGCGTTGCGCGACCGCCTGGACGGCCCGCTGATCGGGTGCGTCGAACTCGCCGTAGTACGTCGTGTCTTCCTCGACTCCGGCTTTGGTCAAGATGTCGGTGGCATCCCCCCAGTGCTGAGAGGAGGTACTGGTGTGGTGAGTGTCGGCCATAATCAACTCCTGGTCTGGAGCTCACAGTCTTCGCCGCGGATGCTGGTCGTGGCATCTTCGCGATTGCCATCTCGACGCGCGTGTCGTCCGCATGATCTCGCCCGGTTAGGACCAGACCCTCGCCTGTCATCGAGGACGCAGCACGACGTCGGGTAGTTGATGGATACAACGATTAAATATATTGACGGGTCCTGTCCCGAATGGTTGTCTTGCTGATGGCCTGAACGAACTACGGGCCTAGACAACAAGAGCCATGACGATCATGATTCACGCTGCCATTGGTCCAGACGTAGTGGCTGCGAAACAATGCCAGGGGAGACGTCGTGCGAATTGCTGTCGTAGTCGCCAGAGATTGCACACGGCAAGGCATCGTGGCGTTGGTGAATGAACTGGAGTCGTGCGAGGTCATCCATGAATGCAACGGTGACTGCACGTCGTGCGGTGAATGGATGTTCGACCAGCACCGGACAGCCGATGTCGTGCTCCTGTCCTTCGGGACGCTGAGCGCCACGGAGACCAGCCGGCTCACCACCACGGCTCGGGACCGAAACGTGAAGATCCTGATGCTGCTGGAGGAGTTTCGCGACGACATGATCGACATCCTCGCCATGGCCCCGAGCAACGGGTACTTGATGGGCGACGTGACCAGTGAGGTTCTGCGGTCCACTCTCGAAGGCCTGCCCAGCGTAGAACAGCTACCGATGCCCGGATTCATGGCGCGGACTCTCTTGGCTCGTGTGAGCAGCTCCCAGCGGTCGCCGGTCGCTGCGGCGTTGACGCCTCGGGAGCGTCAGGTGCTCGAGCTCATGGTTGAAGGGTTGAGCAACAAGCAGATCGCCCGACAGCTCGGGGTGTCGGTGAATGGCGTGAAACGTCTCGTTTCTTGTGTGCTTGCCAAGTTGAACTGCTCGAACCGCACTCAAGCGGTCGCTCAGGCGTTGAACTTCGACCTGTTGGCCTGACTTAATACCCGCCCGGGATCGGTCGGGGTGCTGGCATGCCCCCTGTCGGTGGCCTACCCATGTGGGTATGCCGTCAGGGGCCCCAGCTGGGCCGGTCCGTGTGAGCACCGCAGCTGCTCCCGCCCGTAGTGATAGCCCCGTTGGGTCTACGCGCCGGCACGAACCGCTGTGAGTCTCGATGACATCGCCGCTCATGGAGGAGCTGGCTACGTCAACGAGGGGGAGCCATGAGTGAAGCCGAACGTGCTGTTGCCAGAGTTGTCGAACGAATCAATGGTGAGTACAGCGATGAGCTCACCATTGACGATCTGGCCGAGACTGCGTTCTACAGCAAGTTTCACTTCACGCGAGTCTTTCACCGATTGACGGGCGTGACGCCTGGTCGATTCCTGTCTGCCGTGCGGATCCAGAAAGCTAAAGAGCTACTGCTTCGCACCGACCTGACGGTGACCGAGATCAGCCATGGCGTGGGCTATGCCAGTTGCGGCACCTTCAGCTCGCGCTTCGCCCAAAGCGTCGGTGTCTCGCCGAGTGCGTACCGAGCGCTGGGAGGCTTTCGCCCGGTAACAGATACATCGGGCACCTGTGATCCGCCCGACCAGCGTCCCGATCCAACCACAAGCTCGACCATTCATGGCCGGGTCGAGGCCGAGGGATGCGACCTCACCGGATTGATCTTCGTGGGGGTGTTCTCGGGGCCCGTGCACGAGGGGAAGCCCATCCGCTCAGTCGTCCTCGATGGACCCGGGCACTTCACCTTGGACAGTGTGCCGGCCGGTGACTGGTACGTCATGGCCTGCAGCGCCAGCGCCAGCGCCAGCGCTGATGACCGCGATGGCGCATCGCAGGTCGTCGGATCAAGTGGCCCACTCACCCTGCGGCCAGGCGTCGCCGCGGTTGTCGATCTCGCTCTGCACACGCTCCGTCTGGTCGAACCGCCCGTTCTGCTGGCACGCATGAGCGGACTGGAGAGCCGGCCTGTGCGGTATCGGATGTCGGTGTGAGCAGTGCCTTCTCGTCCAATGAGCCGCAATAGAAGAGGGGCTTGGGGTGGACGCTCGTCCCTAGGCTGCCCGTAGGTCCAGACCAGCCGTTCTACCATCCGCCACCCAGGAGGCCGCCATGACTGTTCACGATGTAGCGAAGCGATCGTTCGATGACACGATCCGTCTCTACAACGAGGCGTTCGAGTCGCGCGATATCGACACGTTCATCACGTTCTTTCGCGACGATGCGATCAAGATCGACCCCGACGGGACGTACGTGCAGGGAACTGCGGCGATCGCCGAGCTGTTCGGCGGCTTGTTCCAGATGGAGTTCACGGCGACCTTTCCCGAGCTCAGCAGAGTGATCACGGGGCCGACCGCACTTCAGGTCACGGAGATCACGCTGACGTTCGACGGATTCGCGGAGCACTTCTACACGGCGCTCACGTTCGCGCAGGGCTCTGACGGCCTCTGGCGGGTCCTGGCGGCTGTGAGCGCCACGGTGCCCGCGGGTGATGGCTCAGCCTGAGTCACCCATGACCGCAAGCAGGTCGACCGGCGCCGCGTCGCCTGTCGACCTGCTCGCTCCGTGGTCGAGTCGGTCACTCAAGGAGTGTCCTACCGGTGGGGTGCAGTCTTGCGGGCCTGATGCTCGGCGGTCAGACGCTCCAGGGCTGGGACGATCTCGTTGGGACTCGGGATGCCGGCCCACTCTCGCTGCAGCCGCGCGGCGTTCGTCGCGTACGACGGAGTGTCGAGTACTTGGTGGAGGCCTTCGCGCACGCGTTCGGGCGTGAGGTGGGGGCTGTCGGCAAGGTAGATCCCGGCGCCTTCGTCCTCCAGGCCGTTGGCCTGCGCCACGCCACCCCACCACTTGATGTGCCAGTAGCCTCCGGGGACGATCAGCTGAGGAACTCCATGCTCGAGTGCGGAGGAGAAGCTGCCGGGCCCGCCGTGGTGAACGACGGCCGAGCACGAAGGAAGTAGGGCGCCGAGTGGTACGAAGTCGACGAGTCGAACGTTGTCGGGAACGTTGCCGGATACTTGGCTCTCGTTGAAGGTGGCTACGACCTCGATGTCAAGATCTGCGACCGCTTCGAGGAGCTTCGCTGGCGAGGCCTCGACTCCGTGTGACTCCCGGCTGGACAGACCCAGCGTCAGGCAGACCCGCCTGCGCTCCAACGGCTCGTCGACCCACGATGGCACTGGTGCCGGCCCGTTGAACGACAGAGCACGCATGGGGACGTAGCGGACTCCAGCGTCAGCGTGGAAGGTCCAGGGTGGGGCAGGGTCGATAGTCCACTGTCCGAGCACCATTTCCTCGTCGTACTCGTGGCCATGCTTGCGGAGAAACGGCGCGAGCCAGGTCTCCATCGGGTCCGCGGCCCCGGTGGTGGCACGAGCCTTGCAGTCGGCGGCTCGGATCTGGGCGAGGGTGTCGACGCCCCACGGCATCCGTGCGTGTGCAGCGCCACTGACGCGCGCGGCAACGGGTGCGGCGAACGCCAGGGTGTTCCAGATGACCAGGTCGGGCCGCCATTGCTGGCAGTAGTCGATCAGGCTCTCGGTGAAGTCGTCGGGAGTCAGCAGCTGGAAGAAGTCGGTCGTCAGGTGGGTGAAGGTCGTGGCGGCGTCGCCCCATCCGTACTCGACCTGTCGGGAACGCTCGTCCGGGGTCGGTATCGGTGCGACGGGATCCTCAACGGGTTCTGCGTCCTTCATGTCCTGCTCCAGGTCCACCCTCGACGGGCCCACCGGTGTCGGTGAGATCCCCGTCCCGGCGATCTCACCGACAAGGTCGGGCGGCACTGCCATGCGGACCTGGTGTCCGGCCGTGCGCAGTGCCCACGCGAGAGGCGTCATGGTGTAGGCCTGCGACCGATTGATGGAGGGGACGAATAGAACACGCATGGGGTCTCCTGATGGGATGGGCAACGACCTCCAGTGTTGCCAGCACGGGTATGTGTGCGGCATCTCTGAGGTTGCCGTCCGGCGGGGGAGTGGCTAGTCGAGTCCCGCCAGGAGCGCGTCGGCGAGCTCATCGGCCTGGCCCAACATCACGCAGTGCCCTCCGGGCACCTCCTCGGGTGTGATGCCGAGACGGGCGGGAACAAGCGCCCGGAAGAAATCAGCGGGAAAGAAACGATCGTCGCGGCACAGAAGGAAACGCGTGGGGACGTCCGGCCACGCCGTCAATGGCCACGGCTGGCCCATCGGCCGCTCCGACTGGCCGAGCGCGTGCTCTGCGGCCTCGCGCGCCAGCTCCTCGGGTACACCGTTGTAGAAGGAGATCATCTCATCAGAGTTCCCGGTGAGTCCGCCGTCGCGTTGAGACTGTGCACTCGCCGCCTCCATGTAGCCGGTGGAGGACCACCAGTCGTTCGTCGACTCACCGGGGGCGGGGATCATCGCTGCGAGCAGGACCAGCTGCTTCGCGTTCGCCTTCTCGGCGACGATCGGTGCGGTGAAGCCGCCGAGCGAGTGGCCGACGACGACCAGCTCGGACGGGTCACCCAGAGGTGCGGCGGCATCGAGGACAACGTCGGCGTAGTCTTCGTAGCCGAGTTCGTCGTTCTCGGCGGGCAGGTCCGGAGCGACACTCGTGTGCCCACGAGCCTGGAGCTCGGCTTCCAGCAGGTGCCATGCCCAACCAGAATCTCCTGCGCCATGGATGAGTACAAATGCAGTCATGCGTCCTCGTCTCTCGCGTCTATCGGGGTCGTATCTCGGTGTGGTGCTCACGTGTCGTGACGTTGGGCGTCACGTCAGTCGGGGCGGGTTCCTGCGGTGCGGAAGCGCGCAGTCATTCGCTCGATCTGGGGAACCAGGTCACTAGGCCCGGGCATCGCCAGCCAGTCGTGATGAACGTTCGCGGCACCAGCCTGGAAGGACTCCTCGGTCAAGAGACGTGTGACCGAATCGGCGATTGCCGTGGGTGAAGGGTCCTCGGTGTCCAAGATGAGTCCGGCGCCGTGGCCCAGGACGTACTGGGCTGCGCACTTTGCGACCGGGTACTTCATCACGACGGGAACGCCGGGGGCATCGGTGATGAGTTGCGGCATCTCGTGCCGGGCTGCCGCGGCGACTGTGCCGAAGCCACCCTGGTGGACCATGGCCGAGCACGAGGGGAGCAGCTGGTCCAGTGGCATGTAGTCGACCGTCTGGACGTTGGGCGGCAACGAGTCGACGTCCTCAAGCTGCTCCTTGGTCAAGGTCGCGATGACCTCGACGTCGAGGCTCCCGAGAGCCTCGAGAGCGGCTGGAACGTAGAACCATCCACCTGTCGTGAAGTCCCGTTGGGACATGCCGAGCGACAAGGCGATGCGGGGACGCTCAGGTGGTCGGAGGAGGGACTCAGGCAACTCGGTACGCACAGGTGAAAGAACCCACCGCAACGGCATGGCTCGGGTCGTGGTCGCGAGACGATAGCCGTTGGGAAGGAGGTCAAGGGTCCACTGACCGAGGAGCAGCTCGCGGTCGACTGCGACGCCGTGCCGCTCAGCCAACGGTCGAATGATCCGCGACAGTGGGTCCTCGCCTTCCTCGAGACCAGCAGCGGTCCAGCGGTCGTGCGTCCATGCAAAATAGTCCTGCCACCACATGAGTCGTGTGTGGGCTGCGCCGCAGACGCGCGCCGCGACTGCAGCGCCCGGCATGCATGGGTCCCAGACGACGAGATCAGGTCGCCAGGCCAGGCAGTACTCGACGAGGTCGTCCACAGCAGGATTCGGCTGCCCGGGATCAGCTGCCGGAGGCGCGTAGTCCCAGATGCCCGGAACCATGAAGTTTCGAAATATCTCCCATGGATCGCTTTCGTCGGCGGGAATCGCCAGCGCTTCGGTGTCGCGCTCGAACTGAGCCTCTTGTTCCTCGGGGTACTCCTTCGTCGGGCCCGTCGGCTGGACGTGGGGGTCTCCGATGGGCACGTGCACGAGGCCCAGCGAGGTCACGGCTGCGGTCAGCGACGAGTGAGTCGCGACCCTGACTTCGTGGCCGGAACCCTGAAGGGCCCAGGCCAGCGGTCCTAGGGGGTAGAGGTGTGAATTTCCGGGCCAGGTGACAAACAGAACGCGCATGGTCGATTCCTCTCGGCGCAGAGCACTTCTGGCAAGAGTCGCACCGCACCGCGTGCGCGACATCTCATGACGTGCGGTTCCGCGAGACAGGTACGCACGTCAGAAGGCGCTACGGCTGCTTGCGCTGGCGAATACTGCGTGGAGACGACGAGGAGGTTGCATGTCAGCCATCATGAGCGAGGGACGCACGCCGAGATCTGCGGGTGTCTCTGACGTCCGGCCCCGGCTCAAGCTCGTAGGCGGAACGCCGGCGATGCGCCGCGGGCTGCATGACATCGTGGTGGATGACGGTGCATGCCAGGACCACGAGAACAGTGGGACACGGCGGATTGTCATCGTCATCCACGAGGCAGGTGAGTCAGTTCTGCCGGCGCCTCACCGTGAAGACGAGCACGAGATCATCGTGGCCGCTGTGAGCGGGGACGACGCCTTCTGGGCTGCCCTCGCTCGCGGATACGACGGTGTGGTGGATCTTCGCGGATCGGAATCGAGCACAGCGCTCGGTGTGCGTGCCGCCTTGGTCGGACAGTTCGTCGTGTCGGCGGCCATGGCCAATCAGATGATGCGTGGGTCCGCAACTGTCGAGAATGTTCCTTCGGCGCACGAGCTCGCGTGGTTGGCCCGGTTGTCGACGGGATGGTCAGTACTCGAGCTCGCCGAGACCGAGCTGCTGTCCGAACGGGTCATGTACCGACGGCTGGCTGCTGTCTATCGTCGCCTCGGTGTGGCCTCGCGTACCGAGGCGATCGCCACGGTGGCTCGGGCCGGGCTGCTCGACCCTCGTCACGTGTCCCCGCGCCCATGAGGTCCTTGGCGTGCGATGTCTGGGTTCTCGACGTCGACCAGGTGGGTGACGCGACCTCGCGCTTCGCCACCGTTGACGAGCGAGGGCGGTTCGACATCGGGAAGCACCCACGCGATCACCGACGGCACACGGGTGGCCGCAGCCTGCTCCGCGCCGTCGTGGCCGCGCGGACCCAGACGCAGGCGGACCACGTGCTAGTTGCCCGGCGTTGCCTGAGGTGTGGGTCCCGGCTTCACGGTAAGCCAACTGTCGTGGGATTCGACGGGCACGTTTCAGTGACCCATTCGGCCGCCCTGGTGCTGGTTGCGGTCACCGATGCCGCACCGGTGGGCATCGACGTCGAGCTGCGCCAGGATTCCATCGATGCCGAGGCGATCGCGTGGTACATCTCGGGTCCCGGAGAGGACCCACCGACTGGCGCGGCCGCTGCGGTCAGAGCGTGGTGTCGCAAGGAAGCAGTCGTGAAGGCGACGGGCGACGGTCTTTCAGTTCCACTGCGCGATGTTCCCATCAGCAGCACGGGGCAGCTCATCGAGCCGCACCGCGGAAACCATGTGGCGCTGCACGACCTCGAGCTCGACGTGGACCACCCCGGATACACGGCCGCTGTGGCGGTGCTGGCCGCTGGTGTCGTCGTTCCGCGAATCCTCGATGGCGCGGCGCTCCTTCAGGGAGAGAATGGAGATCGACCGTGAACGTACTGGGCCGACTTGTCCGCGGCGCACGTGCCGGTGCTGTGTCGCCGGGCGTCGAGCAGGTCACCTTGACCGCCCGGTTCGGGTGCGATCCCACAGACCCCCGCGTGCGTGCGCTGTCGGCGATTCCGCAGGCCGTCGTCGTGGGGCTGGAGCACGCTCTGCGAGAGACCAGCGGGGACAGCCTGCACGCTCGCCTTGCCCTGGTCGAGCAGGAACATCGCGGCTTCGCCTATGAGGGAGCCACGATGGCCACGACCATCTTGGATGCGATGCCGCGTCTTCGCCCTGGGCCGGGGGCCACTCATGCGGTGATGTCCGGCGCCGGCACGCCGCACCTGCTCCTCAACTACATCGGTATCGGCTTTGCCATGGCGAGGTTGCCTCGCCGCCTGTGGTCGAGTGTGCTCCCGACCCACCTGTCGTCTCGGTACCACCCGACACTCGCCTGGCTCGCGGTCGACGGGTACGGATTCGACCTCGCGTACTTCAATCCCGCCCGGTACCTGAGGGGACAGCAACGTCCCAAGCCATATCCGTGGCTCAGCGGCCAGGACTGGTACTTCGAGAAGGTGGTCGACCAAGGGTTCGGGCGCGCCCTGTGGTTCGCTCACGCAGGACAGGTGACCGACGTCGCCCGGGAGATTGGCTGTTTCGCGCCGGAACGGCGAGCCGACCTGTGGTCCGGCATCGGCCTCGCCGCGACATTCGCAGGTCAGGCTGACGACCTCGCCGCGATGGTGCCGCTGGCCGGCCAGCACGCGCCTGACCTTGGCGTGGGAGCCCTGCTCGCCGCAAAAGCCCGTCACGAAGCTGGATGGGTGCCACTGCACAGCGCCGAGGTGGTACAGGCGACGACGGGGATGACGATGGCGACGGCCGTCGCCGCCGTCGATGAGTCCGAACCACGATCCAGCCGCGACTGGCCGATGCCCCGATATGGGGTGTGGCGGGACCAGGTGCGGGCGGTGCTGCAGAAGGTCAGTGGGTAGAGATCGCCAAGGTGGACCGTGATTGCCAACACTGCGCAACGGCGGAGTGGTCGCTTCCGAGGTTCGGTCGAGACGATCGATGCTACGTCCAGAGGGTCGTTTGCCAGCAGAGGAGCGCATGGTGAGTCGAATCGTGATCGTCGGCATGGGTTGTGTCTACCCCGACGCCGACAGCCCCCAGGAGTTGTGGGAGAGCGCCATGTCCGGGCGCCGTGCGTTTCGCCGAATTCCCGACACCCGTACGTCGCTTGCCGACTACTACGACCCCGACCCGACGACTCCTGACACGTTCTACTCCGACCGAGCAGCCGTGCTCGAGGGCTACGAGTTCGACCGGTTGGGATTCAAGATTGCCGGCAGCACGTTCAGGTCGACTGACCTGACCCACTGGCTGGCACTCGACGTGGCTGCTCGAGCCCTGGCTGATGCTGGATTCGCCGGTGGCGATGGATTGCCGCGCGACCGCACGGGAGTCATCATCGGCAACACGTTGACCGGCGAGTTCTCCCGCGCGAACACGCTGCGCCTGCGCTGGCCATACGTGCGGCGGGTCGTCGCCGCACAGGCCCGGGAGATGGGCTGGGACGACGCCGCCGTGGCGACGTTCGTCGACGAGCTGGAGGGCCGGTACAAGGCACCTTTCCCCACGATCGACGAGGACAGTCTTGCCGGGGGGCTGGCCAACACCATCGCTGGCCGGATCTGCAACTACTTCGACCTGAACGGTGGTGGTTACACCGTCGACGGGGCGTGCTCCTCGTCCCTGCTGTCGGTCACGACGGCGGCCCAACAGCTGGTGGACGGTGACCTTGACGCTGCGGTGGCCGGCGGCGTCGACCTGTCGATCGATCCATTCGAGATCGTCGGATTCGCCAAGACGGGAGCGCTCGCGCGTACGGAGATGAAGCTGTACGACGAGGGTTCCAACGGCTTCTGGCCAGGTGAGGGCTGCGGGATGGTGGTCCTGATGCGGGAGGAGGACGCCCTCGCCGCCGGCCGCACACCACTCGCCCGACTCGCGGGGTGGGGTGTGTCCTCCGACGGCGCGGGCGGCATGACTCGACCCGAGCTGAACGGGTATCAGCTGGCATTGGAACGGGCCTACGCCAAGGCGGGATTCGGGATCGAGACGGTCCCGTACTTCGAAGGACACGGCACGGGCACTCCTGTGGGCGACGACCTGGAGCTCTCGGCCATCTCCGGCGCTCGGCGTGACCGGGGGGCCACGGACCGTGCGGCGATCGGCTCGGTGAAGGCTCAGATCGGCCACACCAAGGCTGCTGCCGGAATTGCAGGGCTGATCAAGGCAGTCCAGGTCGTGCGCCACGGCGTGATACCTCCAACCATCGGCTGTAGACGCCCCCACGCGCGCTTCACGGCAGAGGATGCGTCTTTGCGGCCGGTGGAAGTAGCTGAGCCGTGGCCGTCGGGGGCACCGCTTCGTGCCGGAGTCACCTCGATGGGTTTCGGCGGGATCAATGCGCACGTCGTCGTCGAAGGCGATCCGCTCGGCAACGCGATGGTGGACTGGGCGCAACGACCGGACATGCGCGCGATCGGCTCCACGCGCCAGGAGGTCGAGGTTCTCCTCGTCGCTGCGGGCTCCATGATCGAGCTGGCCGAACGGGTGCGTCAGGTGGACGAGACCCTGCGCTCGTGCAGCTATGCCGAGCTCACCGACCTCAGCGTGGCGTGGGCTGCGGCGGCCAAGGGAACCCATCGTGCGGCCGTGGTGGCGACGTCGCCGCAAGATGCGCACCGACGGTGGGGGATCCTCGCGACCTATCTCGATGATGAGATCGCGCGAACCCGAACCGGCGGCAGCGCCTCGACCGGAGCTGTCGTCACCGAGGTCCCGGGGGCCGGGTTCGTCGGGACTGCACCAGCGGGCAGCTGGCTTGCCGTCGGCCTGCTCTTTCCCGGACAGGGCACCGGCAGCCACCTGCGTGGTGGAGCTCTGAGCGGTCGGGTGCCCGCAGTCGCGGACCTGCATGCAGCGGTCGACGCCGCTTCGCTCGAGGATCCGGTGGCGACGCAGAATGCTCAACCACTGACCGTGGCAGGCAGTCTTGCCGGTCTCGCCGCACTCGACTCACTGGGTATTCGCGCCGACATCGCCACCGGCCACTCACTGGGCGAGCTCTCTGCGTTGGCGTGGGGCGGCGTGCTCGAGGAGCAGACGCTGATTGAGACGGCGCGCATGCGGGGCGCAGTGATGGCCCAGCACGGGCTGCCCGGCACCATGGCCACGATCGACGCTTCAGCAGCCGTGGTCCGGGACCTGTTGCCCGGAACTGATGATGTCACCGTCGCAGCGCTGAACTCGTTGCGCCACACGGTGGTCGCCGGAACGACGGACGCGGTCCAGCAACTCATGGACGACGCCGCCTCCGCTGGCCTCAGCGGTCGGCGTCTTCCAGTCTCGCACGCCTTTCACTCAGCCCTCGTGCGGCCGGCAGCCGACGTCCTGCGAGATGAGCTTCGCGCGATCGAGCTGACAGCACTGGTCCCGGCGGGGGAGCGCACCGTGGTGTCAACCGTCACCGGTGGCGCACTTGCGGAGACCGAGCCGATGGGACCCGATGACGTGCGCGAGCTCCTCTGTCGGCAGATCGTCGATCCGGTGCGGTTCGCCGAAGCCGTCACCGTCGTCGCTGACCAGTGCTCACTGCTGATCGAGGTCGGGCCCGGTCGCAGCATGACGCAGCTGGCCGGGGCCAACGATGTTGCGGTGCCGGTCGTGAGCCTCGATACCGACGACGACACACTTGGCTCCTATCTGACCGTTGCAGCAGCAGCCTGGGTCGGCGGTGCGTTGTCGGACGCGAGCGTGCTGGTCAGGGGCCGGTTTCACCGCCCGGCTCCCGGCACGAGCCCATCATTTCTGTCCAACCCGGTGGAACAGGTGCCGTCCACCACCGCCGTGGTGCTGGACGAGCAGCCGCACGACAGCAAGATGGACGTGCTCGGCGTGTTGATCGCCACGGTCGCAGAGCGGGCCGAGATGCCGCCCGAAGCGATCGGTGCCGACACTCGATTGCTCGAGGACCTGCATCTGAGCTCGATCACCGTTGGACAGATCGTCGCCACGGTAGCGACGACGGTGGGCGTGAAGGAATATGGCGCCCTGAATCTGGCGACATCGACCGTCGGTGAGCTCGCTGACGGTTTGGAAGCACAGCGCGATCGCGTCCCCGAGGAGCGTGGGGCCGATCCCCTCGGGGCTGTGGGCACGTTCGTGGGCACGTGGGTGGAGCTGTTCACCCCGGCACCGGTTCCGGTTGTGCCTGTTGCAGATGGCGAGGCGGGAGGCGCCTGGGTCGTTGCAGGAAGCTGGCCGTCCGACACCCCCGGGGATGTATGGGCCGAGCAGCTCTCCGGCAATCCTGACGGTGGAGTGCTGCTCGGGGTCCGATCCGACACCAGTCGTGAGGACCTCCGCGAGACCTTCACCCTCGCCCGCCAAGCCCTTCAGCTCGAGGTAGGCCAACGGGTCGTCTTCGTGGGAGGGAACGACACCACGACGGCACTGGCGAAGTCCCTGTTCCTCGAGCACCCTGAACTGAGAGTCACCGTCATCGACGGTGATGGCACGTGTCGAACGGGTGATCTCGTCGCCGACGTCGCAGCGACCCGCTCCTTCATGCATGTTCGATACCTCGATGGAGTGCGACATGTGCCGCATCTCGTTCCGCACCATCTCCCAGCCGTGCCGGATCTTCTTGGTGCCGACGGGCCCGGCATCTCTGTTCTTCTGGCCTCGGGCGGCGCCAAGGGCATCACCGCCGAGTGCGCCCTCGTGTGGGCTGGGCGACTCGGAGCCCGGGTAGCACTTGTGGGCCGAGCCCCGATCACTGATGCTGAGGTCGCCACCACGCTGAGTCGCTTCGCTGAAGCAGGCCTGGAGGTGCAGTACTTCGCGGCTGACCTCACGGATGCGACGCAGGTCTCGTCCACTGTTCAGCAGATCGCGACCGAGCTGGGCCCTGTCACGCATCTGCTCCACGGGGCTGGGAACAATCGACCCTCGATCCTCGAAAACCTCGATTGGTCCGATGTCGAGGAAACCTTGGCCGCCAAGGTCGACAGCCTCGAGGCTCTTCTGAGCGCACTGGCCGAGGTGGGCGCTCACAACCTCCGCCACCTGGTCACCTTCGGAAGCATCATTGGGCGTACGGGTCTGTGGGGCGACGCTCACTATGCGATGGCCAACGCAGAGCTCTCTCGGGTGACCCGTCGCCACGGTGAGGAGAACCCGCACTGCCAGACGACGTGTCTGGAGTGGTCGGTGTGGTCCGACGTCGGTATGGGAGCGCGCCTCGGCGCGGTAGAGACGCTGACCGCTTCGGGGATCACGGCGATCACTCCAGGGGACGGCACCGAGATCTTCCTGCGGGCGACCGCCGGCCAGGTGCCAGCTTCTCTGGTCGTGGGCGGACGTCTCGACGCACTTCCCACGGTGTCGGTTCGCACCGAGCAGATTCCGCTCGGGCGATTCCTGGACCGGGTACGCCGACATCACGTCGGCTACGAGTTGGTGACGGATGCAGTTCTCGCGCTGGGCAGCGATCCGTACCTGACAGATCACGAGATCGACGGCGATCTGGTGCTTCCTGCCGTGATCGGACTTGAAGCGATGGCGCAGGTCGCTTCCGCCGTGACCAGGGAGACCGCGGGTTTCCAGTTCACCGACGTGCGGCTGGATCACCCGGTGGTCGTGCCGGCCGGTCACGAGGTCACCGTGCGGCTTTCGGCAGTGCGCCGAGTCGACGGCGCGGTCGATGTGGTGCTCCTCAGTCAGGATTCCAACTACTCAGTCGCACACTTCTCGGCCACGATCACCACTGGCGCGCGCACGGACCAGGGCCCCGGCCGTCTCATGAAGCCACCACAGGACGACTTCGTGGAGCTTGATCCCAGTACCGAACTGTATGGATCGATGCTGTTCCAGAGCGGCCGGTTCCAGCGGGTTCTCGGGTACGACTCGCTGAGCTCGACGCAGGTGCAGGGCCGTGTGGCAGGCCGTGCGGACCGGTGGTTCGCCGATGTCCTTCCCGGCAACCTCGTGCTGGGTGATCCCGGTGCGCGGGACGCGCTCATGCATGCCAATCAGGTCAGCGTGCCCGACGCGACCCTGATTCCTCAGCACATAGACCTGTTGGAAATCCTCCGGACCGATCCCGAGGGCGACCGCACCTTCATTGCCAACGAGATTCTTCACGAGGGAACCCTGCACGTGTACGACATCGATGTCCTAGACGAGCAGGGTGTTCTCGTGGAGCGATGGCGAGGCCTGCACTTGCGCGCGGTCCGGCACAACACGCCGCCGCAGTGGCCGACAGCGCTGCTCGGTCCCCATCTCGAGCGGGTCCTTGAGGACGCTGGTGTACGGGCCTCCATCCGAGTAGGCCCGGCTGGTGGTGACGGTCTCCCTGTGGTGCGCGCCTCTGTGGACGATTCTGTGTGCAGCGTCGAGTGCACGCGCGGTTTGGCGACCGCGTCGACGCAGGGTGTGCTCACCTCCGTGCTCACGCAGCTCAATGGTCGCTCCGCGGACGTGCACGTCGAGGAATCAGGCATAGTCAGAGGGTTGACGCGGACCGCATCTGGTCCGGCACAGGCCGTCGCCATCGAGGCGCTCACGAGCCAGGGGGACCTCCTTCATCTGACGATCGCCTGGGCCCCGGTCGGCGCTCTCGTGGTGGGCGGTGGGGTCGTGTGACGGCGCGCGCATACGAGTATCAGCATGTGGTGGGCTTCGAGGAGACCAACCTGGTTGGCAACGTGTACTACGTCAACTACGTGCGGTGGCAGGGCCGCTGCCGCGAGATGTTCCTCAAGGAGCTGGTGCCCGAACTGCTGGCCGACATCCGCAGCGATCTGAAGCTCTTCACCCAGAAGGTCGAGTGCGAGTACATCGCAGAGATCACCGCTTTCGACGACCTCGTCATCCGGATGTCGCTGGCAGCCCTGGGGCAGACAACACTCGAGCTCACTTTCGAGTACTGGTGCGAACGCCCCGAGGGATCGCAACTCGTTGGACGTGGCCTGCAACGAATTGCGTGCATGCGCGGCCCCAACGGTCACACCCAGCCGACCCGTGTTCCGGAGCCGCTCGTCAAGGCGCTGCTCCCTTTCATGTCGGATGCGGTGGCACAACGATGAGCGCAGCCGTCTCCGACTCACAGCAGGAAGCTGATCACATGCCTGAACGCTTCAGGTTGCGCCAGGCCTTTGGTTCGTTCCCGACGGGCGTGACCGTCGTGACGGTTGGTGGTGATCACCCGCACGGGATGACGGCGAGCTCCTTCACCGCGGTGTCTCTACAGCCCCCCATGGTTCTTGCGTGCATTGCACGGTCCGCGCGCATGGACGACTTGATCCAAAGTGCCGAACATTTCGCAGTGTCGGTCCTGGGTGAGCGTCAGATGCAGATAGCTCGACATTTCGCCGATGACAGTCGCCCCGCCGGCGATGACGAGTTCGTCGGAGCCAGCTGGGCACCAGGGGCTGTCACCGGGGCTCCGGTCCTCGCCGGTGCGGAGGCGGTTTTCGAGTGCAGGCGCGGAGCTGTCCACGACGGTGGCGACCACATCATCGTGGTGGGCGAAGTCCAGTCCTTCGAAAGCAGCACCGCCCGTGCACCGCTGGTGTTCGCGCACGGTCGTATCTCGGAGTGGTCGCCGAGGGCCACCCAGCCGCCAACCCAACCACGCCAGGAGGACACCGATGCCCCTGCTCATCGCTGACGACGGCGCACCAACCACCATCGAGCCGCTCGTGGATGGCGGTGCCGGGCCGGGTGCCTGGCTCCGCGAGCGATTGTTCCTGCCGTCGGTCAAGGAAGTGGATCCGCGGCATCGCGGTTTCCATCTGTGGGAATCCGGGCCGAGCATCGTCGAACCGGTGGGACGGTCGTTCCTGTCTGGGTACAGGGCCGGTCTGCGGGCCGCCTCGGTCCGTGGTGCTGTTGCAGCGATCCAGGTCCTTCCCGTGCAGTGGCGCGGATTCGCCATGGAGGGTCTTGGCATGGCGGCCGGCGTGCGGGACGCGTTCGGCCCCAGCGGTCGTCGTTTCGCCGACCTGCTCGTGCTCAGCGGCGAGCGACATGCCTACATGTTGTACGTGGGTCTTGGCTGGTCGCTGGCCAGAGTGCCAGGTGCCGCGTGGCCGAAGCTGGAGCGGTTCGATCCGTTGGTCGCCCCGCTCATCTTGGACGGCTTCGCGTTCCACCAGACGTTCTTCCGCACTGAGAAGGTACTTGAGCAAAGGACTGTGCCGTTCCCGCTGGAACGTCGTTGGCCCGGAAGCGTCGAGGACGGGGAACAGCAATTGGCGCAGGGCGTCGGCCGAGCCCTGTGGTTCGTCGCGGGCGGCAGTCCTGCCGTTGCCGCCGAGCTGATCGACCGGTTCGATCAGCAGGTGCGCAGCTCGCTGTGGGCAGGCATGGGGCTGGCAGCCGCCTACGCGGGCGGCAGAGATGCCGCAGCCTTGCGTCAGCTGCAAGACCTGGCGGGCGAGGACCGTGTCTGGCTCGCCCAGGGCGCCTCGTTCGCTGTCGACGCACGACTCCGCGCGGGGACGGAGGTGCCGCACACAGAGGTTGCGGCACAGGTGCTGTGTGGTGGTGGCGCCGACGAGGTGTCGGTCGTGACGCGGGAGTCGAGGCCTGATCCTGTTCGTACCGACACCGGCGACTGGAGCGGCTACGAGCACTGGCGGCGTGCGATTGCCGCTCGACTGGCATGACCGGAAGTCAGGATCAAGTGCCAGCGTCGCTGCCTCTGCGCCGCATGCCGGGCTTGCTGCATGGCATGCTCACCGACCGCGCAGCGGCGTTCACTGGTTTGGCGCGCGAGCACCCGGGGGGAGTCACGGTTCCGCTCCCTGGCCGTCCGATGCATGTGATGACAAGCCCGGCTGCGGTCAAGCACGTGCTGGTCGACCGGGCCGAGCGGTACGAGAAAGGTCTGGGGCAGGCTGAGGCGCGAGCCGGCCTCGGGCACGGAATTCTCACCGGTGAGGGTCATGCCTGGGCACGGTCTCGACGTTCGCTGAACCCGTTGCTGCGGGCACGCACAGTCCACAAGCACGCCGGTGCCATCCATCAGTTGGCGACTGACTCAGTTGCTGAGCTCTCAGTCCCGGTTTCACGTCAATTGCCAGTCGACGGAGTCCTCGCGCAGTACGCGGTGCGTTGCCTGTGCACCGTGCTCGACGTCCCACCGCCGGAAGTTCGACCGGTCGCTCATGCCTTGGATCTGATCCAGGACGACGCCATGTTCCGCGCGATGAGCCAAGACCGTGTGCCAGCCTGGTTGCGTCCGCGGGCCGAGCGCCGTCTCGCGGAGGCGCGAGCAGTTCTCGACGAGATGGCCGACCATGTCGTGGCGGCCGTTCATGCATCCACGACGGTCGATGAGGAACCTCCGGCATGGGCTGACCGAGATGGCGTTGTCTCCCTGTTCCTCGCCGGGTACGAGACCACTGCCTCGACACTGACCTGGGCCATTGACGAGCTCAGCCGGCGACCCGCGCTGCTTGACGCGCTCGCCGAGGAGCGCGACGATGCCGGCGAACCCACTGATGATCCCGCCAGCGTGCTGAAGATGATGGGTCAGCTCCGGCTCACGACGGCCGTGATCAAGGAAGTTCTCCGGCTGCGCCCCCCCGTCTGGCTCCTGAGTCGCCGAGCTGTCCAGAACGACGTCATCGACGGGTGGCCGGTTCGAGCTGGTGACGACGTGTGTGTCATCACGGCCGAGGTGCAGCGCGACGGCTGGACAGATCCAGATCAGTTCGACCCGACCCGGTTCCTGTCACGGTCCGATCACGGGCGATACCACCCGTTCGGCCTGGGACCGCGAGGCTGCCCGGGCGTCGCCTTGGCGGACGTCGAGGCGACGTTGTGGCTCGCCGAGGCGAGTCGGCGACTGGTGCTGCGACCGGTCGTGGGTCGGAGGACCGGTGTGCTGGCCCGGATGTCACTGACGGTCGGGCGCGGGACGTCGTACGTCGTGTCCGGCCGAAGGGCGACGCCACAGCAGCGCTGAGACGAGCTGAACGGTCCGATCCACTCAGGCCGGGCGGAACGCGGTGTCGGTCGCAACGAGGTTCTTGTCGGCCGAGATCGCGGCGATCGTGCCGCTGGCCGTGGCTGTGACGACGAACGGCGTCGGCATGGGCAGACTCGTGCGGTGCGCCATGTCCCCGGCCGCGTACACCCCGGGGACGCTAGTGACCTGAAAGTCGTCGACCGCGACGCAGCCATCCGGTAAAAGGTCACACCCGAGTTGGGCAGCTAGGTCGGACCGCTGCCGGTACTGAGACATCGCGAACATGGACTGCCGATTGAGGCTCGCACCCGACTCGAAGACGACGCGTTCGAGTCCCTTCGTGCCGGGCTCAAGCCGCACCACCCTCTCGCCGCGGACAGCGATCTCTTGGTGAGACAGCCGGCTCATTGCGGTGCTGTCGATGTCATCGCCGTTGGTGCACAGGACCACGTCGGAACTGAACCGTCGCAGGTGCAGCGCCAACTCGATCATCATGGGGTCGCCGGAGAGCACGGCGATGGTCGTGTCACGAGTCTCGTATCCGTGGCAGTAGGGGCAGTGGTAGACGCCGCGACCCCACAGCTCCTGCATTCCCTCGATCGGCGGCAGGTCGTCGGCCAGCCCCGTTGCGATGACCAGACGGCGAGTCTGGACGGTCGTGCCGTCACCTAGCGACAGCTCGAATCCCTCCCCGCCGGGCAGGTGCTTGCCGTGGTCGACCGCGACGCTGCGGGTCTGGACGGTGGCGTATGCCTCGAGCTGGGAATGCGCGATGGCTCGGAACTCCTGTGGTGCCATGCCGTCCCGCGTCAAGACGTTGTGCATGTCCGCGGCCCGTGAGTTGCGGTACTCGCCAGAGTCGATCAGCAAGGCGGGACGCAGAGCGCGTCCCAGGGTGAGCGCGGCGGACAAACCCGCCGGCCCGCCTCCGACGATGATGGCATCGAACACGTGTGTCTCCTTGGTCGAGGGGAGGTAGTGGGATGGCCGTGCCTGGGAGATCAGATGTGCAGGACTCGGACCGTGATCACAAGAATTGAGGCGGCCTTTGCACCCGCAGGCCCTGCGTCTCAGCGTTCTCCGCCACAGCGTCGCCGGTTCGGCGCAGCTCGTCTTCAGGGCTGAACATGACGACCTTGGTGTGAGCCTGGTGGTGGATGGGAACGTGACCGGGCGGGGTGTAGAAAGCCTCTCCGGTTTCGTACACCTCATCGACGCCGCCGACGCTGACGATCATCCGGCCCTCGATGACGTATCCCCAGTGCGGGCACTGGCACTCGTCTTGAGGGAGGCCCTCGAGCAACGGGGTAGCGTCGATGTCCTCGTCGAAGATCGTGAAGTTGACCGAGTATCCGTGAAGGACCTCGAACCGGTCCCGGACAGGTCCAACTTCCTCGATCTGTGTCGCGCTCTCTCGCGAGACCTTCGGCATGTGCGGCTCCTCGTGGGTCATTCGAAAGGCGGGATGCCGCAACGCTAGGGCGTTGCGCTCCTGATGCCCATCTCCGAGGTTGCTCGTAGGCCCGTTGAATACGTGAACCTTCTCAGGTCGTGCGCTCCTTGCTCGAGGGGCTGGCGCACGCCCAGCGGTGGTGCGACGCTGAGCGCGAATGCGGCTCGGTCCGAACTCGCGTTCGTCGTCCCTGGCCGCAACGCCCGCAAAGGAGGGTTGCAATGTTCGCAACGCAACCACGCCTCTCAAGCCGCTCCGGCAGTGCAGGGGAGGCATCCAGGGCGTTGCTGAGGAGCCTGTCCTCCTCGGGGCGAGTGACGTCGCTGGCCGAGTACCTCGAGCACACGCGCCTCGAGCAGGTCGCGATGTTCACGGAGGCGACGGTGGTCCCTCTCGAAGAGCTGAAGCAGTGGCATGCTGGCCCTGGAGAGCCCGCGATCTCGCACCGCAGCGGCGGATTCTTCACCATCGAGGGCATCGACGTCACTCGGTCCGGGGGAGCGACCCCGCACTGGTGGCAGCAGCCAGCCATCGTGCAGCGCGAAGTCGGCATGCTTGGCCTGCTGATCCGCGAGATCGGCGGGGTCCTGCATTGCCTCATGCAGAACAAGGCGGAGCCGGGAAACATCAACGGGATTCAACTCTCACCTACCGTCCAAGCGACTCGCAGCAACTTCACCCGTCGTCACGGGGGAGCATCGACGCCGTACCTCGAGCACTTCTTCGGTGGCGCCGAGGCGCAGCCACGTCGGCGCATCCTGGCCGATGTGCGCCAGTCAGAGCATGGGTCGTGCTTTCAGCGCAAGCGCAACCGCAACATGGTGGTCGAAGTTACCGGCGACGTGCCGGTGTTGCCGAACTTTCACTGGCTGACCCTAGGCCAGATTGCCACTCTCATGCGGATGGACAATGTGGTCAACATGGAGGCAAGGTCAGTCCTGTCCTGCCTCCCGTTTCACTTCCGAGGGCGACACGACGACCTGCCCGGAACGACGTTCCGCGAAGCACTCGGACGATCGTTCTGCTCGACCGACGGTGGTGTGACATCACGGGCCGAACTCGGCCAGTGGATCACCGGCACTCGCACCGTGCAACAACTCGTCGTGCGCCGAATTCCGTTGCAGAACGTCGCGCACTGGCGCTTCACCGGCGAGCGCATCTCGCACGCAGATGATCGGTTCTTCCGGGTGCTGGGCGTGCAGGTGCGCGCCAACGGCCGGGAGGTGACGTCGTGGGACCAGCCGATCCTCGCCCCGGCCAGCGGGCCAGGTGTCGTGGCATTCGTGGTGCGACGCATCGACGGTGTCGTGCACCTGCTCGCCCGGTTGCGGTCCGAGGGCGGCAATCTCGACGGACCAGAGGTTGGCCCCACAGTTCAGTGCACACCGGCCCACAACCGACAGGGCGGGTCGCCCATGCCGCCGCTGCTTGACCGAGTGCTGGCCGCCCGACCAGACCAAGTGCACTTCGACCAGATGCTGTCCGACGAGGGCGGTCGATTCTTTCGAATGAGCAACCGTCATCTCATCGTGGAGCTGGACGACGTCGAGACACCACCGGAGTTTGCCTGGCTGACAGTTGGCCAGCTCAGCGAGCTCCTGGAACACGAGAACTACGTGAACATCCAGGCGCGGAGCCTGCTGACCTGTCTCCAGTCAGTACTGGCTGAGCACGAGGAATAGCTGAGAAGAAGGAGCGGGGGAGATGGGTATCGGAGTATGGAGCTACCTCACCGAGTACGACAATGAGCGAGACGACATTCTCGACGCCGTCGACACGGTGTTCAGGTCAGGGCAGCTGGTTCTGGGGCGGAGCGTGGCCCGCTTCGAGAAGGCATATGCGCAACGACATGCAGTGGACCACTGTGTGTCGGTCGACAACGGTACGAACGCGATCGTCTTGGGGCTTCGAGCCTTGGGGGTGGGACCCGGCGACGAAGTCGTCACGGTCTCCAACACTGCCGCTCCGACAGTGGTGGCGATCGACCAGGTGGGTGCGAGCCCCGTCTTCGTCGATATCGACCCCGGCACCTACTTGATGGACACTGACCAACTCCGCTCGGTGGTCACCGAGCGCACGGCCTGCCTGCTGCCCGTTCACCTGTACGGCCAGTGCGTCGCGATGGGTCCTGTCAACGAAGTTGCGGCAGAGTTCGGTATTCCTGTCCTGGAGGACTGTGCACAGTCACACGGAGCCAGTCAGGGAGGCGTCGTAGCGGGAGCCAGTGGCGACCTCGCGGCGTTCTCCTTCTACCCGACGAAGGTGCTCGGCGCGTACGGAGACGGAGGGGCCGTGATCACGAGTCGCGACGACCTGGCCGAGAACGTGCGCCGACTCCGCTACTACGGCATGGAAAAAGACTACCGGGTCATCGAGACGCCGGGACACAATGCACGCCTGGATGAGGTCCAGGCTGAGATCCTGTTCCGAAAGCTGGGGCGACTCGATGACTACATCGCCCGGCGGCAGGACATCGCCCGTCGGTACGAGGAGGGGCTGGCAGGCACTGATCTAGTCCTGCCGAGGCCCGCATCGGGCAACACGCACGTCTACTACCTGTATGTAGTCCGCCATCTCGAGCGGGACCGTCTGCTGCGGCAAGCATCCGAGCGTGGACTGGACCTCAATGTCAGCTACCGGTGGCCGGTGCACACGATGCCGGGGTTCGAAGATCTCGGGTATCGGCCTGGATCTCTCCCAGTCACCGAAGAGATGGCCGGGCAGATCTTCTCCCTCCCGATGTACCCGACGCTGACCGAAACCGATCAGGAGCGGGTGATCGAGGTCCTTCGAGCGATCGTCTGACTCATGACGTGGGTGGGACCGCCGCCAGGGTTGCGGCGACCACCATGGCCAACGCGCCAGCTCCTAGCTCGATGAGCAGCGCCTTGGGTTGGCGCGCAGTGGTTTGCCCGCGCCTGGGTGCGTTCGTCAGGTACGCCGAACGCGCCGCGGCGGCCAGAAGTGCGACCACAGCTGTGGCTTTCGCGCCGAGCCACACGAGGTAGGGTCCGTCCGCCCCCCGCAGACCACCGGTCAGCGCGAGCGCCAATGTCACGCCGCTGATGATTCCGACAGCCGCCAGGGCAAGTGCCAGGGTGCGGAAGCTCGCCAGGGTCGGTGCAGGTGCGGGTCCGACCAGACGGACGCCGAGGTAGAGGAAGAGCACGCCGCCAAGCCATGCACTCACAGTTGCTGTGTGGACGACGGCGAGCGCGAAGAAGGCGCCTTGACTGGCTGCGTGGGAGGTACCGGCCGCTGCCACCGTGCAGATAGCGCCGGCGATGAGCGCCGTGTTGACCCATCCCACGGCTGGTTGTCCGTCGTCTCGGGGCTTCATTCCGACGATGGCCAACGCCCAGACCAGGGCTATCACTCCGCCGAGGCACATCAGGCGTGTGAACGGGGTGGCCAGTGGGTCGAAGGTGAGCGTTGTCGCGACACCGCTCGCATACGCTGCCTCAGCGTTCTGTAGCCCGGCTTCGGCGATGGACGCGATGAACGTCAGGACGCCAGCCCCCAGGACGGTCCCTCGGATGGCCCGGTGGTTCAGCGCCGCACGCCAAGACATGGCCACGACGAGGCCGCCCATCAGCACGACGAACGCGCTCCGCAAGATTAATGAGGAGATGAGCAGGGCCGTGGCTAACCCTGCCGGGGTGTTGGCCCCGCCACTGATCTGACCGGTGGCGTCGATCAACGGGCCATCGCCGACCACGAAGGCGAACTGGGACTGGACCGCGTGCCCGTCCGCCCCGACGACGCCGACCGTCAGCAGATAGCTTCCTTCAGCGTCGGCGGTGGTGGAGGGCTCGGGCAGGTCGATCGAGACGTCACCGTCGACGCCTACCGGCTCGGGCAGCTTCACCTCTGTCGTGTTGGAGAGCGTCAGCGTGGCCCGCACGTTGCGGCCCTCAACGGGGTCCGAGAACTCCAGATTGATCGAGTCGGGCAGTACCGCGAGCCGTTCGTCCGGTTCCGGTGAGATCAGGTCAATGCTGGTGTGCCCGTATGCCCCGGGGGCAAGGATCGCCGTGTCGATGCAGACCAGCGCGACCGCTGCGACGCATGCCGCGGTGACTTGCCTGAAGCGGTCCGGTAGAGGCCTAGGTGTCATCGACAGCCCCAGCCGGGGTGCGGCGGTAGTAAAGGACCATCGCGACGACCATCGGGATCGTGACCACTGCGTTGTAGAACAGGTGCAGCTCGACCCGAGGCACGAGGTACTGGACCAGGCTGGTCGGCACCGGTGCGCCGCCCAGGTTCGAGCCACTCAGGGCCTGTATCAGGAGGAGAAGATGCTCGAAATGGTGCCAGAACTGAATGGCGAGCGTCAGGGTCCACCACTGCCGCGCGGAACCGCTGAATCCGTGGCGCAGCAACCACAGCCCGATCAGCATGATGCTGGCGAAGCCGTAGTGCAACAACTCGCTGGTGACCAGATAAGGGAAGAACAGGCCCAGCACGCCACCAGCTTCTGGTCTCGGCCATTCGAGCAGGTAGATCTGCACCGCTTGGGTGAGGTGCTCGATCCAGTGCAGGACCACGATGGTTGCGAACACCATCAGGCACGCTGAGTGATGCTGATCGATGATGCGGAGCGTACGTTTCTTCCTCGAGTTTGCCGTGTCGTTCTTGCTGGCTGTTGCCGTGTCCGACATGGCGAGGCCTCCCGTTTCTGTCACCGCCTCCAGCGTGCTGCCCGGGGGGGCTGCGTCGCTTCTTCGCTCGTGCTGTTGTTCAAGCAGGCGGCGATCCAGCCGTCTGACTGTCGGGGGTGCCGTAGTCTGTCCGGACTGATCGGGGGCGGTTATGGCAGGTGCACGCGAGACAGACGATGAGTGGGCTGAGGCTTCCGAGCGCAACTCTCGCACCGTCGCGGCGTACGAGGGATATGCGCAGACGTACGCCGAGATCGTGGGATCCGACCCCTTCGAGGGCAGCGCTGAGGCGATGCATCAGTTGGCTGCAGTCCTACCTCGCCCAGCGGTGGTGCTCGAAGTTGGCTCCGGCACTGGCTATGACGCTGACTTGCTCGAAAGTCTGGGCCTGACGGTACGTCGCACCGATGCCACCGAGTCGTTCTTGGACATGCAGCGAAGGCGAGGGCTGATCGCTGAGCGTCTCAATGTCCTCACCGACGATCTGGGTGGGCCATATGACGCGGTGCAAGCGCTGTGCGTCTTGATTCATGTCCTGCACGTTCAACTTCCCGACGTGCTGAGACGAATCTTTCAAGCGACGCGCCCTGGGGGATACGTCCTGCTCTCGATGCGAGAGGGCGAGGGTCTGGATGTCAGCGGTGACTGGCACACGGCTTTATGGCCCACACAGGACCTTGAGTCTTGTTACACCGACGCCGGTCTCGTGATCCAGTGGCAGACCTTTCATCAGGGTCGGCACGACGATCGGTGGAACACGCACCTCCTTCGCCGCCCCCTGGAGAGCTGAGAATCTACGCTGACGGCGTCGCCCGGGTGTCGGCCTCGACCGATGACGATGACGACGACGACGGTGGTGCTGGGCTCTTGCGCGCGGCTGGGCCGCCCCGGTGTGCCGGGCTGTCACCTGGCTCTCAGCGTGCCGCAGCTGCGGCGCCCTCGGTTCGCTAGATCCGATCTAGCGAACCGAACGCTTCTCCTAGCGCCTGTGAGTTGAGAGCCACGAGAGAGGAGCACTCCATGTCAGTAGCGGCCATCGAAGCCCACGGCTTGGTCAAAACATTCGGTGACACTGTTGCGGTCGACCACCTGGACCTGCGTGTCGAGCCGGGGACCGTGTACGGCCTGTTGGGTCCCAACGGTGCAGGCAAGACGACAACGGTGCGGATGCTCGCGACTTTGTCCCGACCTGACGGCGGTGGGGCGCAGATCTTCGGGCACGACGTGGTGCGTGAAGCCGATGAGGTGCGCAGCTTGGTCAGCATGACCGGCCAGTACGCCTCGGTCGACGAAGACCTCACCGGCACCGAGAACCTGATCCTGCTCGGGCGTCTGATCGGTCACTCCAAATCGGCCGCGGCTGAACGTTCGAATCTGATGATGGAGACGTTTGGACTGACTGAGGCGGCCAAGCGCCAAGTGAAAACCTACTCGGGCGGAATGCGGCGACGTCTCGACATTGCAGCCAGCTTGTTGTCCAGACCCAAATTGCTCTTCCTGGACGAACCGACCACCGGCCTCGACCCCCGAAGCCGCAATCAGGTGTGGTCCATCATCCGAGCGATCGTGGAACAGGGGACCACAGTCATGTTGACGACCCAATACCTGGACGAGGCCGACCAGCTGGCATCCAGGATTGCAGTGATCGACCAGGGCAAGGTCATCGCCGAAGGAACTAAGGGCGAGCTGAAGTCATCCATCGGCATGGGCTCGGTGAGTCTTCGTCTGCGCAATTCCGACCGTCGCGAGGATGCGGCAAGGCTCCTGGCTGATGCGTTTGGAACCGAAGTCCAGCGAGACCCAGACCCGGTCGGGCTCAGCGCCAGCCTGGGGGCTGGGACAACTGCACCCGACAGCACCGCCGTCACCGAACTGGCTGCTCACCGAGCGGGAGTCGCCCTCGGCGAGCTCGCTCGGGCCGGGATCGTCGTTGACTCCTTCGCGCTCGGCCAGCCAAGCCTCGACGAAGTCTTCCTCGCCTTGACCAACAGCCCCGCAACTTCTCACACGGAGGATGAGGCATGACCAGCACCGACTCGACCATCACCGACGAAACCGCTCCCGACGGCAGCGAGGGGCAGGCAGCCCTGGCCCCTGCTCCTCTTGCGGCCGATCTCCGTGAGCTCTTCTCCGACGAGCGACCGCCGCGCCCCTCGGCCTGGGCCGCCTCCATCACCTTCGGGTGGAGGGCCATGCTGAAGATCAAGCACGTTCCGGAGCAACTCTTCGACGTCACCCTCTTCCCGATCATGATGACGCTGATGTTCACCTACCTGTTCGGTGGCGCCTTGGCCGG
Organism: Aeromicrobium sp. CF3.5; assembly: GCF_051262695.1. Taxonomy (NCBI): domain Bacteria; kingdom Bacillati; phylum Actinomycetota; class Actinomycetes; order Propionibacteriales; family Nocardioidaceae; genus Aeromicrobium; species Aeromicrobium sp. CF3.5. The sequence continues at coordinate 120,062 of NZ_JBIMEZ010000006.1, forward strand.
AACTCCGAACGACTACCTGCCATTCTTCATTCCGGGAATTCTGGTGGTCAGCATCGTGATGATCACGATGTACACAGGCTTGGCGGTGAACACCGACATCACCAAGGGCGTTTTCGACAGGTTTCGAACTCTGCCGATCTGGCGTCCAGCGCCGATGGTGGGTTACCTCCTCGGCGATGGTTTCCGCTACCTGGTTGCCTCTGCTGTGATCGTGGTGCTGTCGTTGATCCTGGGTTATCGGCCCGAAGGTGGAGCGATCGGGGTGCTCGCAGGTGTAGGTGTGCTCGTCGTGTTCTGCTTCGCACTGTCGTGGGTCTGGACGATGCTGGGGTTGCTGCTCCGCTCGGAGAAGTCCGTGATGGCCTTCTCAATGATGGTGATCATGCCGCTGACGTTCCTGTCCAGCGCTTATGTCGATCCGAGCACGATGCCGGGATGGCTGGAGGCGGCCGTCAAGGTGAACCCGATCACCATCGTGGTGGACTGCGTTCGAGGTCTGATGTCCGGTCAGTCTTCCGATACGGACCTGGTCTGGCTTGCCCTCGTGAGTGCCGGGATCATCGCCGTCTTTGGCTCGGCGACGATGCGGCTCTACAACCGCAAGTAGAGGTTCGGCCGGAGAGCTGCTATCTCAAGCGCCAGTCGACCGGGACGCTCGGTGAGTATCGGCAGTGCGTGCCCGTGCTCACCGAGTCCCGGAGGTGGGCCGCGAGTGCCCGATGCTGGGTGTCGAGCTTCCGAAAGGTGTCTCGGATGCGGGCACTGACGGTCTTACGGGCCCGCTCGGCCTGATCGCCCAAGACGCGGGACCGGCCACCCAGGCCCGTTGCGGCCCGTAGCTCGGCAATCAACGCGTCTCGCTCAGCTGACAGTTCATCCCTGCGCGCCACGTGGCCGTCCCAGCCCGCTTCATCGAGCATCGCATCGAGGGTGTTGAGCCGGGCTCGGTACTGCTCTCGCGCCGTCTGATCCACCATCGGGTCCCCGCCGAAACGCGTGGCACGATCAATGTCGGCCGCACCGGTGGGGTTCAGCAGTTGCATGCTCGAGATCTCGACTCCGGGATTGCTGATGAGGCTGTGCAAATCACCCATTCCCTTGGTGTCGGGGACAGGGATGAGCTCCTCGCCGAGACCGATCATCCATACCGTCGCCTCGCGTCGGAACTGCCCGACGATGCGGGACCCGGTTACCGACACCTGCGGACGGGGCGACTTGGGAGCGGTGTCACCGCAGATCGCCTCGAGCCGGCTCTGCAAGCCCTTCGCGTCCAGGTCTGCCAGGACGCTCGCAGTTTGGTCGATCAGCTCCGCTCGGCGTGGCTCGTCGGGTGCCAGCGATTCGATCAGGGTGAGGCGCGATGCGGTTGCCCAGTACGGAGTGGACATCTGTTCGGCGGCACGGACCGCCCGTTCCAGCAAAGCGATCGCTTGCACGGTGTTGCCCGCCCTCGCCTCCACCGCGCCGAGGTACATGTCGATCGGACCACCGATCTCGATGCCGAAGATGTCGACGGACCAGGTACCGCTGTGCGGCCCCAGGCGCTCCCGAGCGACTGCAATGAAGTCGGGGTCACCTGTTCCGGCAGCCACCTGCGCACAGACCCGATCTCGCAAGGGCTGAAGGGTCATGCTGTGCCCCCTCGTGGGTGCAGCATCGTCGGCGGAGGGCGCAATCCGTTCAGATCGCAGGTGCTCCGCGGCCTCGGCAAAGCGGCCTTCCTCGCAGGCCTGGGCTGCCAGGATGATCGAGTAGTCCAGGTCGGTTCGAACGAGGCGTCGCATGACCGACCCCGCTTGGGTCAGATCGCCCTGGCGAAGGTGCAGCAGCCACCGAACGTACTGCGCCATCCACCAGTACAGATCCTCGTGCGGAATCTGCTCCTGAAGGCCGGCGAAGCTCTCGAAAGCCTCGGCGAACCGTCCTCGGAAGCATGCGATCACCACCGTGTCGACGTGCGAGGCGACCGAGAATCGTGGCGTCTTGTATCGAGAACTGAGAGCGACAAACGCCCGGTACTGCTCCAGATAAGCGGGGTCATTCAGTTCCAGCAAGGAGACCCACAGCATCGATGTGGCGAACTGCTCGGCATCACGGGCTCCGGTGCGCCGAGCAACGGTCACCAGCTCGGCCATGAGTTGGTACCGTTCCCGAGCCTTGCCGGACTGCCACAGTGCCGCGTGCCGGGCGGTCAGCACGTTCGAGAGCGTCGTGTCATCCGAGCCGGCGCGAGCCGCATCTGCCAAGTCTCGTGACAGAACGTCTGCGAGATCAAGCGTGTTCTCGGGTGGCGTAAACCCCAACACGTGACGGGCGCTGGAGCGAAGCAGGGCGTCGGCTCGGACGGCGTCGATATCTGCGTGATCCATGGCCGCAAGGGCCACTCGAGCCGCCACGGCCGCAGAGGCGTCCTCAGCGTCGATGATGAGCCCGTCGAAGAGCTCTGCCGCTTCCAGCGTCGACTGGCGGTTCATCGTGGCCTTGAAGTAGACCTCAGCACTGAGGTCGAGTCGGATCAGGATGGCTCGGTCGTGGTCCTGCGTGACTTCAGCAGCTCGCCGGTAGAACTCAATCGCCTCCGCGGGAGCCATGCGGGCATTGGCATCGCGACCGGCCGCCACGAGCAGGTCGACGGTGCGTTCTGAGGGGACCAGGTGTGCGGCTCGCACCGCATGCTCGGCGGCCTGCCCGGGAAGGAGCTCGTCCGAAAGATCGGCCAGCGCCTCCACGACGGCAGCATGCAAGGTCGCTGCGAGATGCTCGGAGAGATCAGCCAGAACCGTCTCGCGAACGAGGTCGTGGACGAATGCGTAGGAACCGTGCTCGCTGACCTGCAGGAGCCGCGCGGACAGTGCGGTGGCAATGGCTGTCGAAACTCGCGCGCCCCGCATGGAGAGCACCGAGCACAGGAGTGTGTACGTGAAGGACGCCCCGAGGATCGCGGCGGCCTGGAGAAGCTTGACGGTGTCGGTCGACATGCCGTCCAGCCGACGTCGCACAGCTTCGGTGACGCCCGGGGGGATGACCTGGGGATCGTGGCCGCCGGCCCACAACCGTGCTGTTTGCTCGATGAAGAACGGATTGCCACCGGTGCGACGGTGCACGAACGCAACGAACGAGTCTTCGGGTTCGTGACCCGTGACTCGCCTCAGCAGGGAGGCAACCGCCTTCTGATCGAGCCCGGTGAGCTGGATGGAACCAGCCTGGGGGCTGAGCACGCTTACTTGCTGGTGCAAGGGATGTCCAGGTTGGCTGACTTCGGTGTCCCGGTAGGTCGCGACGAGAAGGATCCGTTCGAACCACGCATGCCGCGCCAGGAAGTCCAGCAGCTCCACCGACGGCTCATCAGCCCAGTGCAGGTCTTCGAGCACGAGGACCAAAGGGGCGTGATGCGAGATCGCGGACAGCATCGCAGCCGTGGCGTCGAACAGGGCAAACTGGTGATCTGCCAGATCGGCTGCCCGTCCGGCAGCAGGCACTAGGTCAGACGCGTCAAGCCCGACGCTGGTCGCGAACTCATCGAAGGCGGCCGTGCCAAGGGCTCGCTGAATGGCCCGGACGATCTGGGTCCACGGCCACAGGTCAGGCGCCGAGGCCGAGCCCGAGCACGTCCCGACCACGGCGATCGCGCCCTGGTCTCGAGCGCGCTCGATCAGCCCGGCGACCAAGGTGGTCTTCCCGATGCCTGCCTCACCGCTGATCAGCAGCAGCCCGCCGTGGCTGGACGTCGTTCGGTCGATGTCAGCGTGCAGGCGCAGGATCCACTCGTCGCGGCCAAGAATGGTTCGTTTCATCACTGCTGATTCTGTCCCATTCGGCCACGCTGTCGTCAACGGGAGACATGCCTTCCTCACGGATCGACCTGTGGGGCTCGGCGATATGCACCGATTCCTCGGCTGTGTCACCACTCGATGTGTCTCGAGGCGGACAGTGATGCCATCAGAGAATCTTGATCTCGCGCTCGACGCTGGTGAGCCCAGGAGGCTCCCCGTGGGTCCGACCTGCTGAAGGTGAGGGCCACAGCCCGAACGATCAGTCACAGAGCCCAGGTTCCCGGTGCCGAGTGCGGGACTCGAACCCGCACGCCCTTTCAGACAACGGTTTTTGAGACCGTCGCGTCTACCATTCCGCCAACTCGGCATGCACCGAAGCGCCCGATAACCTTCTCATGTGAATACTCCTGCCAGCACCTCGGCTCCTCGTGTCGTGATCGCCGAGGACGAGGCCCTCATTCGGCTCGACCTGGCCGAGATGCTCGCCGAGGAGGGCTATGACGTGGTGGGCCAGGCCGGCGACGGGGAGCAGGCCGTGGCCCTGGCGATCGAGCACCGGCCCGACCTCGTGATCATGGACGTCAAGATGCCCAAGCTCGACGGGATCGAGGCGGCTGCCCAGATCGCTCGTGCTCGCATCGCCCCCGTGGTGATGCTCACCGCGTTCAGCCAGCGTGAGTTGGTCGATCGGGCCAGTGAAGCCGGCGCCATGGCCTACCTGGTCAAGCCGTTCACCCGATCCGACCTGGTGCCCGCGATCGAGATGGCCCGCAGCCGGTATGCCGAGATGACGGCCCTCGAGCGCGAGGTCGGCGACCTGTCGGAGCGACTCGAGACCCGCAAGAGCATCGAGCGGGCCAAGTCGATCCTGCAGGAGCGACAGGCCATGAGCGAGCCCGAGGCTTTCAGCTGGATCCAGCACACGGCCATGGATCTGCGATTGTCGATGCTGCAGGTGGCCCGCGCCGTCATCGACGATGCGCTTCCCTCCTCAGCCCCAGAGTCCTGATCGAGCCCAGAGTCGTGATGCAGCCCGAGATGGTAATTCAGGCGGCGGCCCGGTTACAAATCGACTACGTTGCCCAGCACTTGTGCGACTCCGGCCCATCTGGCCCCACGGAAGACTAGCGTTCGGGGAAATGAGGGGCACATGCCGATTGTGTGTCACCGCCATCCCCACACAATCCGGAGGATTGATGAAGCGCAATTCCCACATGCTCCGTCTCAGTGCGGTCGCAGCCGCCAGCGCCTTGGTGCTTGCTGCCTGTGGCAGTGACGACTCGGGCTCCGAAGGCAGCGAGGACGCTCCTGCCGCCCAGGGCGACGGAACGCTCACGATCGGCACGCTGCTGCCCCAGACGGGCAGCCTGTCGTTCCTCGGCCCGCCGGAGTTCGCAGGCGTCGACCTGGCCGTCGAGGAGATCAACGAGGCCGGCGGTGTGCTCGGCGAGGACGTCGTTGGCGTTCGCGGTGACTCCGGTGACACCGACAACGGCATCGCCCCGGCCGAGACCGACAAGCTGATCAAGGCCGATTCCGACGTCATCGTCGGCGCGGCATCCTCGGGTGTCTCGCTGACCGTCATCGACAAGATCATGTCGGCCGGCGTCGTCATGTACTCGCCCGCCAACACCTCGACCGAGTTCGACGAGGGCGACTACGCAGAGCCCGACCTGTACTTCCGCACCGCCCCGTCCGACGTGCTGCAGGGAGCCGTCATGGCGAACCTGCTGGTCAAGGACGGACGCCAGAACGTGGCGATCCTGGCTCGCCAGGACTCCTACGGCGAGGTGCTGGCCAGCGAGGTCTCCAAGAACCTCGAGGCAGCCGGCTCCACCGTCGCCATCAACGAGCTGTACAGCGAGAAGGACGGCCCGAGCGACACGCAGATCTCGGCCGTGGCCGACGCCGAGCCCGACGCAATCGTGCTGATCGCGTTCGACGAGACCACGTCGATCATCCCCAAGCTGGTCAGCGCAGGCGCTGGTCCGACGGACATTCCGACGTACTTCGTCGACGGCAACACCGCCAGTTACGGCGCCGAGTCGACCACCCCGTTGCCTGACGGAACCCTCGAGGGCACCAAGGGAACTATCCCCGGTGCCGACGCTGCCGGCGACTTCAAGGATCGCTTGGACGAGATCGACCCTGATCTCAACGGTGTCTACAGCTATGCGGCGGAGTCCTACGACGCCGTCGTCACGTCGGCTCTCGCGGCCATCGCCGCCGGTGACGACTCGGGTGAGTCCATCGCCTCCGCGCTGCCCAGCGTCACCGAGGGTGGCGAGAAGTGCACGACGTTCGCTGACTGCGCTGCCATGCTCGAGGACGACCCGGAGACCGACATCGACTACGACGGTGTCTCCGGTCCGATCGACATGAGCGAGACGGGCAGCCCCACGGCCGCCTCGATCGGCATCTACGAGTACGACGCTCAGAACGAGTACACCGCCGTCGAGTTCATCGCCGGCAGCATCTGATCAGCACCACCTGATCGCAGCACCACGACGGCCCCCGCGCTCCGGCGCGGGGGCCGTCCGCGCGTGTGTCCCATCGCCGAGGAGTCACGTAGACCCGCTGGCGAGTCGCGCAGGCCCGGTGAGAAGTCACGTAGATCACCCTGTGGATGAGCGAACTCCGCGTCAGCGCACCATCGGGTCCACTGTCTCGATGATGAATTTGTTGAACGATGGTGCTCCGTTCGTGCATGGCGACCACGAGCGGGTCGGCCTGGATCGCAACGCGTTTCGCGCCGCGGTGAACATCGGCGACCTGGTGCGGGTGTTCGACCGGGTCTATCAGGACGCGCGCGCCGATGACACACGCGAGACGCGGATCGCGGCCGCGCGGCTGGCCGTGCCTGAGCACGCGGTGCTCAGCGACGAGACCGCCGCCTGGATCTGGGGTGTCGACGCGCACAAGCCCAGCGACCGGCATCGGCTCGCGCCCCGATGGGTGGTGCCACATGGCCGAGGTCGCAGCCGTGTCGAAGGTATCGACTGCCGCCAGGCGCTGCTGGAAGACACCGACATCGTCGAGGTCGAGGGCGTGCCTGTCACCAGCCCCGTACGCACGGCCGCCGATCTCCTGCGCAAGCAGTATCGTCCGCATGCCCTGGCGTCCGCAGATGCCCTCGCGCGGATCGGTGCCGTGCGGCCGATGGACGTGCGCGCTTATCTGGCTGAGCTGAAGGGATACCGAGGAATCCGACAGGCACGAGTGCTTGCCCGATACATCGAGCCGAAGTCGGCGAGTCCGGGGGAGTCGTGGACTCGATTGCGCGTCATCGACGCCGGCCTGCCGGTGCCCGAGGCGCAGCTCGAGGTGGTCGATGCCGCGGGCCAGCGCCGATTCCTGGACCTGGCCTACCGGCGCCGCCGCGTCGGCGTGGAGTTCGACGGCCGACAGTTCCACACCTCTGGACTCGACACGCTGCACGACCTGGACCGCCGAGGATTGATCGAGGCCGTCGGCTTCGTCATCGTGGTTGCACGCTATGAGGGCATCTTCGGTACCGACCCGCGGTTCGAGCAGGAACTCGGCAAGATCTTGGGGATCACTCCGATTCCGCGGTGGTGGACGTGACTCCTCACGGGGTCTACGTGACTCCTCACCGGGTCTACGTGACTCGTCAGCGGACTAGGAAGCGTCCTTCTTGCCCAGGGTGCCGAGATAGAGCTCGATGACCTTGGGGTCGTTGGCGAGGTCGCGGCCGGCGCCGGAGTAGGCGTTGCGGCCCTGGTCCAGCACGTAGGCGCGGTCGCAGATCTGCAGGCAGCGCGCAGCGTTCTGCTCGACCATCACGACCGAGACGCCAGCCTGGTTGATGTTGCGCGTCTGCACGAACACCTCGTCCTGCAGCACGGGGGACAGGCCCGCTGAGGGCTCGTCGAGCAGCAGCACCGACGGGTCCATCATCAGGGCCCGCCCCATGGCCACCATCTGACGTTCACCACCGGACAACGAACCGGCGCGCTGCTTGCGACGCTCGCCCAGGCGCGGGAAGATCCCGGTCACGAAGTCGAAGCGATCACCGAACTTCTTGGGCTCCTGGTAGCAGCCCATCTCGAGATTCTCCTCGATCGTGAGGCTCGGAAACACGTTGTTGTTCTGAGGGACGAAACCGATGCCCTGGGTCACGAGCTGGTCGGCGCGCTGGTTGGTGATCTTCTTGCCCTGCAGCGTCACGCTGCCCTCGTGCACCTTGACCAGGCCGAACATGGCCTTCAGCAGGGTCGACTTGCCAGCACCGTTGGGGCCGATGATGCCCACCAGCTCCCCCTTGTGGCAGTACAGGTCTGCGCCGTTGAGGATGTTGACGCCCGGCAGGTAGCCGGCGATCAGGTCATCGGCGCGCAGCACCGCACCGTCGGCGTGCGCCAGGTGCTTGTCGCGCTCGGTCTGTTCGGGAGCCTCGGTCATGATGTTTCCTTGTCAGCGTCGAGCTCGGCGGCGGCGTCGGCCTCGACCTGCTCGGTCGACATCTCGGTCAGGTCGGTGTCGTGGTGCGCACCGAGATAGGCATCGATCACGGCGGGGTTCGCCATGACCGACTCAGGGGTTCCCTCGGCCACGATCTGGCCCTGGGCCATGACGATGACCCAGTCAGAGATGTCGCGCACCATGTCCATGTCGTGCTCGACGAACAGCACCGAACGACCCTCGTCGCGCAGCGACTTCACGTGCCCGAGTAGCGACTGCTTGAGCGCCGGGTTCACGCCGGCCATGGGCTCATCGAGCATGATCAGCTCGGGGTCGACCATCAGCGAGCGGGCCATCTCGAGCAGCTTGCGCTGACCGCCGGACAGCGAGCCGGCGAAGTCCTCACGCTTGGCGTCGAGCTTGAACCGTGCCAGCAGCTCGTCGGCTCGCTGGGTGACCTCGTCCTCCTGGCCGCCCCACAGCGCCTTGAACGGGGCCGCCCAGAACTTCTCGCCCTTCTGACCGGTGGCGCCGAGGCGCATGTTCTCGATGACGCTCAGCTTGGCCAGCACCTTGGTCAGCTGGAACGTGCGCACCATGCCGGCGCGCGCGACCTTGAAGGCCGGCACCTTGGCGAGCTGCTTGTCGTTGAACGTCCAGTCGCCGGTGTTGGGCTCGTCGAAACCGGTCAGCAGGTTGAACAACGTCGTCTTGCCGGCGCCGTTCGGTCCGATCAGTGCCGTGATGACACCGCGCTGGATCTCGATCTTCTCGACGTCGACGGCCGTGAGTCCGCCGAACAGTCGGGTGATGTTGGCGCCCTTGACGATCGGGTCGGGCTTGGGGGCACCCGGCTCGTGGGGGACGTCCTTGAGCTTGGCTCGAGCTTGCTCGACGGTGGTCTTCGTGTATTCAGCGGGCATCGATCGCGATTTCCCTTCGATCGCCGAAGATCCCCTGGGGTCGGAAGATCATCAGCAGCATGAGTCCAGCACCGAGCACGATGAAGCGCACCAGGCTCGACTGAGTGTTGGTCATCAGCCACGTGGGCAAGAACGGGTCCGTGCCCGACGTGAGCTGACCGAACAGCTGGCCGAGTCCGGAGACCAGGAACCAGAAGATCATCGCACCGACGACGGGGCCGAGCACGCGAGCCGCACCACCGATCAGCAGGGCCGCGTACGCGAAGAACGTGAAGGTGGTGTTGAAGTCGGTCGGCACGGCCGAGCCCTGCTTGAGCACGTGGAACATGCCGGCGATGCCGCCGAACACGCCACCGAGGACCAGCGACTGCATCTTGTAGCTGAACACGTTCTTGCCCAGCGAGCGGACCGCGTCCTCGTCCTCACGGATGGACCGCAGCAGGCGTCCCCACGGGCTGCGCATCAGCGCCCAGACCAGCAGGCAGCCGAGGCCGACGATGGTCCACCCGACGGTCATCGACCACAGGTCGTTGCGGCTCCAGGAACCGATGCCGATGTCGAGGCCGCTGTCGTAGGGGTTGAGTGCCTGGAACTCGCCGACGTATCCGTTGAGTCCGTTGGACCCGCCGAACAGGCCCTTGAACTCCACCGCGCCGAGGATGAGACGGATGACCTCGGCACTGGCGATGGTGACGATGGCCAGGTAGTCCGCCCGCAACCGCAGGGTCGGCACACCGAGGATGAAGGCCAGGATCACCGAGGCGATCAGACCCATGACGAGGCCGATCGCCAGGGGCAGGTCGAACTGCACCATGGTGACGGCGAGGGCGAACCCGGCGAGCGCCATGAAGCCGGCCTGGCCGAAGTTCAGCAGCCCGGTGTAGCCGAAGTGGATGTTGAGACCGATCGCCGCGATGGCGAACACGATGGCCTGCGGGCCGATGGCCTGGGAGACCGCGGCGTCGATGATTGCTCCGATGTCCATGACAGCCCCCTATCCGACGCGTTCGGCTCGGCCCAGGATTCCCTGGGGTCTGACGAGGAGAATGAGGATCAGAAGCAGCAACGGGCCAACATCCTTGATCGAGGCGGGGACACCGAACACGGGGCCGACCTCGGACACGAGTCCGATGATGATCGAGCCGATGAGGGCGCCGTAGATGGTGCCGAGTCCACCGAGCGTCACGGCGGCGAACACCAGCAACAGCAGCTTGAAGCCCATCTGGAAGTTGACCTGCCGGTCGACGGCCAGCAGCACGCCGGACAGGCCGGTCAGGGCCGTGCCCAGGATCCAGACCCGGTTGATGACGCCATCGACGCGCATGCCCGACGATGCCGAGAGGGCCGGGTTGTCCGACACCGCGCGCATGGCCTTGCCGAGTCGGGTGAAGGCCAGTCCGCCGACGACGATCACGATGGCGACGATCGAGACGCCCATGATCGCGAGCTCCTTGGGAGCGATCAGGACCGGACCGACGGAGATGGGCGACTGGGCCACGTACTGCGACAGCGTGCGGGTGGACCCGCCGAAGGTGTACTGGAAGATGCTGCGACCCAGCAGGGCCAGACCGATCGAGACGATCATCATCGCGATCAGGCCCTTGCCGGTGTTGCGCAGCGGTGCCCACAACACCTTGTCCTGCAGGTAGCCGAGGAGGGCCGCCGCGACCACGGCGCAGGCGCCGGCGAGGAGCACCGGGAGCCCGAACCCGCGGTTGAACGCGTAGGTCATGATCGCGCCGAAGGTGATCAGCTCACCGTGGGCGAAGTTGGTCAGGCCCGTGGTGCCGAAGATCAGGGACAGGCCCAGCCCGGCGAGCGCGATGATCAGGCCGTACTTGAGGCCGTTGACGACCGACTGCGCCAGCGTCTGGTAGAACGGCGTCTCCGCGACGGCCTCGACGCCGATCTGGAACTGCACGTTGGTCGCGCCGGACAGGAAGACGTTGATGTCGCGCTCGCCCGTGTCCTCGTCGCTGAGCTCGATGCCGTCGGGCAGCGTGTTCTGGTCGAGCACCACGGTGAAGTCGCCGCTGCCGGGGATGGCGATGAAGGCACGTCCCTCGACGCCGCTGATGCCCTCGCCGACCTCGGCACCGCCCTCGTCCTCGACCGTGAGGCCGATGCCCGGCAGGGGAGTGCCCTGGCCCTCGGCGTCGCGCTCGGCGCTGTTGATCAACAGCACCGAGACGTAGTACTCCGAATCCGGCGGCTCACTGACCGGCGGCACCTCGGTGCCGGTGATCGGGGCATCGGGATCGTCAGGCGCTCCGGTGGGTTCGGCCTCGGTGGGGACCGGGTCGGTGGGCGCTGTCGCGGTGGGCGCCGGTGTGGCGTCGTCGGCGAGTGCGGCAGTCGGGGCCAGCAGGATGAATCCGGCCAGGACCACCGAGATCAGCGCAGCGGGTCGCAGGTGCACATCGACTCCAGTCAGGGGATGACGCCGGCTGGGTTGCAGCCGATCTTGTGGGACTATAACGACTCGGGGGAGTCACCGGGGCCACATCGGTCACAGACAGGTAACAGTTCGGTTTCGTTGGTACGAGGGTCGATCTCGCATCGACCTTGTGTAAAGTCAGCGACCATGACCGGGCGCTCGCAGATCGTGGTGAGAGATACCGTGGTCGAGGACGCAGCCGAGTTGATCGGGCTGTGGGACGAGTGCGGCCGAGACGGCGGAGATGGCGACCTCGAGTCGTTGTTGCCCGCAGCGTCTTGGCGCGATCCCCAGGTGGCCGAGGCCGCAGCGGCCCTGTCGCTGAACATGCAGGATCCAACCCGGCGCATGATCGTGGCCCTGATCGAGGGACAGATCGTCGGCGCCACCGTCTGCAGCCTGTCGACGCTGACGCCGATCACCCTGGCCCGCGTCCTGCTCGTCACCGAGATCCAGGTGTCCCCGAGGTTCCGCCGCCGATCGGTGGCGGCCACCCTGCTGTCGTCGGTCGCGGCGTACGGCGAGGAGCACGACTGCCAGGTCGTCGTCGCGGCCATCCCGGTTCATGCGCGCGAGCCCCACCGCTACCTGACGAAGCTCGGCTTCAGCCAGGTGGCGGTCGTCCGTGCCATCGCGGCGACCCGTCTGCAGTCGCGGCTCAGCGGCAAGACAGCTCACTCGCGCGACACGGGCAAGCTCATCGCGATGCGCCGGACGCTGCGGCGGCGTCAGGGCGAGGACAGTCCAGCCAAGATCTGAACCTCGCCGATCCACCCGGCCTCGATCTGCCTGTCCCGGGGCTGTCGGTGTGGGGGACTAGGGTCGGTCACGTGGATCGCCTGCTGCTCATCGACGGTCACTCCGTGGCCTACCGAGCCTTCTTCGCCCTGCCCGTCGACAACTTCGCCACCACCACGGGGCAGCACACCAATGCGGTGTTCGGCTTCACCTCGATGCTCATCAACGTGCTGCGCGACGAGGCGCCGACCCACGTGGCCGTGGCCTTCGACGTGTCGCGGCGCACCTTCCGCACCGAGGAGTACGCCGAGTACAAGGGCACGCGTGCCAAGAGTCCCGAGGAGTTCAGCGGCCAGATCCCACTGATCAAGGACGTCTGCGCGGCGCTCGGCGTCACCACGTTCGAGAAGGACGGCTTCGAGGCCGACGACATCATCGGCACCCTGGCCACCCAGGCCGAGGCCGCGGGCATGCAGACGCTGATCGTCACCGGCGACCGTGACGCGTTCCAGCTCGTCACCGAGACCACCACGGTGCTGTATCCCCGCAAGGGCATGTCGGACCTGGTGCGGTTCACCCCGGCCGCGGTCGAGGAGAAGTACGCGGTCACCCCCGACCACTACCCCGACCTCGCAGCCCTGGTCGGTGAGACCAGCGACAACCTGCCGGGCGTGCCCGGTGTCGGCCCCAAGACGGCGGCCAAGTGGATCACCCAGTTCGGCACGCTCGACGCGCTCGTGGCCGGCGTCGACGCGGTTCCGGGCAAGGCGGGGGAGTCGTTGCGGGCCCACCTCGACGACGTCCTGCGCAACCGGCGCATCAACGCGCTGGTCCGCGATCTCGACCTGCCCGCCGCCGTCTCCGATCTCGCCTTCAGCACCGAGTGGAACCGGGACGCCATCCACAGCGTGTTCGACGCGCTGGAGTTCGCCGCTCTGCGTGAGCGTCTCTTCGACTACCTCGGTGGCGGCGATGAGTCCTCCTCGGCCGAAGCCGCCATCGACGTCGTCATCGAGCGTCCGGCTCCGGGCGAGCTCACCGCCTGGCTCGACACGTTGGGCACCGACACGGTCGGGCTGGAGGTCACCGGAGTCACGCGCCCGGTGGGTGCACGCGCCGACGGTGTCGCGATCGCCACGGCCGATGGTCGCGGTGCGTGGGTCGACCCCTCCGCGCTGGACCCCGCCGACGACACGGCCCTCGCGGCATGGCTCGCCGACGCCAGCCGACCCAAGGTGCTGCACGACGCCAAAGGGCAGGCCCACGCGCTCGCGGCCCAGGGATGGTCGCTGGCCGGTCTGGCCGCCGACACCTCGCTGGCCACGTATCTCCTCAAGCCTGACCAGCGCGCCTACGACCTCGCCGACCTCTCGGTGCGGTACCTGCACCGCGAGCTCGCGTCGGCCGAGGACTCGGGCCAGATGACCCTCGACGACGCCCTCGAGTCCGGCGGCGGTGCCGACATCGCGGTGCACCGGGCTCGGGCCGCCCTCGACCTCTGGGTCGTGCTGGCCGAGGAGCTCGACCAGCAAGAATCCCTGCCGTTGCTGCGTGAGGTCGAGCTGCCCCTGCTCGCGGTGCTGCAGACCATGGAGGCCACCGGCATCAGCGTCGACGGCGACCACCTCGCTGCGCTGCACGAGGAGTTCAGCCAGACCATGCGCGACGCCGCCGACGAGGCGTTCGCGGTGATCGGCCGCGAGGTCAACCTCGGATCGCCCAAGCAGCTGCAGGAGGTCCTGTTCGAGCAGCTGGACATGCCCAAGACCAAGCGCACCAAGACCGGTTACACCACCGACGCCGAGGCCCTGCAGGGCCTGTTCGTCAAGACCGAGCACCCGTTCCTGCAGCACCTGCTCGCCCATCGCGACGTCACACGTCTGCGGCAGACGGTCGAGGGGTTGCAGAAGACGGTGGCGCCCGACGGCCGCATCCACACCACCTACTTCCAGACCATCGCCGCCACCGGGCGGCTCAGCTCAGCCGATCCCAACTTGCAGAACATCCCGGTCCGCACCGAGTCGGGTCGCCGCATCCGCGAGGCGTTCGTGGTCGGCGACGGCTACGAGACCCTCCTGACGGCCGACTACAGCCAGATCGAGATGCGGATCATGGCCGACCTGTCCGAGGACGCCGACCTCATCGAGGCGTTCCGATCGGGTCACGACTTCCACACCGTCATGGCCGCCAAGGTGTTCGAGCGTGATGCCAGCGCCATCGACGGCGAGCTGCGGGCGCGCATCAAGGCGATGAACTACGGCCTGGCGTACGGCCTCAGCTCCTACGGCCTCAGCCAGCAGCTGGGCATCACCACCGGCGAGGCGCAGGGTCTCATGGACGACTACTTCGAGACGTTCGGCGGTGTCCAGGCCTACCTGCGCGGCGTGGTCGACGAGGCCCGCTCCACCGGCTTCACCGCCACCATGCTCGGCCGACGTCGACACCTGCCCGACCTCACCAGCGACAACCGGCAGCGCCGCGAGATGGCCGAGCGCATGGCGCTCAACGCGCCCATCCAGGGCTCGGCCGCCGACATCATCAAGGTCGCCATGCTGGGGGTTCAGCAGGCCCTGGTCGACGCCCGGCTCAGGTCGCGGCTGCTCCTGCAGGTGCACGACGAGCTGGTGCTCGAGGTCGCGGCCGGCGAGCTCGAGACGGTCGAGGCGCTGGTGCGTGAGCAGATGGCCGGAGCGGCCGACCTGTCAGTGCCGCTCGACGTCTCGGTCGGCACCGGTCGCACCTGGCACGACGCTGCCCACTGAGGTCCCGGCGCCGCGCGGCATGAGCAGCAAGGTGACCGCCAGGGCGGTGCTGACGCCCGAGACCGTGAGCACCAGTCCGGTGATGTGCACGTCGAGTCCGTAGGCGATCGCGATCACGGCGGCCACTGAAGCCCACAGCAGCGGGGTGACGCCGTGCGCGTGGCGAGCCAGCGCGTCGAACACCAAGAGGTGGACGACGGCGAGCGTCGACCCGGCCAGCGCGAACAGCCACAGGCGGCCGGAGATGTCGGCGTACTTGTCGCCGCCGACCAGGATCAGGGCCAGCTGGGGCAGCACGGCGGTGCCGATGACGGCGCAGGCACCAAAACCGGCCACCAGAGCAGCGGCACGCCACTTGGCGGCGCTCGTGGTGGCGCGGGCGAGGTTGGGGAACACCACCACGCTCACGAACTGCGGGAAGAACAGCGCGGCCTTGGCCAGGATCAGTCCCGACGCGTACAGACCGCTCTCGCGCCCGTCGAAGGAGTTGCGGGCGATCAGGGCGTCGAGGTTGCTCAGCACGAAGTAGGCCAGCAGGGCGTGGGTGCCCAGTGCTGCCTCGCGCAGCAGCGGCCGACGGCGCGCGGCACCGTCGGCGCTGGACCGGCGCCGCAGCATCGACCAGCCGGCGGCCACGGGCAGCCACGAACCGATCGCGATGCCGATCATGGCCGCGATGACCGACGGGTCGATGATGATCGCGATCGTGCCGCCGAGCATGCGACCCACGCCGTTGCCGGCGTAGATCGCGGTGAGCACCTTCCACTGCTGCGTGCCCTGCGCGACGCCGGCCTGGGCGCCCATGATCGTCAGCGGTGCGAGCGTGGCTCCGCACAAGATGATGGGCCAGACCGAGTCCAGCTTGAGGGCCGGCGCCAGCACGATCGAGGTCAGGGCGACGAACGCGCCGACGGCGAGCGCGACCCGAACAGCGACGGCGATCGTGGCGTCCACCAGCTCGTCGCGATGCTCGGGCTCCACCGAGATGCGACGCGCAATCGCGGCCTGCAGGCCGAGAGCGGCCACGTTGCCGACCAGGACCAGGCTGAACATGGCGGTGAGCGCGCCGAAGTCCTCGGCCTCCAACCGTCGGGCTGCGACGATGTTGAACACGTAGATCGCTGCGTTCATGCCGACCATGCCGACAGCGACGAGCGTGCCACCTGTCATCGTGGCGCGGACGGACCTCACGGACGAACCCTAGCCCGGCCTGGGTCGCGGGGCAGCACAGCCAGGAGAAGGGGAGCGCGGTGTCAGCACCCACCAGTCACGCAGTCGCGGAGCGGTCGGGCGCGGACCGGAGGGTCTGGCTGTGGGGATTGCTGCTGGCGCTGATGATCTGCGCTCCGCTGCTTCGCCCCGGATATGTGCTGACCTACGACATGGTGTGGGTTCCGCACCTCGATCTGGACCGGCTCGAACCGTGGGGGCTGGGCAGTGCTCTGCCTCGTGCCGTGCCGTCCGATGCCGTCGTGGCGCTCTTGGGGTCGGTCGTCCCGGCTGCTGTGGTCCAACGGGTCGTGCTGGGTGCCGTCTTCGTGATCGGGGCGGTGGGCGCAGCACGACTCGTGCCGACCCTGCGACTCCCCGCACGTCTGGTGGCAGCGACGTTCTACGTGTGGAACCCGTTCGTGGCCGAGCGGCTGGTTCTCGGTCAGTGGCCGCTACTCCTCGGCTATGCCGCGTTGCCGTGGCTGATCTGCGCGCTGCGATCTAAGCGCGCTCGTTGGGGTCCTGCCACCCTCGCGCTGGCGGCCTTGGCACTGACGCCCGTCGGGGGAGTCCTCGGGCTGCTGACGGCGTGGATCGTGGGTGGGCGCCACGGGCCCGTTCGGCTGACCGCCCTGGCGGGGGCGGTGAATGCGCCGTGGATCGTGGCCGGTCTGCTCAGCCCTGCCGGAACGCGCTCCGATCCGGCCGGGGCGGTGGCGTTCTCGCTGCAGAGCGATGGACCTCTCGGCCGGCTGTGGTCGGCGTTGTCGTTGGGAGGAATCTGGAACGGAGACGTGGTGCCGGCGTCGCGAGGGTTGTGGACGACGGCTCTGTTGGTGCTGGTCGGCTGGGCGGTGATGGCGCTCGGCGTGCGGTGCTGGCCCGGTGACGGCCGCGGTGAGCGAATGCGGCTCGCGGTGCTAGCGGTTGTGGGCCTGGCAGTGGCGGTCGCAGGATGGGTTCTCCCAGGCTTCGTGCAGTGGTGGGTCGAGTTGGTGCCCGCAGGTGGCCTGGTGCGAGACGGCACCCGGTTCCTGGCTCTGCTGGCGCCCTTCAGCGCCATGGCGCTCGCGCATGGTGCCGCACGGATCTCAGAAGCGATTCCATCGCAGCTGACCAGCCGATTCGTGGCGGGACTTCTGGTGTTCCTGCCGATCGCGAGCCTTCCCGATCTGGCGCTCGGCGTCTCCGGCCGGCTGGACCCCGTGCAGTACCCGGCTTCCTGGTCACAGATGCGTGAGGAGATCGCAAGCAACGATGTGGCCGGAGATCTCCTGGTGTTGCCGTTCGCTCCGTATCGCGCGCCGGAGTTCAACGGAGGACGGGCGGTGCTGGATCCGGCAGGCCGGTTCTTCGACCGCACCACGGTCGTCAACGACGACCTCGTGGTCTCGGGTCTCACCATCCGCGGTGAGGACCCACGCGTCGACGACCTCTTCGGCGCGTTGTCCTCCGGCCGCGTCCAACCCGAGCTTCTTCGACAACGCGGGATCGGTCTGGTCCTGGTCGACACGTCAGCCGCGCAGGCCATCGGTGCACTCGACACGGTTGCGCGTCTGCAGCTGGTCGCCACCCATGGCGATCTTGTCCTGTTTGCTGCCGGCGATGCTGAGGCCGACTCTCCTGGGGCGGGGGAGCGGGGTGCAGTTGTTGCGGCGTGGATCCTGGCGAGCGCAGCCCTCCTGGCTGCTCTCGGATCTCACGTCGTGGCGATGTCGCGTCGCGCCACCAGGTGACCCGATCACTGGTACGATGAGCCTGCCTTGAGGGAGGACACACAGTGACATCATCATTGATCGTCGGAGTCGTCGCGTTCGTCGCCGGATGCGGACTCGCAGCTGCGACCGCAGTTGGCGTCGTGCAGGCTCAGCAGAGCGCCGGGACCGAGCAGGTCGACGCGACCACCGTGAGCTACGGCAACAACTGACCTAGTAGTACGAAAGGCCCGAGATCGCTACGATCTCGGGCTTTTCGTCGTTCTTCTCAGCGG
The DNA here is from genome assembly GCF_051262695.1 of Aeromicrobium sp. CF3.5. Taxonomy (NCBI): domain Bacteria; kingdom Bacillati; phylum Actinomycetota; class Actinomycetes; order Propionibacteriales; family Nocardioidaceae; genus Aeromicrobium; species Aeromicrobium sp. CF3.5. Next base: position 138,319 of record NZ_JBIMEZ010000006.1, read on the forward strand.
CTGCGCGTCACGTCTCGAGCACGTGCGCGAACTGCTCCTGGGACGACGCCCAGGAGAATGAGTGGGACTTGGCGAGCGCGCCCTCACCCAGGAGTGTCCGCCACGGGTCGTCCGCAATGAGCTCGCACACGGATGCGATGAGCGCGGCGTGATCGTCCACGAGCACTCCGGACTCCTTGTGGTCGATCGACTCGGTTGTCCCGCCTGCAGTTGAGTAGGCCACGGTCGGAGTTCGATGGGCGCCTGCCTCCCCGACGACCAGCCCCCACCCTTCCTTCAACGAGGGCAGCACCATGACCCAGGCGTGCGCCAGGAGCTCGTGCTTTCGCACGTCGTCGACGAATCCGTGGAAGATGACTGCGTTGCTGACGCCCGCCGCTCTCGCGTAGGCACGAAGCTCTTCATCCCACCAACCAGATCCGACGATGTCGAGCTCAGCGTCCGGATATCTGCGGCGCACGGCGACCAGCGCGTCGATCGCATGCTCAACCTGCTTGTGCGGAACGAGGCGGCCCAGCACACACAAGCGGGGTGAGGCCGAACGCTTCACGGTGACGCGCGGAGCAGGCGAGTTTCCGTTGTGCACGACCGTGATGCGCTCACGATCGACGCCGAGCTCGGTGAGCTCGTACTGACTGGCCTCCGACACGGTGACGTAGCGGCTCCGGCTGTACAACCGAGGTGCCACGAAGCTCTCAATCCACCAACCGACCCGACCGGTGAGTCCCGGATAGACGACCGGCCACTGCTCGCGGTGGACGTGATGCACCAGCACCACGACCCGGCGCCGGGTGACGAGCCGTGTGAAGAACGGTAGACCGTTCTGCACGTCGACGACCAGGTCGACCCGGCCATATCGCCGCAGGAGCAGTCGGGCCGCGGTGGTCAGGTAGATGTCCAGCTTGCTGCCGCACCGGACGAACCGGATCCCGTCGACCACCTCGTCATCGGGTGCGCCAGCGTGACGGGCGCACGCGATGGTCACGCGATGGCCCCGGTCAATGAGACCTGCGGCCATCTTCTCCACGTAGACCTCAGACCCACCGCCCTCGGGGTTGCGCGTGTCGCGCCAGTTGCAGAAGAGAATGTGCACGTCGCCCCGACTCGCGCCGGTACCTCCCTCAGAGTCGCCGCAGCGACTCGTTGACGCCGGGGTTTCAACCGGCGGCCGCGTCCCTCAACGCAGTTGACAGATAGTACGTCAAGGTTGGTCCAGGACTGGAGTACGGTGCGCTGGTGCCATCGACGATGTTCCGCGCCAGCCTGCGACGGTCGTGGGGACTCCTGCAGGCCTTTCGACTCGAGCAGACCGCCCCGGACCACTTCTACGGCACCCTTGCCGCTGACTCGGTCGCGCAGGTCTCATCGTACGTGGATCTTGCGGATACCTGGGTGCTCGACGTCGGGGGCGGACCGGGGTACTTCTCTGCGGCATTCCGAGGCGCGGGCGCGCGGTACACAGCGCTCGACGCAGACCTGGGCGAGCTTGCAGGTCGCGGTGATCCAGAATCTGGAACCGTTCTCGGCAGTGGGATGGCTCTGCCGTTTGGCGACGAGAGCTTCGACGTCGCGTATTCGTCGAATGTGCTCGAGCATGTTCCGGAGCCCTGGCAGATGGCTCAGGAAATGGTCCGAGTGACCCGGCCCGGAGGACTTATCTTCATCTCCTACACGGTGTGGTGGGGCCCCTGGGGCGGTCACGAGACGGCACCATGGCACTTCCTGGGAGGTCATCGAGCCGCTGAGAGGTACGCACGTCGTCACGGACACCGTCCCAAGAACGACTTCGGCACCTCCCTGTTCGCCGTCACCACTGCTGCCGGACAGCGCTGGGCTCGCCAGGTCGCCGAAGCCGAGGTCGTGGCAGTCGTGCCGCGCTATCTACCTCGATGGTCGTGGTGGATCCTGCGCGTCCCGGGCCTCCGGGAGGTGGTGACGTGGAATCTCGCGATCGTCTTGCGCAAGAGGTAGCCGTTCCACCCCGCATCACACCCTGGCGCATCCGGCTGGGTGCATGGTCGCTGTTCCTCGTTGCACTTGCTTTCATACAGGCGCCCGGTCGAATCGTGGGCGACACCAAGCTCGATCTCGTGGTCGCACCCGGGGCCTTCCTGGAGCGAGCGCTACACCTGTGGGACCCCAACGGGGCCTTCGGTCAGGTGCAGAATCAGGCCTACGGCTACCTGTTTCCGATGGGTCCGTTCTTCTGGCTCGGAACGGTCATCGATCTACCTGAGTGGGTCGTGCAGCGGCTGTGGTGGTCGTTGATCCTCGTCGTGGCATTTCTGGGCATGGTCAAGCTGCTCAGCCTGCTGGGTGTCGGTACTTCGTGGACCCGCATCGTGGCGGGCTTGGCCTTCGCGCTGTCTCCGAGATTCTTGACGGTGCTGGGGCCGTCATCAATCGAGGTGTGGCCCAGCGCCCTCGCGCCATGGGTGCTGATACCCCTGATCATTGCGGTGCGCCGCGGCGATCCGAGACGCGGCGCTGCCCTCAGCGCGATCGCGGTGGCGTGTGTCGGTGGCGTCAACGCGGTGGCAACCTTCGCGGTGATCCCCATGGCCGTGTGGTGGCTCGTCGTCGCACCGCCGGGACCGCGTCGTCGCTCCCTGCGACGGTGGTGGCCACCGTTAGTCCTGCTGGCCACGGCATGGTGGCTCCTGCCCCTGCTCCTGCTGGGACGGTATAGCCCGCCCTTCCTGGACTACATCGAGTCGATCTCGAACACGGCCTTTCCGTCAACCACTGTTGACGCGCTGCGTGGGACTTCGAATTGGGTGCCGTATGTCGACCCCAGCTCTGAGGCTGGCCGCCTGTTGATCTCCGAACCATTGCTGATCCTCAACGGCGCTGTGCTCGTCGCATTCGGTCTCTACGGACTGGCACGGGCAGACCTGCCATGGCGGCGGTTTCTCGTTCCGTCCATGCTCGTCGGGCTCGTGCTGGTGACGCTCGGTCACGCAGGATCCACACCCGGACTGGGGTCCGAGACGCTGCGAACGCTGCTCGATGGTCCGTTGGCGCCGTTGCGGAACGCACACAAGTTCGACGTGCTGGTCCGAGTTCCTCTGATCGTTGGCCTGTGCCATGCCCTGACGGCTCTGACGCGCGTCCGAACCGCGACTGCGCTCGGAGCCATGACCCTCGCTCTCGTCGCGGTGGCCGGCTCGACCAGCCCTGCCTGGACCGCCCGTGTGGCTCCGCAGGGGAGCTTCACGGCGATCCCCGGCTACTGGCAAGAGGCGTCCGCCTGGTTGGAGGACAACTCGAATGGGCGTGCTCTGCTGACTCCTGCGTCCACCTTCGGCCGATACGTGTGGGGTCGCACGAACGATGAGCCGCTCCAGCCCCTCCTGGACAGTCCTTGGGCAGTTCGGAACGTCATTCCCCTGGCTCCGGGCTCAAACATCGACATGCTCGACACGTTGACCGCCGAGCTGGGCACGGGCCGGGGTTCATCGGAACTCGCTGGTCTTCTGCGTCGTGCCGGTGCTGGCACCATCGTGTTGCGGCACGACCTCGATCGCGGCGGTCTCGAGGCGGAGTCGCCGGAGACGGTGAGGGCCACGCTGATGTCAATTCCCGGGATGCAGCAGGTCGCATCCTTTGGACCGACGGTGGGCGGGGGCTCTTCGTTGATCGGGGAGGACGGGCAGACCGTCTTCGTGGACCAGGGGCGCCAGGCGCAGCGACCTGCCATCGAGGTCTTCTCACTGAACGCCCCCGTCATGGCGACAACCTTGCAGTCGGACGATCGGGTGCCGACGGTGGTGGGAGATGCGGGATCACTGTTGAAGCTCGACGAACTGGACGCGATCGCGAAGGGGCCGAGCATCCTGGGACCTGACGCCTTGGACCCGCCGCGCGGCCCTGTGATTCTGACCGACGGAAATCGGCGACAAGAAGTGGCGTTCGCCCAGGTCCGGCGCAATCGGTCGGCTTCCCTCACACCGCAGGAGCCCTACCGTGCGGATCGAGAGGTGCACCGCTACGACGAGGAGACCATCGACCGGTGGAGCAGCGTGCCGCATCTGCGCGGCGCGAGATCGCTGACGGCGTCATCATCTCGATCAGACGCCGGAGCCCGCCCGGTCATCGATCAATCAGCATCGCCTTGGGCGGCGTTCGACGGAGACCCGCGAACCGCATGGCGTCCGAACGAAGCCCAGGATCGGGAGGCATGGATCGACCTCGATCTCGGCCGGATGCGCGACGTGGGAGAAGCGACTATCACGTTGGATCTGCCTCGCGATCAGACAAGAGAGCTTCGCGTCCTGACCGAGGACGGCGTGCAGTCCATCACGGCGCAGGGTGGGCGCGCCTCAACAGTTCGCTTGGGATCGGTTCGCCACGTGCGCATCGAAGCCGTGCGCACTCCGCAAGCTGACATCGCCATCAGCGAAGTCAGCTTGGATCAGATCGCCCTGTCGAGACCGTTGCAGCTCCCGACCCTGCCTGAGTCGTGGCCGGTTCCGGACCAGGTGTTGCTCCAGACAGAAGCGGGCCGTAACGACGGCTGCTTGACGCTGGCTCAACTTCGCCGCTGTTCGGATGCGTTCGTCCGCCCCGTCGAGGACGGACGAACGCTCGACCGCGAAGTTCCTCTGTCGGGATCCGCGTCATTCGCAGCCGCGGCGCGTGTTGTGGCGGATGCGGGCCCGGACCTTGACGCCCTACTCCAACGAGGTCGTCTCTCGACCATCGAGGTGAGTTCACAGCAGTCGACATCGGTGCTCGGTGGAGCACTCGCGCTGGTCGACGGCACGACACGAGCCGGTTGGGTCGCTGCAGCCGAGGACGTTGACCCCACCGTGACGCTCAGGTGGGTCGACCCGCGACAGGTCTCCGAGATATCGATGCCCACCCCGTCGACATTCGCGGCATCGTCGCCCCGCTCCGTGCGTCTGGTGTTCGGGACCGGAGAGGAGGTCGAGACGCCCATCATCGACGGGCGGGTGCGATTCGACCCTGTCCGCACCGACTCGGTGGAGATCCATCTTCTGGCCGGCGCACGGCGAAGCTCGGTGGACTTTTCCGGCGCGATCTCGGCGCTTCCGCTCGGACTCGCAGAGGTGTCGATTCCGGGCTTGGACGGGTTCGCGGACCTTTCGGCCAATCAACCTGTCCAACTGAGCTGTCGCGAAGGTCCCTCCGTGACCATTGATGGGCGGACATTTCCTGGAAGCCTGAACACAACGGTCGCAACGCTCGTCGCGGGCGAGCCCGTGGCAATCGACTGGTGCGATGAACCGGCCGTCCGTCTCACGGAGGGCACACATCGTGTTCGGGCCGACGCGGGAGTCGGTGTGCGTCCTCTCGACGTCGTGCTGCGGCAAACGACCATCGCATCCACCTCAGCTGGGCCGGAGACCGTGCTGGCAACCACGATGAACACCAACCCCGGATGGGAGGCGAGTGATTCCAACGGCGAGATGCTGACACCCGTTGTCCTCGATGGTTGGCGTCAAGGGTGGTTGGCTCCTGATCGGGACGCTGCTGCAGATGCCTCGATCAATTTTGGGCCCGGCTCGACCTATCGAGCGAGTCTCCTCGTAGGTGCCCTCTATCTTCTTGTCGTGCCACTGGTTGCAGCCTTGCCGAATCGTGGGCGATTCACGGGCGCTGATGCAGCCGAGGAGAAGCCGAGCAGGCGCTCCAGGACGCTGGTCGCGTGCGGACTCGTTGCCGCGATGATCGTGGCTGGGTGGGTCGCGATGCTGGCTGTCCTCATCGCCGCGGTCAGTCTCGAGGTGGTACGACGCCGGGTGTCGACGGCGCCAGCGATCATTGCCGCAGTGATGGGGGGAGGAGCCGTGCTCCTGTACGCCTTCGCACCGTGGGGCTCGTTCGATACCTGGGCTGGTGACCGAGTTCTACCTCAGTTGCTCGCCTGGCTCGGCGTGGGATCAGTTCTCGTGGCTGCTGGCCCCTTGGGTTTGCGTCGCAGGAAGGGCCGTTCGACCGCGCGGTAGAGAATCTCGGCGACTGCAAGACTGATGGCGAGGACGACCACGAAGACGAGAACCACGTTCTCGTCGAAGATCACCCAGCTGGTCGACTGGAAGAGGACGGCGAGCACGATCACGTGACAGCAGAACAGGCTGTAGGAGATGCGGCCCAGGTGCCGCAGCGGTGCCCATGCCATCACACGTCCGTGTGGGGTGTCCGCCGCACCAAAGACTGCGGGGAGCATCACGGCCACCGCCACCACGAGGTACAACACAGCTCGGAGGACCGATTCGCTCGAAGTGCGAGCGAAGAGGCCGGCTGCCCCACCCAGTGGTGTGCTCTGAACGACGACGAGCGCGGCGGCAACCAGCCAGCAGGCCCCTGGCGTTTCGGCGGCGGCGCGGCACCACACCACAGGCCACCACGTTCCGTCGCCCAGACGAAGCTCGACATGCACCACAGCGATCGCCATGCCTGCAGCGAACCAGCACAGGTAGCTAGGAAGGGCCAAGGTGGTCCAGCTTCCCAGGTCGGCGAACGGGCCCGCGGCGAGGCCGGCCCAAACGATGGAGGCGGCAGCCATGAGCGTGAGGAGGATCAGCTGCGCTGAGCGGCGGCTGAATCGCCGACAGGTCAGTGCCATCGTGAGTGCGGGCAGCACGAGGTAGAAGGCCGCTTCCGTGGCGAGGCTCCACATCTGGCTCAGGCCCTCGGGAAAGATCGTGTCCCGGTAGAGCTGGATCATCAGCAAGTTGTCCAACCACGTCTGCCAGTCGCGGTCCTGATTCAGATCTACCAACACCATGGCGAGCACGACAGTCACCCAGTAAACGGGAAGAACCCGAAGAACTCGCTTGCTCGCATAGGTCGCAAGTCGTTCGGCGGGAACCCCGCACCGGGCGGCGGCGAAGCGCGGGTAGGAGAGGAGGTATCCCGAGAGGACGAAGAAGATGGCGACCCCCACCTCCAGCCGCTGGGCCACGGCGCCCAACAAGCCAGCGTCGTAGTAACCGGCCCAGAAGGCGACATGCGTGATGACCACAGCAAGCGACGCCAGACCGCGCAGTGTGTCCAGCGCGGGAAGGCGTGGCAATGCAGTGGAAGTCTCGCGATCGATGTCGCTCACGGGGAAACGTCCAATCTGCCGGATCGCACACCATCGACGCAGGCGACGGTCCCCGGCTCGAGCGTGCGGATGGTCAGTGTCGAATAGGCGCCATCCCCGCGGACGAACCACGTGTGCGCGCCTGCGAGCAGGTCGATCTCAAATGGCTTGCGGTCGTCGAACGTCACGACGGCTCGACCATCGCCACTCGCGGCGTAGTTGATGGTTGTCCACGGGAACAGATTCATGTCATTTCGATCCATGGCGATGCGGACCTCTGCGTTGTCGATTCGCCAACCGCAACCGAGCTCGGGGCCGGGGTCGCTCGTTGCGCCATTGACGAGGGCCGGTCCTGCTGTCCCATCTGGGCCTAGCGCGAACAGGTCGTTGCCTTCCGTGCGCGGATCGACCACATCAGGATAGGGCGCCAGAAGTCGGGACACGAGGTTTTCGGGGAAGTGGATCGGAAGCTGGACCAGTTCCGGTACTTCGACATCGGCTACCGGCCGGGGTTGTGCCTGAAGGCTGGTGACGGCATTGTCGACGAACCTGTGAGCCGGAAAGTCGCGGTGCCAGGGGAGCGTGAAGGTGACGACGCTGACCAAGGACGTAGCGAACACGACGGCAGACGTCCCCACGATTGCTTGACCGCGTCGGGAAACGATCATCGAGGTACCGATGGTGGTGGCAGGACGACTTTCGGCGCGCCCCATCACGGCGAACGCCAAGGCAACGACAGTCACGGCCAGAACGTCGGGATAGTAGCGGGTGTTGAGTGCTGCGTCCGGGCCGAGCTGGAGCGCGCGACCGAAGTCGATGGCGACATAGGTGGCCATGAGTTGCGCAGTCATCATGGCCACTGCGACGCGGCCGGTCCTGCCACCGCGGAACACGAGGAGCAGCATGAGCGTCACCACGATGAATGCCGCAGTCACGGCGATCACACGCGGCGCGGAGGGCACGGAGATCGGGTCGGCGACAACGTTCCACCACACGGGGCCACCCAGCAACGACGGCGCCCAGCTCTCGACGATCAGATTCCAGAGAACCTTGCCGTGCTGGGCGTCGGTCGATGTCGACAGTGGTGCCGGAGCAACGCTGCGATAGACCAGTAGATACATGGCTCCCAGCACGGCCGGAGGCGCAATGATCGGCCAGTGGGTGCTGAACAGCCGGCGTGGCAGTGTTCGCCAGTGCCCGGACGGAGTGAGCAGTCCGATGGTGAGGATGCCGATGGGGATTGCGACCAACAGACCCCTCGGGCCACTCAGCGCTGCGAGGGCGAATGCGAAGGACGCCAGGACCGCCCAGCGGACTCTCCGTTCTCGCGACCACTGGACTACCGCGAGTACCAGCAGGAAGAACGCAGCCTGCGCAGGAAGTCCGTTGAGCGACGCCGCCCACCACAGGGAGTTGTCCATCGCCATCGGCGAAAAGGCGAACAGTCCCAGGGGAACGAGCGTGGCCCAGCGCTCACCAAAGACGGTGCTCAGCATGGCCCAGCAGGCGCCGAGGGCCGCTGTCTGCATGACAATGAGTGACAGGGCCGCGGGCCACCACGTCAGACCGGCTGGAAGCCCCACCAGCCAGGCCACCACCATGCCCAAGGGCATCAGTTGGCTGTCATTGGGCGTCATCAGCATATCGACGGTGAATCCCATGTCGCGAGCGCGTTGAACAAGCAAGAAGTCGTCGGCATAGAACCACCCGTTCCATGCGGCCCAGACTCGCCACGCGAGACCTGAAATCACGATGACCGCAGCCGCAGCTCGCACCTGCTCGACAGGGCGCGCGGCCGAACGAACTTGGGTGGCGCTCACGAGGTCATATCCTCCCATGTTTCGGTGACATGTCGTGACCCTACGGGCTGGTAACCTACGCGAGATCACATTGGCGGAGGGAGCCTGGAGTGAGCAGGAAATTGGGAACGGTGGCGCTCGTATTGGGCGCCTTCTTGCTGGTGCTGGCCGTGGCATCACGGTTCTACATGTATGACCGACTGGCCGTCGTGCCGGACAACAACCAAACGACCAGCATCTCGGCGACTGCGCAGGGCGAGGACGCAGAGTATCTGGACGTCGGAGCGGGTCCAGCCGTCATCGAGGGGCCGCTGAAGTCGACCCGTGTCGTCAGCGGTGACGTCGATCTCAGCGAGGAGGCGAGCGAGGATCTCGGTCGTGACATCGCCGTGTGGCGCACGTTCAGCTGCACTGCCGCGCCAGACTTTGACTGCGGCAGCGGCGAGACGCCCCTGAGCGGCACGGCCGACATCGTCGCGTTCGACGCGACAACCGGCGAGGCTGTCGACTGGAACCAGACGCGCACAGAGACCGGTGGCGAGAAGAAGCGCGGAAACTTCCAGGGCCAGTACTTCAAGTTCCCGTTCGACACCCAGAAGAAGGACTACATGTTCTGGGACGGCTCGCTCAAGAAGGCCACGCCGGCCGAGTACAAGGGTGAGACCACCATCAACGATCTCGATGTCTACGAGTTCGAGCAGGTCATCGAGCCCACCAAGGTCGGCACCACCGCGGTGCCGGGCGATCTCGTCGGCGAGGACGGTGGCACGGTCGTGACCGACCGTATCTACTCCAACGTCCGCACCTTCTTGGTGGAGCCGGTCACCGGCGTCATCATTCGAGGCGGAGAGTCCCAGGACGGGTATCTCGAGCTCGACGGCGAGCGCAAGCTCACCACGACGGCGGCCACCTTGGGCTACACCGACGAGAACGTGCAGGCCACGGTCGACGAGTATGCGGGAACGTCATCGCTGCTGGCCGCGGTCCACACGACCTTCCCGATCTTCGGTGGGATCGTCGGACTGGTCCTGATCCTGATCGGCATTGCACTTCGAGGCCGTTCGCGAGACACGACGGCAGACGACGCTCCTGCGCACGTCTGAGCTGATCCTTGGCCCGGGGCCGTCGACCACTCGGTCGGCGGCCCCGTCGTCATGTCAGGTGACGTCTAGGCTGAACCAATGACTGCGGCCGCCGACCTGTGCACCTTCGTCGACCACTCGCCGACCCCGTTCCACGTCTGCGCCACTGCAGCCGAGCGGCTCGGCGCGGCGGGCTGGACCAAGGTCGACGAGACGGCGCCGTGGCCGACAGGGCCCGGCAAGTGGTTCGTGATCCGTGGCGGATCCTTGGTCGCGTGGAACACCGAGGCGGCGCCCGGAGCCGACGTCCGATTCCGCGTCGTCGGTGGCCACACCGACAGCCCCAACCTGCGTCTCAAGCAGCACCACGACGTCGAGGCGGGCGGCCTGGGTGTCGTGGCCCTCGAGCCGTACGGGGGAGCGTGGATCCATTCGTGGCTCGACCGTGACCTCGGCATCGCCGGACGACTCGCCCTGCGTGACGGCAGCCTCAAGCTGGTGCACATCGACGAGCCGGTGCTGCGGGTGCCGCAGCTCGCGATCCACCTGTCCGCGGAGAAGAAGAGCATCGAGGTCGACCCGCAGCGCCACCTCAACGCCATCTGGAACACCGGCTCTGGTCGCTTCATGGACTGGATTGCCGAGAAGTCCGAGGTCAGGGCCGACGACGTGCTCGGCTTCGAGCTGATGACCCACGACGTCACGCCCAGCGCCCTGATCGGGGCTCGCGAGGAGTTCGTCTCCGCCGGACGCCTCGACAACCAGGGCACCTGCTTCTCAGGTCTGCAGGCCCTGCTGTCGGCCGAACCCGTCGACGGGGTCGCCACCGTGCTGGCCCTGTTCGACCACGAGGAGATCGGCAGCACGTCGGAGCGCGGGGCAGGTTCGGACCTGTTGCTGACCGTGCTCGAGCGCACCGTCCTGGCCGCCGGCGGAGGACGCGACGAGCTGCACCGCGCGATCGCCGCGTCGGTGTGCGCGTCGGGCGACATGGCGCACGCGACGCACCCCAACCACGCCGACCGCCACGAACCGCTGCACCAGATCGCCCTGGGCGGCGGCCCGGTCCTGAAGGTCAACGTCAACCTGCGATATGCCACCGACGCCGCCGGAGCAGCACACTTCCAACGCGCCTGCGACGCCGCCGGAGTGCCCCTGCAGCGTTACGAGCACCGCGCCGACCTGCCCTGCGGATCGACCATCGGGCCCCTGAGCGCGGCGAGGACCGGCATGCTGACCGTCGATGTCGGAGCTCCGCAGCTGGCCATGCACTCGGCGCGTGAGGTGATGGGCAGCGACGACGTCGATCTGTACACCCGCGCCCTCGCTGCCTTCTTGTCCCCGACGACCTGAACCGGCGCACCCCGGCGGGTCCGCTGACGTCGCGGGCGCGTAAGATTGTCACGCGCTGACGGCTTGCTCGCGTCTCGGACAGAGCAGGCGTGGGCTCGTGCTCGGATCTGGTCCCTTCACCGGGGTCGAACCGCTCGTACGGACAACTGGCCTCGGCGCGCCCGTCCAACGTCACCCATCCATCGGAGCAATCCCTATATGACAAGCATCGCAACTCCATCTGCGGCCCCGCAGGTTGCGGTCAACGACATCGGCAGCGAAGAGGACTTCCTCGCCGCTATCGACAAGACCATCAAGTACTTCAACGACGGCGACATCGTCGAAGGCATCATCGTCAAGGTCGATCGTGACGAGGTTCTCCTCGACATCGGCTACAAGACCGAAGGTGTCATCCCCTCCCGCGAGCTCTCGATCAAGCACGACGTCGATCCCAATGACGTCGTTGCCCTCGGTGACGCGGTCGAGGCCCTCGTCCTCCAGAAGGAGGACAAGGAAGGCCGTCTCATCTTGTCCAAGAAGCGCGCCCAGTACGAGCGCGCCTGGGGCGACATCGAGAAGATCAAGGCTGAGGACGGCGTCGTCGAAGGCACCGTCATCGAGGTCGTCAAGGGCGGCCTGATCATGGACATCGGTCTGCGTGGCTTCCTGCCCGCGTCGCTGGTCGAGATGCGTCGCGTCCGCGACCTCGACCCGTACATCGGTCAGAAGATCGAGGCCAAGATCATCGAGCTCGACAAGAACCGCAACAACGTGGTCCTGTCGCGCCGTGCCTGGCTCGAGCAGACCCAGTCGGCCGTGCGCCAGAACTTCCTCAACGAGCTGCAGAAGGGGCAGGTGCGCAAGGGCGTCATCTCCTCGATCGTCAACTTCGGTGCGTTCGTCGATCTCGGCGGCGTCGACGGCCTGGTCCACGTGTCCGAGCTGTCCTGGAAGCACATCGATCACCCCAACGAGGTCGTGCAGGTCGGCGACGAGGTCACCGTCGAGGTTCTCGACGTCGACATGGAGCGCGAGCGCGTGTCGCTGTCGCTCAAGGCGACGCAGGAAGACCCGTGGCAGCACTTCGCCCGTACGCACCAGATCGGCCAGATCGTTCCCGGCAAGTCCACCAAGCTCGTCCCCTTCGGTGCGTTCGTTCGCGTCGAGGAGGGCATCGAGGGCCTGGTGCACATCTCCGAGCTCGCCGAGCGTCACGTCGAGATCCCCGAGCAGGTCGTCCAGATCGGCGACTCGGTCATGGTCAAGATCATCGACATCGACCTGGAGCGTCGTCGCATCTCGCTGTCGCTCAAGCAGGCCAACGAGACCGAGGCCGCAGTCGGCGACGACTTCGACCCGACGCTCTACGGCATGACCTCGTCCTACGACGAGGCCGGCAACTACATCTACCCCGACGGTTTCGATCCCGAGACCGGCGAGTGGCAGGACGGCTTCGACGAGGCCCGCGCCACGTGGGAGAAGCAGTACGCCGAGGCCCACGAGCGCTGGGAGGCGCACAAGAAGCAGATCGAGGATGCCGAGAAGGCCGGCATCGAGGCTGCCGAGGCGTCGAACTACTCCTCCGACAGCTCTGCACCGTCCTCGGAGAGCACCGGCGGCGAAGCCCCAGTGCAGGAGGGCTCACTGGCCTCCGACGAGGCGCTGCAGGCGCTGCGCGAGAAGCTCACCGGTGGCGAGTAAGTAGTCACCAGCTCGACCCGCACCACGACAGCACCCCCGGCCATCGGCCGGGGGTGCTGTCGTTCAGGCGATGATGCGGGGGACGTAGGCGGAAGCGGGGATCTCCTCGCCCTGGTGGCTGCGAGGTGGTGGGCGGCTGCCATAGCCGTCGGTGCGGATCGTCCGGGTCAGGATGATCGCGAAGGTGAGGACCAGGAGTACTGCGATGACGATGATCATGGCAGTAAGTCTGCTCCTGTGGATTTCCTGCCACGAGTGGCTGGAAAGCCAGTCAGCATTGAGTTCCTGCCACATCTGGGTCATGCTGGCGGCATGTCGCGCGCGTTGAAGACGGTGACCCTCGTGGTCCAGGACGGGGTCGAGATGTTCGGCCTGGGTGTGCTCAGCGAGGTGTGGAACGAGCCGTACCACCCCGACGACGACAATCCCGTGTTCGACTTTCGGGTCTGTGCGCCGCGACCGGGCCGGATCAGGGGCCGTGGCGGGTACGACCTGCACGTCGAGCACGGACTGGAGGCGACCCACGATGCTGATCTGGTGTGCTTCGTCCCGCGGTCGAGCCACCTGGACTTCGATCCTGCGGTGCTGGACTGTGTCCGCGAGGTGCACGGCCGTGGTGCGATCGTGTTCGCGCACTGCTCAGCGACGTTCATGCTGGCCGAGGCCGGCCTGCTCGATGGTCGCTCCTGCACCACCCATTGGCGCCACGCCGACGAGCTGGCCCGGCTCTATCCAGCGATCGAGGTGCGGCCCGACATCCTCTACGTCGACGACGCCAACATCGTCACCGGCGCGGGCTCGGCCGCCAGCATCGACGCATCGCTTCACGTGATGCGCCGCCACTTCGGCGCCAAGGTGGCCGCCTCGACGGCGCGTCGCATCGTGGTGCCCCCACACCGCGACGGCGGCCAGGCCCAGTTCATCCGTACCCCGATGCACACCACCGACGTCGAGACCCTCGCCCCGCTGCTGGACTGGATGACCGAGCACCTGGGGGAGTCGTTGTCGGTCGAGCGGTTGGCCCAACGGGCTCACATGTCGGCGCGCACGTTTGCGCGGCGGTTTCGCGACGAGACCGGCACGACGCCGCTGCAGTGGATGACGACCCAGCGCGTGGCGCTCACCGAGGAGCTGCTGGAGAGCTCCGCGTTGTCGATCGACCAGATCGCCGACCGTGTGGGATTCGGCAACGCCGCGACCCTGCGCCATCACTTCCTCGCTCACCGCGGGACCACCCCACAGCACTACCGCCGCACCTTCCGCGGCGTGTCGGCCTGACCACGCGCGCCGCCCTGCCCTCATATGAGTGTGTGATCGGTCACGGGACTTCGCGTGGGCAGGGGATACGTGCGGACAGGTTTAGGTCCGACCCGTATGCTCGGCAGAACGGTCTTCCCCCCGTGTGCCGCCCCCGCGGCACACCGGCCCGTGCAGTCGATCAACAGGCGGTTTAATTCGTGGCGACCTCTGGCCACCGACGTGCTGCGCCCATCGCGCGCACCCGACGTCGGTCCACGCTGACTCGAACTCTCATCCCCGGTCTCGGACTGGCAGCCGTGCTCGGCTCCGCCGTTGCCGTGGTCGTGCAAGATGACCCGGTCTCCGCACGGGTCGACGCCGTCGCAGCTGCTGAACAGCTGCCCGCGGACGTCGAGACCCTGGTCGTGGCCGATCCTCCTACCCGGGTCAGCCGCAGCGCCGAGCGCGCCCCGTTGCCCAATGAGTCCGGGCAGGCCGACATCGCCGGCACGTTGTTCGCGGTCAAGGATCTGTCGATCTTTGCCGATTCCGATCGCGAATCGGCCAAGCTCGCCTCGGTCAAGAAGGGCGACACGGTCGACGTCACGGGTGAGACCAAGGACGGTTGGACCCAGGTCATCCACAAGGATCTGCCCCGCTGGGTCGTCAGCAAGAGCGTCGCCGAGAAGATGCCTGAGCCGCCCAAGGCGCCCAAGCCGCCTCCGCCGCCGCCCGAGCCCACCCTCAGCGCCGCTCCCTGTGCCGCCGGGTCCGGGCCCGAGTCCGGCCTGCAGCCCGACACGGTCAAGGTCTACCGCGCCGTGTGTGCCGAGTTCCCCGAGGTCACCTCCTACGGCGGCGTGGCGAACCGGGGCGAACATGCCACCGGGCAGGCACTCGACATCATGATCTCCTCGGACACCGGCACCGCGATCGCCAACTTCCTGATGGAGAACCGCTCCGAGCTGGGCGTCGAGTACCTCATCTGGCGCCAGCAGATCTGGCGTCCGGCGACCTCCGGGGCCTGGCGCCCCATGAGCGACCGCGGCAGCCCCACGGCCAATCACTACGACCACGTGCACGTCACCACGTACGGCGCCTCGGCCACCGGCTGATCGCCGCATGCTCACCGTGGGGCTCACCGGAGGCATCGCCTCTGGCAAGAGCACGGTCAGCGCCCTGCTGGCCCAGCACGGCGCGCTGGTGATCGACTACGACCTCCTGGCACGGGAGGTCGTCGAGCCCGGCACTCCGGCGCTCGGCGCGATCGAGGAGCGTTTTGGCTCTGCGGTGATCGCCGACGACGGGACGCTGGATCGCCCGGCCCTCGGCTCGATCGTGTTCTCCGACCGCGCTGCCCTGGGCGATCTGGAGGCCATCACCCATGGGGCCATCCGCGAGCGTGCCCTCGCCCTGGCATCAGCGGCCGCCTCCGATGCGATCGTCGTGCACGACAACCCGCTGCTGATCGAGATGGGTGCCGCGGCTGACATGGACGTCGTCATCGTGGTGGACGTGCCCGTCGACGTGCAGGTCCAGCGCATGGCCTCGGACCGCAACATGACCGAGGCCGACGCTCGTGCACGCATCGCCACCCAGGCCACCCGTGAGCAAAGGGCCGGCGTCGCCGATCACCTGATCGACAACACCGGCCCCAAGGATCAGCTGCCTACCGTCGTGGACGACCTCTGGCGCACCCTGCTCAGCGCAGGCTAGGCAGCGAGGTCCGGGTCAGCAATGCGGCGCAGCTTGCCCAGCGCCTCGCGCTCGAGCTGGCGGACCCGCTCTGCCGAGATGCCGTGGCGCTTGCCGATGTCGGCCAGCTTCTGCTGACGCCCGTCGAGCAGTCCGTAGCGGGCTCGCACGATGTCGGCCTCGCGCTCACCGAGATTGCCCACGAGCCCGGCGATCAGATCGCGCGTCTCGAGGTCGATGACCTGGCTGTCGGGACCGGGCAACGTCTCGCGGGCGATCAGATCGCCCAGCGAGGTGTCGCCGTCGTCGTCGACAGGGGAGTCGAGACTGACGTGATCGCGGCCCCACGACATGAGGTCGATGACGCGCTCGACGTCCATGCCGAGCTCGAGGGCGACCTCGGCGGGCTCGGGGTCATAGCCCAGCTGACGTTCGAGGTTGCGACGCGCGGCCGTGACCTGGTTGAGCTCCTCGACGACGTGCACGGGCAGGCGCACGACCCGGGCCTGCTGGGCGATGCCACGAGTGATCGCCTGACGCACCCACCACGTGGCGTACGTGGAGAACTTGAAGCCCTTGATGTAGTCGAACTTCTCGACGGCGCGGATCAGGCCGGTGTTGCCCTCCTGGACCAGGTCGAGCATCGGCATGGCTGACCGGCCGTACTTGCGGGCGATCGAGACCACGAGCCGCAGGTTGGCTGCGATGAACTCCTGGAGCGCCTGCTCGCCGGTCTCGGCCAGCCAGAGCAGCTCCTCCTGGGTGGCGGACTTGGGCGCACCGCCCTTGCGGCGACCGATCCGGCCGGAGTCGAGCAGATGGCGGGCCATCATGCCGGCTTCGATGGTCTTGCTGAGCTCGACTTCACGTGCGGCGTCGAGCAGGGGGGTGCGGGCGATCTCGGCGAGGTACATGCCGACGCTGTCCTTGCCCTCGGTCGTGGTGCTCTTGCTCGTCGTCATGCTCACCTGGCGCTCCTCAGTTCGTTCCGGTCATGCGTGGCCTGTACCCATCACAACGCACGCCACCGGATGAGGATTCCGCTCTCAGTGGCTTCTTAGACTGGAACTTGAGGGTTCAGGCACCTCGCGACGCGCTGGTGGCGGTCGAGATGATCCAGGCGAGCTCCCAGGCGCGTTCCTTCCAGGCGGCGTACCGGCCGCTGACACCGCCGTGTCCACCGTGCATCTCGGTCTTGAGCAGGATCTGGGCCTCCCCAGTCGCGCTGGGGCCCGTAGCGGTGGCGCGCAGCCGGGCCACCCACTTGGCCGGCTCGACGAACATGACCCGGGTGTCGTGCAGGCTGGTGACTGCCAAGATCGCCGGGTAGGGATGGGCGCCCACGTTCTCGTACGGCGAGTACGACTTCATGTAGGCGTAGACCTCGGGGTCGTGCAGGGGATCGCCCCACTCGTCCCACTCGATGACCGTCAGCGGCAGCTCGGGGTCGAGGATCGTGGTCAGCGCGTCCACGAACGGGACGGCTGCCACGATGCCGCAGAAGGCGTCCGGGGCGAGATTGGCCACGGCCCCCATCAGCAGACCGCCGGCGCTGCCGCCTTCGGCCACCAAGCGGTCGGAACTGGTCCAGCCCTCGTCGACGAGATGGCGCGCGACGGCGACGAAGTCGGTGAAGGTGTTGCGCTTGTTGAGCATCTTGCCGTCGTCGTACCAGTGCCGGCCGAGCTCGCCGCCACCGCGCACGTGCGCGATGGCGAACACGAACCCGCGGTCGAGCAGCGACAGTCGCATGGCCGAGAAGCCCGGATCCATGCTGGCCTCGTAGGAGCCGTATCCGTACAACAGGGCCGGCGCCGTGCCGTCACGAGCGACGTCGGTGCGGCACACGATCGAGACCGGCACCCGGGTGCCGTCGTCGGCGGTTGCCCAGACCCGGTGCTGCTCGTACGCGGCCGGGTCGTACCCGCCGAGCACCGGCGCCTGCTTGAGCAGCACCAGCTCGTCGTCGGCGACATCGCCATCATCACCCAGGGTGATCCTGTAGTCGAAGACGCTCGACGGCGTCACGAACGAGCCCATGCCGACGCGCACCACGGGCGGATCCCACTCCGCGTTGCCGCCGACGCCGCTGGTGAACAGCTCCTCGCCGAAGTCGATCTCGTGCTGCGGGGCCAGACCGGACGCGGTGATCGGCATGATCGAGATGCGGGCCAGTGCGTCGCGGCGGTATGACAGCACGACCCAGCGGGCGAACACGTCGACGTCCTCGAGGCGGGTGGTGTCGCTGCCGGGAACCAGCACGGTCAGCTCGCCGGGCTCGTCGACCGGGGTCGAGGCGAGCTCGAAGTTCAGGGCGCCGTCGTTGTGCAGCACGAGGAACAGGTCCTCGCCACCGATCACGGCATGTTCCAGCGTGTACTCGACGCCGTCGCGACGCGGAAGAATCACGCGGAACTCGCCCTCGGGCTGATCGGCCTCCAGGGCGAGGTACTCGCTGGTGACCTTCGAGGACAGCCCGATCACGAGGTACTTCTCCGAGTGCGTGCGACCGATGCCGACGAAGTACCGCTCGTCGGGCTCCTCGAAGACCAGGGTGTCCTCGGTGCCGGGGGCGGTAGCGGAGGCTGGGTCCAGCGCGTGGCGCCAGACCTGGTGAGGACGCCAGGCGTCGTCCACCGTCGTGTAGAACAGGTGACTCGCGCCTGCCGACCACGTGGCCCCGGCGCTGGCGCCGGTGATCTCGTCGGGCAGCACCTCTCCGGTGCGCAGGTC
This sequence comes from Aeromicrobium sp. CF3.5, assembly GCF_051262695.1. Taxonomy (NCBI): domain Bacteria; kingdom Bacillati; phylum Actinomycetota; class Actinomycetes; order Propionibacteriales; family Nocardioidaceae; genus Aeromicrobium; species Aeromicrobium sp. CF3.5. Next base: position 156,954 of record NZ_JBIMEZ010000006.1, read on the forward strand.
CTTGATGCGGATCGTGTACCGCTCGTCGCCGGTGGTGTCGACCGACCAGGCCAGCAGGTTCTCGTCGTCGCTGACGCTGAACGCGCCGAGGGAGAAGAACTCGTGGCCCTCGGCCTCGACATTCGAATCCAGCAGCACCTGCTCGTCGGTGATGTCCTCTCCGGCCTCCAGGTCGGGCGGGGTCCAGCTGTCGGCGTCGAGGACGGGGCACCGGCAGCGGATGGCGTACTGGCTTCCCTCGACGGTGCGCGTGTAGTACCACCAGCCGGCCCGGCGCACCGGCACCGAGAGGTCGGTCTCCTGCGTGCGCGCCTTGATCTCCTCGAAGATCTGGCCGCGCAGGGACTCCAGGTCGGCGGTCGCCTCGTCGGCGTGGGTGTTCTCGGCCTCGAGGTAGGCGATCGTGGCGGGGTCCTCGGGATCGCGCAGCCACTCGTACTCATCGACCACTGCATCGCCGTGGTGGGTGCGGGTGATCGGCCGTCGCTCGGCAACGGGCGGGGTGAGGCTCATGACTCGACCGTATCGGGGTGGCTGGGAGCCAGCGCCGGGTCGTCGGTCGCGAAGGTGCGCACCGGCCCGGGCGGGGTGTGCCGGGTCTCGAATCGGACCGTCACACGGCCCAGGCCCGATCCCCACACCCACCCGGCGCCGTGCTCGGTGTGGTGCACGTCCATGCCGGGCCGGTAGTCCGCCATCGCGGGCACTGCTGGCTCCAGCGGCCCTGATTCGGTGACGTCGAGCACTTCGTCGGGGTCGTCGAACAGGTCGTCCTGCACCCAGTCGGCCAGGCCACTGACGCCCACGCCGATGAGTCGTAGCCCGCCGCGCAGGTCGACCGCGTCCAGCAACCGTCGCGCCGTGGTCGTGATCGTGCGAGGACTGTCGGTGGGACCGGCCAGCGTGGCTGATCGGGTGTGCGTCTCGAAGTCGTGATGGCGGACCTTGAGGGTGACGGTGCGGCCGGACAGGCCGCCCTTGGCCAGCTTGCCCGCCACCGACGAGGCCATCCGGTCGACTGTGCGACCCAGCCGGTCCCGGTCCACGACGTCGACCTCGAAGGTGTCCTCGATGCTGATCGACTTCGCCTCGCGATCGGCGATCACGGGTCGGTCGTCGTCGGCGCGCACCATCTGGAACAGCCCACGGCCGGCCGACTGGCCGAGCACGCGCACCAGCTCGTCGGCGCTGAGGGCGCGGGCGTCGTCGACCGTCGTGACCGAGGCCTGTCTCAGTCGCTGGGCCGTGACCGGGCCGACTCCCGGAATCGCGGTGACCTGCAGCGGACCCAGCACCTCCATCTCGGTGCCCGGGTCGATGATGCACGCGCCGTCGGGCTTGTTGATCTCGCTGGCGATCTTGGCCATCAGCTTCGACGAGGCGACGCCGACCGAGGCGGTGAGGCCACCAGTCGCCTCGGTGATGTCGTCGCGGAGTCGTTCGACCAGCTCTGCGAGGCGGCCTGGATCGAAGTCCGGGCTGGCGGCGAGGTCGACGAAGGCCTCGTCCAACGACAGGGGCTCGACCAGTGGTGACAACAGGGCCAGGCACTCCATCACCTGACGGCTGCTGGCCCGGTACGCCTCGAAACGTCCCGAGAGGAACGCTGCGTGCGGGCACCGGCCACGAGCCTCGGCCATGCTCATCGCCGATCGCACGCCGTGCACGCGGGCCTCGTACGACGCGGTGGCGACGACCCCGCGGTTGCCGACACCGCCGACGATGACGGCCTTGCCGCGCAGCGATGGCTTGTCGCGTTGCTCGACGGCCGCGAAGAAGGCGTCGAGGTCCAGGTGCAGGATCGACGCCACAGTACGCATCAGGTGGGCCGCATCAGGCTGAGCTCATTGCGCCCGGAGATTGCGCCTGGAGCCGCCGCTGCAGCTCGGCCCGGATCGCCGGCCACTCGTGCGGCAGGATCGAGTAGGCCGCCGTGTCTCGCAGGGTGCCGTCGGGCGACAGTCGGTGGTTGCGCAGCACGCCGTCGAGCTTGGCGCCGAGACGCTCGATCGCGGCACGCGACTGCCGATTGAGCCAGTGGGTGCGGAACTCCACGGCGATGCAGTCGAGGGTCTCGAAGGCGTGCGTGAGCAGCAGCAGCTTGCTCTCGGTGTTGGTGCCCGACCTCTGGGCTGATGCGGCGTTCCAGGTGTACCCGATCTCGACACGGCGGTGTGCCGGCTCGACGTTGCAGAACGTCGTCATCCCGATCACCGAGGGCGTGCCGGTGTCCAGGCGCCGGGTCACCCACGGCAGAAAGGTGCCGGACTCCTGCATCGTCAGGCACGTGTCGACCCAGGTGCCCATGTTCTCCGGAGTCGGCACTCCCGTGTACTGCAGCGAGGACAGGTCGCCGTCGGCGGAGGCTGCGGCCAGCTCGTCGACGTCATCGTGGGACAGGGGCGACAGTGACACCCGGGTCCCGGTCAGCGTGATCGGTGCGAGGAACTCCACGCCAGGAGCGTACTGCGTCCACAGGGGGTCCTCGAAGAGGCGACCGTCCACAGATGACTCCGCGACCATGGCCGCGGGGGCTGCCGGGCGCGAACGTCGAGGGCATGACTCATGACGACCGCCCGGTGTTCACCGCACACGATATTCCTGACCTGTTCAACGCCATGCCAACGCTCTTTGGGTTTCGCCCCGTCGAGTCCATCGTGGCCATTGCCACGAGCGGACCGCGGCACCGCATGGGCTTTCGCCTGCGCATGGACCTGCCCGGTGCCGAGTACGTGGACGACGCGGCGGCGGTCATCGTGGGCCATCTCCGACGCCAAGGGGCCGAGGGTGTCATCGCGCTGGCGATCACCAGGCGGCAGAGGATTGCGCACGACCTGCTCGAGGCCATCGAGGCCCAGCTCGGGACGATCACGCCGATCGTCATCGCCCGGTCCAACGGTCAGCGGTACTGGGTCGACATTCCCGGCTTTCCGGCCGAGGGCATCGGTTATGACACGTCGGACCACCACGTGTCGATCGTGCAGGCCGTGGCCGCCGGTCAGCAGGTGTTGCCGGACCGCGAGACCTTGGTCGCGCGCTTCGCTCCGGTGGCGGGGGAGTGCCGAGACCGCATGGAGGTGCTCACCCACGCCGCGCTGGTGCGGGTGCTCGGTGATCTCGGCCGACACGACGAGCCGTCTGACGTGGTCGCGCTGCGCGAGCTCGGCCCGTTGGTGAGCCGGGTGGCGGCGGGGGAGCCGGTCACCGAGGAGGATGCGGCCGCTGTGTCCGTGTGGGTCAATGCGATCAACGTCCGCGACGCCCTGTGGGAGCTGTTCACCCCTGATGTCGCTGAGGCCTCGTTCGCGCTGATGTCACGTGCCGCGCAGCTGGTGGTGCCGCCGTACGAGCCAGGGGTGCTCGCGCTGACCGCGTTCACGGCGTGGCTGACCGGCGACGGTGCGCAGGCGCTCATTGCCGCCGAACGCGCGCATGCCGCCGATCCCGCCTACTCCATGGCCACCTTGATGCTCGACCTCGTGCAGTCCGGCATCGGGCCGCAGGAATGGGCGGATCGTGAAGACCTGCGACAGGCAGGCTGACGGGAATAGGGTGTGGCCATGGGTCAGGACGTGGATGCCCGCGAGTTCAGTCGCGACGACCGCACTCGGTACCGCGCGAAGGTGCGGCGTTGTCTCGACGTGTTCGCGCGGATGCTGGGGGAGCGCGACTTCTCCTTCGACACGGCGCACGTGGGCATCGAGATCGAGTTCAACCTCGTCGACGAGCACGGCGACCCGGTCTTCAAGGGGGTCGAGGCGCTCGAGGCGATCGCCGACGAGGACTTCCAGACCGAGCTGGGACTGTTCAATCTGGAGATCAACGTCCCCCCGTCGCGCATCGACGGCACCGGGCTGGTCGCGCTCGAGGAGACCCTGCGCGACGACCTGAACGCCGCGCAGGACAAGGCCGCCGGTGTCGGTGCTCACCTGGTGATGATCGGCATCCTGCCGACGCTAGGCGAGGAGCATCTCGGCTATCACACGATCTCGCCGAACCCGCGGTACAAGCTGTTGTCCGAGCAGATCATGGCCGCTCGCGGCGAGGACATCGAGATCGTCATCGACGGGGTGGATCGCCTCGACACCAGGGCCGACACGATCATGCCCGAGGCCGCCTGCACCAGCACGCAGCTGCACCTGCAGGTCGAGCCCGAGGATTTCGCACCGACGTGGAACGCCGCTCAGGCCATCGCGGGCGTGCAGGTGGCCGTGGGCGCCAACTCGCCGTTCCTGCTCGGGCGTCAGTTGTGGCACGAGACGCGCATCGCCTTGTTCGAGCAGGCCACCGACACGCGCAGCGAGGAGCTCAAGGCCCAGGGAGTGCGTCCGCGGGTGTTCTTCGGCGAACGCTGGATCACCTCGGTGTTCGACCTGTTCGAGGAGAACGTCCGGTACTTTCCTGCGCTGCTGCCGATCGTGGAGGACGAGGATCCCTTGGTCGAGCTGGAGGCCGGCCGCGTGCCGAGCCTGGCCGAGCTGCGGCTGCACAACGGCACGGTCTATCGCTGGAATCGGCCCATCTACGACATCGCCGACGGCCGCCCGCACCTGCGCATCGAGAACCGTCTGCTGCCCGCCGGGCCGACCGTCGTGGACACGCTGGCCAACGCGGCGCTCTTCTACGGGCTCGTCCCGGTGCTGGGGCAGGGCGAACGCCCGGTGTGGTCCCAGCTGTCGTTCGCGGCGGCCGAGGACAACTTCCACACCGCCTCACAGATGGGCATCGAGGCCGAGCAGTACTGGCCGGGAGTCGGCTCGGTGCCGGCACGCGAGCTCGTGCTGCGTCACCTGCTGCCGCTGGCCCACACCGGACTCGAGCAGCTGGGTGTCGACGCCGCGGTGCGCGACCGGTTGCTCGGGATCATCGAGCAGCGCTGCGTCACGGGCCGCAACGGTGCGACGTGGCTGATCCAGGAGACCGAACATCATCGGGCGGCCGGTTCGGATTCGGTCGCGGCTCTTCGCCTGACGACGCAGGAGTATCAGCGGCACATGCACGGCGGCGAGCCCGTGCACACCTGGCCGCTGCGCTAGCGGCGCCCGCCTTCGCTGAGAGCGCGCTGAGAGGGGCGCGAGCGATGACGTTGTCGGACCGTGGCAGACTATTCACAGAGGTTGACCACAGGTCTGTTCGTTGCGCCCTTCTACTGATGAGCGAGGTTGACATGCCGGTGAATCCCGCCGCCAAGTTGATGAACACCGGCTCACGGCTGATCCGTGACGCTGTTGCCAAGACTGAGCAGACCCTGAGTACCTTGCATGAAACCGACACCCCGAACGACCCAGGTGTCATGCCCGCCAGCACGTCCGACTCCGCGAAATCAGAAGAGACTGTGACGAAGACCCCTTCATCGACTGCCAAGAAGACCGCTGCCCCGCAGACTTCCGCGAAGAAGAGTCCTGCGAAGAAGGCTCCCGCCGCGAAGAAGACCGCGCCTGCCAAGGCTCCGCCCGCCAAGACTGCGGCGAAGAAGGCCGCGCCCGCGAAGACTGCGGCGAAGAAGGCTGCGCCCGCCAAGAAGGCGGCGGCCGCGGACCCAGGCTCCACGGTTCCGCCGACCATCGACGTCGCGGACGTGCTGGAGACCCCACCTCCCGTGGTCGCCGGCACTGTCGTGGTCGACGCCCAGGGCAAGAAGGTCTTGCCGGACATCCCCGACGAGGAGTTCGAGAAGGACCTGAAGACCGACCCCACGCTGGTCGAGGACGAGAAGGCATCCGCCTCATCTGCATTCACCATCTCGGCGGCCGATGAGTCCGACGAGCCGGTGCAGCAGGTCATGGTGGCCGGAGCGACCGCTGACCCGGTCAAGGACTACCTGAAGCAGATCGGCAAGGTCTCGCTGCTGACCGCAGCCGAGGAGGTCGAGCTCGCCAAGCGCATCGAGGCTGGACTGTTCTCGGAGGAGAAGCTGGCCAAGGGCCGCAAGCCGGGTCCCAAGCAGCTCGATGAGCTCGAGTGGATCATCCTGGACGGTCGTCGGGCCAAGAACCATCTGCTCGAGGCCAACCTGCGGCTCGTGGTCTCGCTGGCCAAGCGCTACACCGGCCGCGGCATGCTGTTCCTGGACCTGATCCAGGAGGGCAACCTCGGTCTGATCCGCGCGGTCGAGAAGTTCGACTACACCAAGGGCTTCAAGTTCTCCACGTATGCCACGTGGTGGATCCGTCAGGCCATCACACGCGCCATGGCCGACCAGGCCCGCACCATCCGCATCCCGGTGCACATGGTCGAGGTCATCAACAAGCTGGCCCGCGTGCAGCGTCAGATGCTGCAGGATCTGGGCCGCGAGCCCACGCCCGAAGAACTGGCGCTCGAGCTCGACATGACGCCCGAGAAGGTCGTCGAGGTCCAGAAGTACGGCCGCGAGCCGATCAGCCTCCACACGCCCCTGGGCGAGGACGGCGATTCAGAGTTCGGTGACCTCATCGAGGACTCCGAGGCGATCGTGCCCGCCGACGCTGTCTCGTTCACGCTGCTGCAAGAGCAGCTGCACTCGGTGCTCGACACGCTCAGCGAACGTGAGTCCGGTGTCGTGTCCATGCGCTTCGGCCTCACCGACGGCCAGCCCAAGACGCTCGACGAGATCGGCAAGGTCTACGGCGTCACGCGCGAGCGGATCCGTCAGATCGAGTCCAAGACGATGAGCAAGCTGCGTCACCCGTCGCGCTCGCAGGTGCTGCGCGACTACCTCGACTGAGACAGCACGACACACGAAGGGCTCCGCCGATCGGCGGAGCCCTTTGTCGTGCGGTGTTGCCGGGTGGGCGTTGTTAGCCTGGGACGCATGTCTGAGCACCACGACCCGGTGGCCTTCGGTCCGATCAAGAAGGTGATCGTGGCCTTGGCTGGCTTCGTCCTGCTGGGGAGCATTGCTCTGCAGGTGGGCATGGGCGAGTTCCTGTGGGGCTCGACTCTCACCGCGGTGGGGATGGTGGCCCTGATCGTGGGTCAGTACCTGGGGTGGCGCGCCGAGCAGCGCCTCGAGCGCGAGCGTTTCGGGCAGCGCGAGTGAAGTAGACGTCGGACACCACGAAGGGCCCCGCCGATTGGCGGGGCCCTTCACGTTCAGTGGTGTGACTCAGTCGACCGAGACGTCCTTGGGCTGGGTCAGACGATCGGACTCGTCGTGGATCTCCGCGGACATTTCGCGGAGCCTGTCCTCGTGCTGTCGCGCGTGGTGTGCGCAGAACAGCAGCTCGCCGCCGCCGCCCAGCGTCACGCGGACATAGGCCTGGGCGCCGCAGCGGTCGCAGCGGTCGAGTGCTCCGAGGGAGGCGGTCGCAGTCAGGGTGCTCACGGTGGCCTACTTCCTGTGCTGATGACAGTGGGGGGATGTTTCTGGTTCAACATCCAATCACGGGAAATGATTCCTCGCTCCAGATGGTGACCTACGACATGAATACTCCCGGACACCGACAAATCGTGGCAGGCGCGCGGGATGTGGCGCGTGTCTGGCCGGTCATGTCGGGCCCGCCGATTATCGTGGAACCGACACTTCGCGAAGGGACCAGAACCATCTCCGAAACCAGCACCTACGACGCACGCAACCTGCTCGTGCTCGAAGGCCTCGAGGCCGTGCGCAAGCGACCCGGCATGTATGTCGGGTCCACCGACACGCGCGGTCTCATGCACTGCCTGTGGGAGATCATCGACAACTCCGTCGACGAGGCGCTGTCCGATCATGGTTCGCACATCGAGGTCGCGCTGCACGCCGACGGATCGGTCGAGGTGCGCGACGAAGGCCGCGGCGTCCCGGTCGACGTCGAGCCCAAGACCGGCCTGAGCGGGGTCGAGGTCGTCTACACCAAGCTGCACGCCGGCGGAAAGTTCGGCGGCGGTTCGTACAACGCCACCGGAGGCCTGCACGGTGTCGGCGCCTCAGTGGTCAACGCCCTGTCCTCGCGCATGGATGTCGAGGTCGACAAGGGCGGTGCCACCTGGGCCATGAGCTTTCGGCGCGGTGTGCCCGGGGTGTTCGCCGGCGACGGCCCCGAGGTGGACTTCACGCCCGACAACACGCTGCGCAAGATCGGCAAGGTGGCCAAGGCGCGCACCGGCACCCGTGTGCGCTACTGGGCCGATCCGCAGATCTTCATCAAGACCGCCACGTTCGCCTACGACGAGCTGGTGGCGCGGGCCCGACAGACCGCGTTCCTGGTACCGGGTCTCGAGCTGGTGATCGGCGATGCCCGTGGTCCTGAGCTGCACGAGGAGAAGTTCCGCTACGACGGTGGCATCACCGAGTTCTGTGAGTTCCTGGCTTCTGACGAGGCGGTCACCGACGTCCTGCGGCTGCAGGGCGAGGACACCTTCACCGAGACCGTTCCCATGCTCGACGCCAAGGGCCAGATGACCGCCCAGGAGGTCGAGCGCACGCTGGGCGTCGACATCGCGGTGCGCTGGGGCAGCGGCTACGACCCCACGGTGCGCTCGTTCGTCAACATCATCGCGACCCCCAAGGGCGGCACGCACATCTCGGGCTTCGAGCGTGCCATCACCAAGAGCTTCAACGACGTCCTGCGCACCACTCGGCTGCTCAAGGCTGGCGACCCCGACGTCATCAAGGACGACATCCTCGAGGGCCTCACCTCGGTCGTCACGGTGCGCCTGGCCGAGCCGCAGTTCGAGGGCCAGACCAAGGAGGTCCTGGGCACCCCGGCCGTGACCAAGATCGTCAACCAGGTCGTGACCCGCGAGCTCAAGGCGTTCCTCGGGTCGAGCAAGACAGCGCACAAGGCCAAGGCCCGCGTCGTCATGCAGAAGGTCGTCGACGCCTCGCGCACCCGCCTCACGGCGCGGCAGCAGCGTGACACGCAGCGACGCAAGAACGCGCTCGAGTCCAGTGCGCTGCCGGCCAAGCTGGCCGACTGCCGCAGCAACGACGTCGACCGCTCCGAGCTGTTCATCGTGGAGGGCGACTCCGCACTCGGCACCGCCAAGGCGGCCCGAGATTCTGAGTTCCAGGCGCTGCTGCCGATCCGCGGCAAGATCCTGAACGTCCAGAAGGCGACCATCGCCGACATGCTCAAGAACACCGAGTGCTCCTCGATCATCCAGGTGGTCGGGGCGGGGTCGGGTCGCACCTTCGAGCTGGCGGCCGCGCGGTACGGGCGCATCATCTTCATGGCCGACGCCGATTCGGACGGGGCCCACATCCGGTGCCTGCTGGCCACGTTGTTCTACCGGTACATGCGACCACTGCTCGACAGCGGTCGGGTCTTCACCGCTGTGCCGCCATTGCACCGCATCGAGCTGTCGGCGCCCAAGAAGGGCCAGGACAAGTACGTGTACACGTACTCCGACGCCGAGCTGCAGCGCACGCTGGCCGAGCTCAAGCGCAAGAACAAGCACTGGAAGGACCCGGTGCAGCGCTACAAGGGTCTGGGCGAGATGGACGCCGACCAGCTGGCCGAGACCACGATGGATCCGCGCCACCGCACCCTGCGACGTCTCACGGTCGACGACGCCGCCGAGGCAGACTCGGTCTTCGAGCTGTTGATGGGCAACGAGGTGCCGCCGCGCAAGGAGTTCATCGTGCAGGGGGCCTACGACATCGACGTCGACCAGATCGACGTGTAGGTCCAGACGCTGTCAGATCAGGTTGGTACGCCGACCAGGTCGGCCGAGGTCGCCCAGAGGCCGTCGATGAGTCGGTCATCGGCGGCCTGCTTGTTCTCCTTGCCGTTCGGCGTGAATCGGCTGAAGTAGACGCCATTGATCTCAGGCGATGGGCCTCGCTCGGCGAGCGCGATCAGGGGAGCGGCGCCGTCGGGCACGCTGATCGTCGCGAACCGCTTGAGGGGGCTGCGGTAGATCAGGCCCACGAGCGCGGAGTCGCGCCCGAACGAGCTGCCCACCGGGCCGGGGTGCACGGCAGCTGACGCGATGCGGTCGTCGGCCCAGCGGCGCGCGATGCCGCGGGTGAACATGATGTTCATCAGCTTGCCGGTGCCGTAGCAGCGGAACTCGTTCGCGCGGCGGCGCCTCCAGTCCAGATCGTCCAGGTCGACCGAGCCGATCAGGTTGCCGACGCTCGAGGTGTTGAGCACCAGGGCGCCTCCGGCGGCCGCGAGGTTCGGTCGCAGCAGGTGGGTCAGCAGGAAGGGTGCGAGGTGATTGATCTGGAAGTTCGGCTCATGACCGTCGGCGGTGACGCGGTCGGGGGAGAACGTGCCGCCGGCGTTGTTGACCAGGACGTCGATGCGATCGGTAGCCGCGGCAACGTCCTTGCTGAGCTGACGAACATCGTCCAGTCGCGAGAAGTCGGCCACGAACGACTCGGCGCTGATCGGACCGGCGATCGCCTTCAGCTTGTCCGTCGAACGCCCTGTCACCAGCACGTGGGCGCCCTGAGCGGCGAAGTGCCGGGCTGCCTCGGCACCGATGCCGTCGCTCGCGCCGGTGACGAGCACGGTCGTGTCCTGCAGGGGTCCGGTCATGGTGAGTCGCCGATCAGTCGGGAGGGTGGGACGGTCCGAGGTCAGACGACGGGCTGCAGCAGGCCCGTGTCGACGTCGTAGAGGAAGCCGCCGACGGAGATGGAGTCGGCGATCAGCGGGTGGCTGGTGATGCGATGCACGTCGGCCCGGATTGTCTTCTCCTGGTCGCTGATGGCGCCAAGGGTCATCCACGTGGAGTCGCTGCCGGTGTGCTCGGCGATGCGCTCGTGCAGCTGGTCCTCGGACTGCGAGGCCATGGCGCACCGGGTGTGCTCGACCACCATGACCCGCTTGACCTGCAACAAGGTGGCGCCCAGCACGACGGCGACCAGCACCTGATCGGTCACGCGGCCGCCGGGATTGCGCAGGATCTTGGCGTCGCCAGCCTGTAGACCGATCATCTTCAGGGGGTCGATGCGTGAGTCCATGCAGGTCACCATGGCGACGCCGGCCTTGGCGATTCCGTCGAAGCCGGACAGGTGGAAGTCGTCGGCGAACGTGCGGTTGGCGTCCAGAAGGTCATCGAAGTCATTCACGACGCCACCGTACCGAGGCGCCGATGGGGGTGGGGCGGTGGATCTGAAACCCAAAGATGCGTCAAACGGTTGCAGATCCACTGCGCCTCAGGCATTCGGTTGAGAATCCACCGCCCTGGGGGAAGGGGAGCGGGAAGGTGAGGGGGAGGGGGTGCGGAGGAGGAGCAGGGCGAGGACTGCGGCGATGGCGGCGCAGAGGGCGGCGCCGATGAACACAGCGTGCAGCTGGGTGATGCCGGCGTCGCGGACGGCGTCCCGGTAGGCTTGGCACAGGGCGGCCTGCCCGTCGCAGAGTTGTGCGGCCGGCGGGATGTCGGCGGAGGCGGCGTAGAAGGCGCGCAGGCCGATCGTGGTGAGCGCCGAGATGCCCAGCAGCATGCCGACCATGCGTGCCACGATCAGCAGGGCCGAGGCCACGCCGTGCACGGCGTCGGCGGTGTGCTCGAGCAGGACGGCGTTGACCGGCGCGATCGCCAGACCGAATCCGAGGCCGGCCAGCACCAGCGAGATCGTCTCCACCTCGCTGGCCAGCGACTGGGCGTCCCACGTCGCCATGTGGGCGAACGCCACTGCGCTCATGGTCATCGCGCCGGCCGTCAGCCAGGCAGCCGACACACGGCGCAGCAGATAGCCGCCGAGCACCGCGCCGATCGGCAGGGCGATCAGGAAGCGCACCAGCACCAGGGCCGCGTCGAGCTGGGAGTCGCGATAGACCGTGAGCCGGGCGAAGAACGGGATGTCGACCAGGGCGGCGATCAGTGAGGCGCCGACGAAGAACGAGACGACGAGCGCGCCCCACGCGGCCCGCGACCGGAAGGCCCCTCGAGGGATGAGGGGTTCGCGTGCGGATCGCTGGCGCCACCAGAAGCCCAGCAGTGCGGCGGCGGCCAGCGGCAGCAGCCAGGCGGCGTCGGGGGAGATGGCCGCCGTCTCGGGCTCGGCGGACGCGAACGTCACGATGACGGCGCCCAGGGCGGTTGTCAGGAAGGCGGCGCCGAGCAGGTCGGTCTCGCGGGCGATCTCGCCCCACCCACGCCACTGCAGCAGCGGCCGGCGCGCCAACCGCTGGCGCAGCGCGAACAGCACCAGCAGACCGAACATGGTCAGGGCGAGTGGCGTGAGCCAGCGAGACTCCCCGGTGACCGGCAGGAAGGCGAGGCCGCTGGTGACACCCGAGGTGAGTCGCGCGGGTTCGAGCATGACCAGCGTCAGGGCCACGAGGGCAGCGATCGCCAGAGCTGCCCCGGGCCAGTCGAACCGACCGCGTGGAGTCGTCGGCGCCACCGGATCGGCCCGGCCCGGTGCCAGCATCGCTGCGGCCAGCACCAGGCCGACGGCGCAGTTGATCCAGAAGATGTCGCGCCACGACCCGAAGGACAGGACGACGGCGCCGTACAGCGGGCCGAGCACGCTGCCCAGCTCCTGGACCGCACCGACGATGCCCAGGGGCAGCCCGCGTCGTTGGGGCGGCCACAGGTCGGCCACCAGTGCGAGGGTGGGCGGGATCAGACCGCCGCCACCGATGCCCTGGATCAAGCGTCCGATTACGACCGAGTCGAGGTCGTAGGCGGCTGCGGTGACCAGCGAACCGACGGCGAACACCACCAGCGATCCCAGCAGCACGGGCACGCGGCCCCGCAGGTCCGAGATCCGTCCGATCAGCGGCAGCACCCCGACATAACCGAGCAGGAACCCTGACACGATCGGGGCAGCACGCTGGAGCTCGTCGACGCCGAGCCCGGCCGCGGTCATCATGTCCGGCAGCGCCAGCACGACGACGTACGTGTCGGCGGCGGCGAAGGCGATCGCCACCGCGGCGAGCCCGAGCAGGATCTGTGACGAACGCGGGGGAGAAGAGGTGGGCTGGGGCTGGATCGGCTGGGCGTCCATGGCCGTCCTAGGGCTTGGTGATCTCGGAGTCGTCGTCGTTGGGCGTCAGCTGCACCGTGTAGGTGACGTCGGCTCCGCCGGGGTAGAACGGTCCGGTGATCTCGGCGTCGGCGAGGGTGTCGTCCTCGGTGAGCCGGTAGGTGACAGGGAAGCTGCTGTCGGCGTCGGCGGTGGGAAGGAACTCGGCGACGATGGCGCCGGGGATGGTGCCGGTGATCGTGGTCAGGACGTCGCGCCCCTCGCGGGACTCGCCGCCGTCGGCCAGCTTCTGGGTCTCGGTCAGGATCGTCGCGAGACCTTCGCCCTCGGCGCCCAGCAGCGTGGAGGGGTTGGGAGCGCCGAGCGTGGCCGGATCGAGGGTCAGGAACACCGGAGTGAGCCCGGTCTTGGCGTAGACGGTGCCATCGACCGCGACGACCTCGGCCTCGACCGACGTTCCCGCGGCGGTGACGTTGACCTCGCCGGTGAACGCAGCCTCGTCGACCGAGGCGCCCTGATAACCGCGACCCGAGGCCGACAGCAGACCGTTGACGCCCGGCGGCAGCTCGGTGGTGGCCAGCGAGATGTCCAGCGCCGGAGCATCGAAGATCGCCTGCTGTGCGGTGTCCAAGCGGGCCTGGAGCGCCGCCATGTCGCCACCCCCGTCGGAGGAGGTGTCGTCACCTCCGCTGCACGCCGCCAGCACGAGGGCGGCCAGGGTCAGCAGGAGGACGGGGGCCTGACGAGGAAGGGAGAATCGCACGCGGTCAGTCTTGCACGACCACGTGCGGTCCGGGGGTTCCTGCAACCGACGCGATCGGCTGTGCCGCCCCGACACCGGAGCCGTCACGACGCTCGTCCATCGGGGGAAGATCGACCGGTGATCCGCTGGTGGCGCACGCCATCGGAACGCCGTCTCCGACCCACGCGAGGATGAGGCCGTCGTCGCCCTTGAGCAGTCGGTGGCAGCGCACCCCGCCGGTGGCTCGGCCCTTGGCCGGGTAGACGTGCAGGGCGGTGACCTTGACCGCACCGGTCTGGGTGCCGGGCAGAGCTTCGGCCGACCCGGCCACGGTGACCACCGAGGCGGTGTCGACGTGGGTGACGGCGCCGAAGGCGACGACCCGAGACCCGGTGGTGACCTTGACGCCGGCCACGCCGCTGCCGGCACGGCCCTGCGGCCTGACGGCGTCAGCGCCGAATCGCAGGAGCTGTGCATCCGAGGTGACGAACGCCAGCTGTTCGTCTCCGGTGGCCAGAACGGCGGCTCCGACGACCTGGTCGCCGTCGTCGAGAGTGATGATGTCCCACTCGTCACGACCGAGATGATCGGGCTTGACCCGCTTGACCACGCCGTGGCGGGTGCCCAGCGCGACACCGGGACCGTCGTCGGTCAGCGGCATCAGCGCGAGAGCACGGTGTCCGGCAAGGTCGATGATCTCACCCAGCGGAACCCCGCCCTGCAGGTTCGCGGACTGGGCCGTGGGAGGCAGTGCGGGCAGGTCGAGCACCTGCAGGCGCCGGACGGTCCCGGCCGACGTGATCAGGCCGATCTCGCCGCGAGCCGTGGTGCGGACCGCCGACACGATCGTGTCGTGCTTGACACGTCCGCCCACCGGCCCCATGTCGCTGTCGTCGCTGGTGCGGGCCAGAAGCCCGGTGGCCGACAGCAGGGCCCAGCAGGGGTCGTCGGCCACCTCGACCGAAGCGGCGCTGGTGACGGTCTGACCGGCCGACTCCAGCAGGACGGTGCGGCGTGGGGTGCCGAACTTCTCGGCGACCTCGGTGAGCTCGTCGCCGACCACTCGGCGCAGGACTGCGTCGTCGGCGAGGATCTCGTCGAGGCGCTCGATGGTGCGGCGCAGCTCCTCGATCTCCTTCTCGATCTCGACCCGGTCGGTGCGGGTCAGGCGCCCGAGGGTCAGCAGCAAGATGTACTCGGCCTGCGGCTCGGTGAGGTCGAAGACGGTCGAGAGGCGTCCCTTGGCCTCGGGGCGATTCTCGCTGGATCGGATCACGGCGATGACCTCGTCGATGTCGACCAGGGCCAGCAGCAGTCCTTCGAGCAGGTGCAAACGATCAGCGGCCTTGCCGCGGCGGAACGTCGAACGGCGACGCACGACGTCGACGCGGTGCTGCAAGAAGACCTCGAGCAGCTCCTTGAGGCCCAGCGTGCGGGGCTGGCCGTCGACGAGGGCGACCGCGTTGATGCCGAACGAGCTCTCCAGCGGGGTGGCCTTGTAGAGCTGTTCGAGGATCGCTTCGGGCACGAAGCCGTTCTTGATCTCGATGACCAGGTGCAGGCCCTTGTGCCGGTCGGTGAGGTTCTTGACGTCACTGATCCCGGTCAGCTTCTTGGCCTGGACCAGCTTCTTGATCGCCTCGATGACCTTCTCGGGCCCGACGTTGTAGGGCAGCTCGGTGATGGTGATGCCCTTGCGACGGGCCGTGACATTCTCGATGCGGGCCGTGGCACGCATGCGGAACGGACCGTTGCCGGTGGCGTAGGCCTCACGGATTCCGTCGAG
This sequence comes from Aeromicrobium sp. CF3.5, assembly GCF_051262695.1. Lineage (NCBI taxonomy): Bacteria > Bacillati > Actinomycetota > Actinomycetes > Propionibacteriales > Nocardioidaceae > Aeromicrobium > Aeromicrobium sp. CF3.5. The sequence goes on from NZ_JBIMEZ010000006.1 coordinate 172,332, forward strand.
GCCGACGATCTTGCCACCGGTGGGCAGGTCGGGCCCCGGGATGAATCGCATCAGGTCGTCGAGGTTGGCGCCCGGGTGGGTCAGCAGGTGTCGCAGGGCCTGCACGACCTCGATCAGGTTGTGCGGAGCGATGTTGGTGGCCATGCCCACGGCGATGCCCGTGCTGCCGTTGACCAGCAGGTTCGGGATCGCCGACGGCAGCACGACCGGTTCGGTCTCGCGACCGTCGTAGTTGGCCTTGAAGTCGACGGTGTCCTCGTCGATCGAGGCCGTCATGGCCTCGGCGGCCTCGTCCATGCGGATCTCGGTGTAGCGCATGGCGGCGGGCGGGTCGTCCTGCGAACCGAAGTTTCCGTGTCCGTCGGCGAGCGGCAGGCGCATCGACCACGGCTGCGCGAGGCGCACGAGGGCGTCGTAGATCGCGGAGTCTCCGTGCGGGTGCAGGCGGCCCATGACCTCACCGACGGGCCGGGCGCTCTTGACGTGCCCGCGATCGTGGCGCAGGCCCATGTCGTCCATCGTGTACAGCAGTCGGCGGTGCACCGGCTTGAGGCCGTCGCGGGCATCGGGCAGCGCGCGCGAGTAGATCACCGAGTAGCCGTACTCCAGGAAGCTGCTGCGCATCTCGACGGCGATGTTGGTGTCGATGATGTGCTCGTCGAAGTCGTCCTCGGGTGGAGGTGTGGTGCGTGCCATGTGGCCATTGTCCGGGGCCGCCGGTCGACCCCCGGGATGCCACGCCGGACTCGGGCGTGATGGGCGCGCCGGGATCGGGCGTGATGGGGGCGCTGGACTCGGGCGTGATGGTCCTTTCGACATGGGTACCGGTAGGTTTGGGTCCGTGAGCGAGACCCCCCTGGACGTCCAGCGCTGGGAGGCCGATGTCCTGCTCAAGGACGGTCGTGTGGCTCAGCTGCGTCCGGTGCGGACCGAGGACGCCCAGGAGTTCATCTCCTTCTACTCGCGGGTGTCGGACCAGTCCAAGTACTTCCGGTTCTTCGCCCCGTATCCGACGCTGTCAGAGCGCGACGTGGCCCGTTTCACCACGGTCGATCACGATCAGCGGGTCGCCTTCGTCGTACTGATGCTCGGCGAGATCATCGGGATCGGGCGCTACGACGCCACCGACGGTATCGAGGCCGAGGTGGCGTTCCTGGTGCAGGACGCCCATCAGGGCCGTGGTGTGGGACAGCTGCTGCTCGAGCACCTGGCCCAGGCCGGCCGCGAGCGCGGTATCGCTCGTTTCGTGGCCGATGTGCTGCCGGAGAACCGGCGCATGCAGCAGATCTTCCGTGAGATGGGCTACAGCGTCGAGGGCACGCTCGACGACGGCGTGCAGCGTCTCGCCTTCGGTCTCGACCCCACGGACACCGCGATCGGCGTGATGCGTGCTCGCGAGCAGCGCGCCGAGGCCGCGTCGATCCAGCGCATCTTCTCCGCACGCACCATCGCGGTCGTCGGTGCGAGCCGGCGCGCCGACTCCATCGGGCTCGCAATGGTCCGCAATCTCGTGCTGGGGGACTTCTCGGGCACGGTCTACGCCGTGAACTCCGCAGCGGAGGCCGTGTCGGGGCTGCCCGCGTACTCCACGGTCCAGGACATCCCCGAGGACGTCGACGTGGCGATCGTGGCCGTGCCGGCCGAGTCGGTCAAGGACGTCGTGCTGGACTGCGCCGCCAAGGGCGTGCACGGGCTCATCGTGATCTCGGCCGGGTTCGCCGAGGCCGGCGAGGAGGGGCGCAAACGTCAGCGGGCCCTGCTGGGGCTGAGCCGCAGCTACGGATTGCGCCTGATCGGTCCCAACTGCCTGGGCATCATCAACACCGACCCCGACCTGCAGCTCAACGCCTCGCTGTCGCCGTCGATGCCGCCGCAGGGCCGCGTCGGCTTCTTCTGCCAGTCCGGCGCCCTGGGCACGGCCATCCTGGAGAGCGTCTCGCGGCGTGGGCTGGGACTGTCGACGTTCGTGTCGGCCGGGAACCGCGCCGACGTCTCGGGCAACGACCTGTTGCAGTACTGGCAGGAGGACGACGCCACCGAGGTGGTGCTGCTGTACCTGGAGTCGATCGGCAACCCGCGCAAGTTCTCGCGCATCGCCCGACGGGTCTCGCGCACCAAGCCGGTCGTGGCGGTCAAGTCGGGTGGCTCCTCACAGGGCGTGCCGATGGGTCACAGCGTGACCCGCAGCTCGGCCCCGCAGGCCGCCGTCGACGCGATGTTCAGCCAGGCCGGCGTCATCCAGGTCGACACGCTCGACGAGATGTTCGACGTCGCGCAGCTGCTGGCGCACCAGCCGTTGCCGCGCGGCAACCGTGTCTCCATCGTGGGCAACTCCGATGCGGTGTCGCTGATCGTGGCCGACGCGGCCACCTCAGCCGGTCTGGTGATCAACGATCCGGTCTCGCTGGGCGCCGACGCGAATGCCGAGGACTTCGAGTCCGCCATCGAGTCTGCTCTGGCCGGCGACGAGACCGACTCGTTGGTGGCGATCTACATCCCACCGATCAACACCAGCGGCGAGGAGGTCGCCAACGTGCTGGCCGCGATCGGGGAGCAGTCCGACAAGCCGATCGTCTCGACCTTCCTCGGCACGCAGGGTGTTCCGGTGCTGCTGCGGGTGCCCGACGTCGCGGGTGGTGCGGCTGGTCGTGGTTCGGTGCCCTCGTACGCGGCGCCCGAGGCAGCGGTGCGCGCGCTGGCACGGGTCGTCGAGTACGCGGAGTGGAAGGCTCGAGACAGTGGGGAGTTCCATCACGACAACGACCACCGCTCGGGTGACGCCCGCGCCCTGGTGCGTGAGGCTCTCGCCCATGCTCCGCGTGGCGCCGTGCTGTCCACCGACCAGGTGCACGACCTGCTGGCCTGCTACGGCATCGACCTGCTGACCTGGACGAACGTCTACACCGTCGAGGAGGCGGTGACGGCCGGCGAGGACCTGGGGTGGGACGTCGTGCTCAAGGCGGGCAGCGAGCACCTGCGCCAGCGCCCCGACCTGGCGCACGTGTGGCGCGAGATCCGCAATCCCGAGGACATGCGACGCGCGTGGGACACCCTCACCAGCTGGACCGGGATCCGCAAGGACACCAAGTTCTTCGTGCAGAAATCGGCACCCGACGGCGTTCAGGTCTCCTACAGCGTCATCGAGGATCCATTGTTCGGCCCGCTGGTGTCGTTCGGGCTCGCCGGCGCGCCCAGCGACCTGCTCGGCGACCGCGCCTACGGCATTCCGCCGATGACCGACTCCGATGCCGCCGACATGGTGGCCAACCTGCGGGCAGCGCCGCTGCTGTTCGGCTACCGCGGTTCTGATCCGGTCGACGTCGCAGCCGTGCAGGACGTCCTGGTGCGCCTCGCCGCCATGAAGGAGGACCTGCCCGAGATCGCTGAGCTCGACCTCGAACCGGTGTCGGTGCACACCAAGGGTCTGACCGCCCTCAGCGCACGCGCCAAGGTCGTGCCGTCCACCGACCGTCGTGGCGAGTGGTATGTGCGACGCCTGAGCCGCCCGGCCGCGGCGGGGGATACGCTGGCCTGATGACTGGCGACCACCGAGACGAGGTCTTCACCGAGATCTCCCGCAGCGGCTACTACCCCGAGATTGTCGCTGCTGGCCTCTCCGACGCACTTGCGGGTGAGCCGGTGCACGGTTTCGTGGTGCACCACGAGCCGACCTTCGATCGTGACGAGATCCGCCGGCACATGACGGTCCTGACCCTCACGCCGTCGCGCGTCCTGCTGCTGCACACCGACGAGCACCCCGGCGACGACCTGTTGCCGAAGCCGTACACGTCGACCACCACCGAGGCGGTGGCCGTCTCGCGTGTCAGCTCGGTCGTGGTGACCCGCATGGTCTCGGCCAGCACCAAGGCGCTGGAGGAGGCCGTGCTCACGGTCAGCTGGGGTGCGGTCTCCCGGGTCGAGCTGGAGCCGGCGCAGTGCGCCGATCCGGAGTGCGATGCCGACCACGGCTACAGCGGGTCGATCACCGGCGACGACTTCTCCCTGCGCATCAGCGCGACCGCCGATGGGGGTGCCGCCGTGGAGCGACTGCTGGCGTTCGCCCGCATCCTGTCGATCGCGACCTCCGACGGCGCATCGGCCGGCCGCTTGTGAGCGGTGTCATCGATCGGCTCAGCGATCGTCGCACCATCGATCGGGTGCTTCCGTCGGTGGCAGCAGCTCTCGGCGTCGAGGGTTACGAGAACGCCCTGGGACTACCCGAGGCCCCGCGCTACGTGGTGTGCCTCATCGACGGCATGGGTCTGGACCTGCTGCGCCAGCACGCCGACGCGGCTCCGTTCCTGACGTCGCTGGACTCGGTCGACGACGTCGTGTGCGGCATCCCGTCGACCACGGCCACCAGCCTGACGTCGCTGGGCACCGGAGTTCGGCCCGGCGAGCACGGCATCGTCGGCTACACGTGCCGCGTCCCCGAGACCGGGGAGCGGCTGAACTCCCTGAAGTGGGACCAGCCGCTCGATCCCACGGCCTGGCAACCCGTTCCCACCGTCCTGCAACGGATGCTCGAAGGCGGTGTCGCGGCGAGCTCGGTGAACCAGGCGAAGTTCGCCGACACGGGTCTGACGATCTGCAGCCAGCGCGGCGTGCCGTTCCACGGCATCGAGTCGGTGCACGAGCGCCTCGACGTCGTGCTCGATGCGGCCGAATCGGCCCCACGCACCATGACGTACGCCTATGAGTCCCGCCTCGACCACACCGGCCACTCGAAGGGCTGCACGTCCGCGGAGTGGCGCGACATGCTCACCTCCATCGACCGCGAGATGCGCGACCTCAACCGCGAGCTCCCCGACGATTGCATCTTGCTGGTGACCGCCGACCACGGCATGATCGATCTGCCGCTCGAGGGACGGTTCGACGTCGACAGCGAACCCGATCTCTTGCAGGACGTCACCCTGCTGGCCGGCGAGGCCCGCTTCCGACACCTGTACACGCGCGCCGGGGCGGCCGAGGAGGTCGCCCAGCGGTGGCGCGATCGATTCGGCGACCTGGTCGAGGTCCGCACCCGTGACGAGGCCGCCGACTGGTTCGGTCCGCTGCGTCCTGAGGTTCGTGGGCGTATCGGCGACGTGCTCGTGGCGGCCCTGGGCGACTTCGCGGTGTTCTCGTCGGTCGAGTTCCCCATCGAGCGAAAAATGGTCGGGTTCCACGGCTCCATCACCGAGGCCGAGATGAAGATTCCCGTGCTGGTGGCGGGTGCAGCATCATGGCGGACCTGAACTTCTACTCCGGCACCATGGACTGCGGCAAGAGCACCCTGGCGCTGCAGATGGACCACAACCACCGGGCCCGCGGTCGGGTGGGCCGGGTCTTCACGTCGCACGACCGCGCCGGCGAGGCGCGGCTGTCGAGCCGACTGGGCCTGGAGGTCCCGGCCGTCGAGGTCGACGACACCTTCCACTTCTGGCACTACACCGTCGACGAGCTGACCCAGGGCGGTCGGATCGACTACTTCGTGTGCGACGAGGCGCAGTTCTACACGACCGACCAGATCGAGCAGCTGGCCAAGGTCGTCGACGAGCTCGACATCGACGTGTTCGCGTTCGGGATCCTCACCGACTTTCGCACCCGGCTCTTTCCCGGCTCCTCCCGTCTGACCGAGCTGGCCGACCGCGTGCACACGCTGCAGGTCGAGGCCCTGTGCTGGTGCGGCGAGCGCGCCACCCACAACGCCCGCACCGAGGACGGGATCATGGTCACTGAGGGTGACGTGATCGTGGTCGGTGACGTCGATCGTCCCGACGAGCCCGAACCGACCGTCGGCTACGAGGTCCTGTGTCGCCGCCACCACCGTCGTCGCATGACGGTGCAGCGGGCCCGCGCGGCCGCGATGTCGCCCGACGTCCTGCCCTTTGACTGAGTGGCGCGCTGCTCGTTCCTCGCAGCTCCAGCGGTTCGTTCCTCACCGCTGCCGGGCTTCGCCCGGGCGCCTTGCCTTCGCTTCGCTCGGCCGGTGGTCGCCTCGAGAGGTTGCGATGTCAGGCGCAACCAGCCTTGCTAGTCGTCCTTGCCGCCGAACATGATCTCGTCCCAGCTGGGGACGCGACGGCGCTCGCCGCGCTTCTTGCGTGGACCGGCCGTGTCGGGAACGGCTACGTCATGGTCGATGGAGTCCTCGAGCTGATCGGACTGCTCGTCGTGGGGCTGGCGATCGGCCTCGGCCTGATCGGCCTGAGCCTCGACCTCCTGGCGAGCCAGGGCCTCCTGCGTGCGCCGGTCGCGGGCCGCCTTGAGGGAGGAGACGCCGCTGTGGTGCTTCTCGGCAGCGTGCAGCAACGCCTCGGCGGCAGCGATGTCGGGAGGAAGGTCGACAAGCACCTCGGACTGATCTGTCGCGGCGAACGGGTCGTCGTCGTAGTTCAGCTCGGCCTGCTGGGGCAGCACGCCGTCGAGCCGAGCGGTGTCCTCGCGGTCTGCATCATCGTGCCCGGCATCGTCGACAGCGTCGTCGTGATCGAGCCCGCTGTCCGTGGCGTCGACGGCGGACGATCGGACCGCATCGGCGATGGCCATGTCGGGGGTGTCGGGCAGGGCGACGTCGCCGACGAACCGGTGGGCGGCGTCGTCGGCAGCCACCACGTAGCGACTGGCGGTGTCGAACACGAAGGTGAAGGTCGCCTCCGAGCCCGGGGGAGTGACGAGCACGCTCCAGCGACCGTCGTCGCGGCGCCAGGCATCCCAGGTCGCGTCCTCAGCGTTGCCGCCGGCCTCGGCGATGGCGGTGTCGGCCACCGGACCGAGCGGAAGTCCTGCGCCGGTGACGTGCTTGCGTCGCAGCGAGGTCTTGCGGGCCTGCTGGGCCATGTACTCGCGTTCGGCGACCACGGGGCCGGCGAAGGCCTCGATCCGTTCGAGGGCCATGCCGGAGGAATCGGCGACCTGCTGGGCCGATTCTCCGCGACGAACACGGGTCTGGATGTCGCGTGGGCTGAGAACGATGATGTCCATGGTCGGCTCCGAACCGGTGGCGGGCGGCGGCACGTCTGTGTGTCGCTGGCGTGCGGCCGGATCGAGTCGCACGCGAAACTGTTCGTTGGTGGTGAGATCACGCGCGATGACGAATGCGTCGTCGTCGCTCATGGCGTCGAACCTGAGTTCGCGCATCTGGCCACCTCCTCGTTTCAGGCCGCCCGCACAGGACTCGGGAGACTTCCCTCCATCGTAGGGACGAGATCGACAAATCCCGGGTGACTCGCCGGTCAGCGGGGCAGGACCGACTCAAAAGAAGGGTCGGGGTTGCCGAAGCGGTGCTGCGTGATGGTGACGGACTGCTCGCGCAGGAATGGCAACAGCTCGATGCGGCCTGCCTGGGTCACGACGCCGGCGTGGATCGCGACGTCGGGGTCGCCGTCGACGGCCTCAGCGGTCCGCCGTGCGTCACCGTCGAGCAGACGGATGCGGGCCGGACGCTCGTGTCCGATGCGGGCCCACCACGCCTCGGGTCCCTCCACGACGAAGCGGGAAGGGTCGATCAGGCCGTCGGGCAGCGTGGTGCGGACGCTGATCTCGACGCTGGCGCCCGATCGACCGGCGGCCAGCAGGATGCGCACGACGTCTCGCAGCGGCGCGTCCTCGGCGCGGATCGAGACATCGGTGGGTCGGTAGCGGAACACGTTGCGCTCCACGCCCAGCCCGGTGACGTCCTTGCCGATCCCGAACTCGCGTCGCCAGGCGATCTCGTCGGAAGTTGCAGCGGCCGTGAGATCGTCGAGCTCGGCGACGCTCAGGTGCGGACGGGCGGCCTCCAGCAGAGCCGAGGCGGTGGGGTCGAGCACCGATGGGTCGGCGGGGCGACGCAGGGGGCGCGACGACCAGGTGCCCAGGTGGGTCAGGAAGTTGGGGCCGCCGGCCTTGCAGGACGTGCCGACCGACGATCGTTTCCAGCCGCCGAACGGCTGGCGCTGCACGATGGCGCCGGTGATGCCGCGGTTCACATACAGGTTGCCGGCCTCGACGGTGTCGATCCACTGGTTGACCTCGTCGGGGTCGAGGGAGTGGATCCCGGCGGTGAGACCGTAGTCGGTCGCGTTCTGCCACTCGATGGCCTGATCGAGGGAGTCGGCGTGCATGAGGCCGAGCACCGGGCCGAAGTACTCGGTGGTGTGGAACTCGCTGCCGGGTCGGACACCGTCTCGGATGCCGGGGGTCCACAGGCGGTCGTCGTCGCCGATCTTCTGTGGCTCCAGCAACCAGCTCTCGCCCGGGCCGAGCTGCGTGAGACCGGACAGCAGCTTGCCGTGAGCGCCCTCGATGATCGGTCCCATCGCGACCTCGGGGTCGTCGGGGTAGCCGACCTTGAGGGACCGCACGGCGTCGACGAGCTGGCGACGGAAGCGCTCCGACGTGCCGACGGATCCGACGAGGATCGCGAGACTGGCCGCCGAGCACTTCTGGCCGGCGTGCCCGAAGGCGCTCCTGACCAGGTCGGCGACCGCGAGGTCGAGGTCGGCGCTCGGGCTGACGACGAGAGCATTCTTGCCGCTGGTCTCGGCCAGCAGCTTCAGGTCCGGCTTCCAGGACCGGAACAGCGCTGCGGTGTCCCAGCCGCCAGTGAGCATGACCCGGTCGACCTCGGAGTGCGCCACCAGGGCCTTGCTGAGTGGGCCCTCCTCCACCGTCGCGAAGCGCAGGACGTTCCGCGGGACGCCGGCCTGCCACAGCGCCTCGACCATGACGGCTGCGCAGCGGCGGGTCTGGGGAGCCGGCTTGATGATGACGCCGCTGCCTGAGGCGAGCGCGGACAGGACCATGCCTGCCGGGATGGCGACGGGAAAGTTCCAGGGCGTGATGACGACCGTCAGCTGCGAAGGGGTCATGACGGCTCCGTCAACCGCCTCGAGGCGGCGTCCGGCTTCGGCGTAGTAGTTCGCGAAGTCGATCGCCTCGCTGACCTCCACGTCACCCTCGGCGAGCGTCTTGCCCGATTCAGCCGCCATGATGGTGATGAGATCGCCGCGGCGGTCCTCCAGCGCGCGCGCCGCCTGGTGCAGGATCCAGGCGCGCACCTCGGTTCCGCGTGCTGCCCAGGAGGCAGCCGCCTCACGGGTCTCCTGGACAACGGTCTCGAGACTCGCCGGTCCGCGCACGACACCGTCGGTGACGGTCTGCGACCCGATCTGGCTGTAGGCGACCCGTGCGAGGGCACGGCGCCCCCAGGCCCGATTGGCCTCGACGGATGGATCGGTGTCGGCGGTGTTGGAGAACGAGTGGTCGTCGCTGCGTCGGGAGTCCAGCGGGGGAGCAGCCCGGTCCTGGACACGATGGGCGGCCGGGCCGGGCTTCTGCATGAGGTCGACCGAGTCGCGGAACCGCTCGATCTCGCGGTCCATCAGTGCGGGGTCGGTGCTGATGTCGAACGCAGCCGACATGAAGTTCTCCGAGCTGGCATTCTCCTCGAGGCGCCTGACGAGGTAGGCGATGGCCACGTCGAACTCCGACGGACTGACCACCGGCGTGTACAGCAGCAGACCACCGACTTCGTCGCGAACGGTGTCGCGGACGGCATCGATCGGGCCGGAGTCCATGCCCAGCAGCACCTCGAACGTGACGGCGTCGCGGACGCCGCGGTCGCCGGCGAGCAACCAGGCGTAGGCGATGTCGAACAGATTCTGCCCAGCGACGCCGATCTCGACGGCGTCGACCCGCTCGGGGGTCAGTGCCCAGTCGAGCACCCGCTTGTAGCCCGCGTCCGTCTCGACCTTGCTGCCCCACGTGGCCAGCGGCCAGTCGTGCACGATCGCGTCGACCCGCTCCATGGCCAGGTTGGCGCCCTTCACGACACGAACCTTGACCGGGGCGCCGCCGGCGGCGCGCCGCCGCGACGCCCATTCCTGCAGGTGCTGCATGGCGCCGAGGGCGTCCGGCAGGTAGGCCTGCAGGACGATACCGGCCTTCAGCCGGGGAAAGCGGTCGAGGACCGTGGTGAACACGGTGATCGTCAGGTCGAGGTCCTTGTACTCCTCCATGTCGAGGTTGATGAAGGTGTCGTCCTCGGCCGCCTTCTCGTACAAGGGCTGCAGCTGATCGACGATCCGGGTCACGGACTCCTCGAACGCCCACATCGACAACTGGCTGGCCACCGAGGAGACCTTGACCGAGACGTAGTCGACGTCGGAGCGCTCGAGCAGGCGCAGGGTGGCGTCGCGCCGGCGCTCCGCCTCCGCGTCGCCGAGCACGGCTTCGCCCAGCAGGTTGAGGTTGAGGCGGTCGCCCCGCTTGCGCAGTTTGCGGATCGTCTTGCCCAACGGCTGGGGTCGGGAGTCGACGACGAGGTGGCCGACCATGCGGCGCAGGGTGGTGCGAGCGGTCGAGACCACGAAACCGGGCGCCACGAGAGAGACCAGCGCGCCGAGCTTGAGCGCAAAACGCTGGAACCAGGGCAGAAAGTCCGGTGTGTCGGCGGCCAGCTGGCGCAGGTTGCGAGCAGCGACGTCGGTGTCCTCCGGGCGGACGACCCGGTCCACGAATCCGATGGTGAACTCGAGCCCGTCGGGGTCCTTGAGTAGCTGGGCCAGTCGGCGTGCCGAAGCGGTGGGGCGATGCTGACGCGCCTGCTTCGGGTCGGTCCAGGTTCGGACGAGCTCGATGCTGCGCTCAGCCAGTGTCAGGTCGGTCATCTTCCTGCGCAGCCTAGTCGTTCGGTCCGAGCATGGGGGACCAATGTCCATGCGATGACCGAAGCTGTTGCACCAGCCACCAGCGGGACCGCGAAGCCGGGTGAGGCACCGCTGGAGTCGATCACGATTCCCGCGGTTGCTGCTCCGATCGCGACCCCGGCCGACAGGCCGGTGGTGGTCCAGGCCAACGACTCGGTGAGGCGGCGCGGGGGCACACCAACCTCGACCAGTCGGGTCAGCGCGACGAGGCTGGGTGCGATCATCAGACCTGCGCCCAGCATCCCGACGATCAACAACCCGACCGAGTTGATCAGGCCCAGAGGCGCGAACAGGATGGTCAGTCCGAGCAGCGCGCGACGCAGGCGGCGGGCCGGGTCACTGGGTGGGAGGGCTCCGACCACGAGTCCAGCCATCAGGCTGCCAGCGGCCCACACGGCCAGCACCACGCCCGCCAGACCATCGCGACCGGCCTCCTCGGTGAACGCGACCACGATCACCTCGGTCGATCCGAACAAGACGCCGAGCCCGACCGACGTGGCGGCCAGGGGGGCCAGGACCGAGACGTCGATCGGCGCGGCTGGCGGTGCGGCGACGTCGGCGACCGGCGGCTCGGACTTCTTCTGCAGGGCCAGGCCCCACGAGGCGAGTGTTGACACGCCACCGGCGACGAGCAGCCCGGACGTGTCGGACACCTGCAGGGTCAAGAACGTCACCAGCACGGGCCCGAGCACGAAGACGGCCTCGTCGAGCACGGCCTCGATCGCGAAGGCCGTGCTGAGCCGCTCGCGATCGTCCAGCACGTGAGCCCACCGGGCGCGCACCATGTTGCCGGCCTGGGGAGCGCCGAGCCCGGCGAGTGCGACCGCCAGGTGTGCCGCTGGAGCGGGCTCGCTGACCACGAGAAGGGTGATCGCGATGCCAGCTGCGTGGATCGCGCCGGCCACCCACAGCACCCGTCCCTGTCCGACCCGATCGGCCAGCCGCCCTTGGACCGGCCCGGCGATCGAGGCGACGAGCACGTAGACGGCGGCCACCGTTCCGGCTCGGGCGTAGGAGTCGGTGCGCGAGACGACGAGGAGCACGATCCCCAGACCCGTCATCGACAACGGTAGGCGGGCGAAGGTGGCGGTGGCCGAGAACAACGGTGCACCGGGCGTGGAGAAGGCTTCCCGGTACGTCGTCAGCATGCGCTGAATCTAGTCGTCGCGACTGGCGAATCCTCTATCGCGTCCTAGGCTCGAGACCATGAACCAGGAGATCCGATGACGACCGTCGCCGAGCTGATCGTGCAGTCCTTGGCCCAGCACGGGGTCCGCACCGTCTGGGGTGTGGTGGGCGATGCCCTCAACCCGGTCACGGACGCGATCCGACGCGAGGAACGGATGGAGTGGGTCGGCGTGCGCCACGAGGAGGCCGGGGCGTTCGCGGCCAGCGCCCAGGCTCAGCTGACCGGGGATCTCGCCGTCTGCATGGGCACGGTCGGGCCCGGTGCGATCCACCTGCTGAACGGTCTCTACGACGCCAAGAAGTCGCACGCGCCGGTGCTCGCGATCGTGGGTCAGGTCCCCACCGAGGACATGGGAAGCGAATTCTTCCAAGAGGTCGACAACGACGCACTGTTCGCCGATGTCGCCGTCTGGCGCCGCACCGTCACGGGAGCGGACCAGATGCCGCACCTGCTGGAGGAGGCGGTCAACGCCGCCATCACGAGTCGCGGCGTGGCGGTGCTGTCGATCCCCGGCGACGTGGGCGGCCTCGATCTGCCCAAGGGCACCCGCGTCCCGGTCTTCGTGCCGCCGAGCCCACCGGCCGTGGCCGCCGCCGAGGACATCGCTGCTGCTGCCGGGGTGCTCAACGAGGCGTCGCGGGTCACCATCCTGGCCGGCATCGGGGCTGCGGGAGCGGTGGCCGAGGTCGGGCAGCTCGCTACGGCGCTCCAGGCGCCGATCGTGGTGAGCCTGAAGGCCAAGGAGCTGTTCGACGACGACGAGCACGAGATCGGGCAGTCGGGGCTGCTGGGCAATCCGGCCACCGCGGAGGCGTTCGCCGCCTGTGACGTGCTGCTGATGGTCGGCACCGACTTCCCGTACCGCAACTTTCTGCCGGAGGGAAAGATCGTCATCCAGATCGACAGCCGAGGCGACCACATCGGGCGACGCACCCAGGTGCAGCACCCGGTGGTCGGCGATGCTGCCCTCACGCTGCGGGCGATGCTCCCGCTGCTGACCGCGCGCGATGACACCAAGCACCTCTCGGTGGCGCGTGGTGGCTACGAGGCCTGGCGGACCCTGCAGTCGCACCTGACCGACCCGGCCTACGACGGCACGAGGCGCGGACGCCTGCGCGGCAAGGTCGACAACCCCGAACGCCGGATCCGCCCCGAGCTGCTGGCCGCGACCATCGATCGCCATGCGGCCGACGACGCGATCTTCACCGGCGACACCGGCATGTCGACGGTGTGGTTGTCGAGGTTCGTGCGGATGAGCGGTGACCGGCGGATGATCGGCTCGTTCAATCTCGGTTCGATGGCCAACGCGATGCCGCAGGCGCTCGGAGCGCAGGCGCTCGACCGGGACCGCCAGGTCATCAGCTTCAGCGGTGACGGTGGGCTGACGATGCTGATGGGGGACCTGCTCACGGCGGTCAGCCACCAGCTCGACATCACGATCGTGGTCTTCGACAACGGTCGCCTCGGGATGGTCAAGTTCGAGATGGAGCAGGTTGGTCTGCCCGAGTTCGGCACCGTGCTGCACAACCCGGATTTCGCGGCGATGGCGAACGCGATCGGCATGAAGGGCATCCGCGTCACCGAGCCCGAGGACGTCGACCGGGCCGTGGCCGAGGCGCTGGCGCACCCCGGACCCGTGCTGCTGGACGTGCTGACGAATCCTGAGGAGATCGCCGTGCCCGGTCGACCCAAGCTGGAGCAGGGATGGGGCTTCGCGATCGCGAAGACCAAGGAGTTCCTCGTCAGTCCCGAATGAGCGGGCTCGAATGAGCACCGAGCCGGCGATGCCGCTTCCCGGCGGGGGTTACGCCGATCCGCCCGAGCAGCTCACCGAGTTTCAGCGCGAGGTTGCCGAGGTGGTGGCGGGTCTCCAGGTCGGCGAGCTGATCACCTATGGCGAGGTCGCGCTCGAGTCGGGGCATCCCGGCGCCGGCCAGGCGGTCGCCAACGTGCTGCGCCGCGTGCCGGGCTTGCCGTGGTGGCGGGTGCTGTCGGCCGACGGACGACTGTACTGCCAGCACCGCGAGGTCGCCGAGCCGTTGCTCGAGGCGGAGGGACACACGGTCGATGAGATGGGCCGTGTTCAGGTGGTGACTGGCTCCGCGGACCGCACGTAGCGCTGGTAGGTGGCGGCCGGCGGTTCGCACCTTCGTGCCCCGGCGGGGGTCAGACCCAGAGCTCGCGGATGCGGTCGATCTCGCGAGCTGCTTGGGCGTAGCCGGCGCGGGCCGACGGGGGACGGGCGGCCGGGTCGAGCACGTTCTTGCCGATCGCTGCCTTCGACGCCTCGTCGGGGACCACGACCAGGTGCGGAACGCCCAGCTTCTCGAGCTGCTGAGACGCACTGCGCATCGGACCAACGGCCTTGTCCACGGGCGCGATGGCGACGACGACGTCAACGCCGGTCATCAGGTCGGCGTTGGTCACCGATCGAGCTCCACCGTCGACATAGGTTCGGCCGCCGATGGGGATCGGCGGGTAGACGAGGGGCACGGCGCAGCTGGCGTTGACCGCGTCCCGCAGGGACACTCCTGAGTGCTCGCCGCGTGGACCGAAGCTCACCAGCTCGCCGGACTCGACGTCGACGGCGGTGACCACGAGATCCTGATCGGGCCAGGTGATCCCGCCGATGCGCTCGTCGACCTGGTCGTACCGGTCGGTGACGCTCGGGACCTTGGAACCGGCGGCCGCCTTCACCGAGGCGGACCCGACGATGCGTCCGAACGCGGACACGTCGCCGCGGGCCCGCACCATCGCCAGGGCGTAGCGGCCGATGACGCCGATGCCGATCGAGGCCAGCGGGGCGGTGTCGGCCGTTGCAGGCAGCAGCTGGGCGGCGTACAGATCGCTCAGCGAGATGGCGCTGGTGACCTGAGCGCCCACGATCGAGCCGGCGGACGTGCCGACGATGCGGTCGGCGCCGGTCAGATCAACGCCTGCCTCGGCCAGGCCCCACAACAGACCGGTCTCCCAGGCGATGCCCGTGATGCCGCCGCCGCCCAGGACCAGTCCTCGTGTCGTCATGGACCTAGTGTGCAGGGCATGACGGAACTCCCTGGGTCCACGCGTCTCCTCACCCGTGAGGACGAGGAGCTGGTCGCACTGGGCGCCGCTCGTGCAGGCGGGGCGACCGAGATCGCCGCCATCGTGGCGGTCGGCAACCACGGACGTGGCCCGGTGGGTCCGTGCGGCCGGGACCGGCAGGTCCTGTTCGACTTCCACCCCGGGGTGCGGGTCATCCTGCCCACGCGAGACGGGCTGCGCAGCGTCCTCATCGAGGATCTCGTGCCGCTCGCGACGGCCTGGACCCTCGACGAGGGCTCCTCGATGGCGTGATCGCCCCAGCGGACGTGCTGCACCGACGGAACACGACCCACCATGAGAAAATCAACGCATGAATGTTCGCCCCTTCGACGCACTCCTGCTCGTCTCCTTCGGGGGCCCCGAGAAGCCCGACGACGTGATCCCGTTCCTCGAGAACGTGACGTCCGGTCGCGGCATCCCGCGCGAACGGCTCGCCGCCGTCGGCGAGCACTACCACCTGTTCGGCGGCAAGTCACCGATCAACGACCTGAACCGCGAGCTGCTCGAGGCGATCCGCGCCGACCTGGCCTCGAACGACATCGACCTGCCGGTCTATTGGGGCAATCGCAACTGGGATCCGTACCTGCGCGACGCCGCGAGCCAGATGGCTGCCGACGGCGTCCAGCGCGCGGCCTGCTTCCTGACCAGTGCCTACTCCTCGTACTCGGGCTGCCGGCAGTACCGCGAGAACTTGCACGACGCGACGACCGGGCTGTCGATCGAGCTGAGCCGGCTGCGGCACTACTTCAACCATCCCGGGTTCGTCGGCCCGTTCGTCCAGGCCACGAGCGCTGCGTTGGCCCAGGCGCCGTCTGGCTCGCACGTCGTGTTCGTGACGCACTCCATCCCCGACACCATGAACGATGTCAGCGGTGGTCCGAACCAGCGCGCCTACCAGCGCCAGCACGAGTCGGTGGCAGCGCTGGTGGCCGACGGGGCCGGGGCCGAGACGTTCTCGCTGGCGTACTGCTCCCGGTCCGGATCCCCACGCACGCCGTGGCTCGAACCCGACATCAACGATCATCTCGAGTCGCTCGCCGCTGACGGAACCGAGTCGGTCGTCGTGGTGCCGATCGGGTTCATATCCGATCACATGGAGGTCATCTACGACCTCGACACCGAGGCGTCCGAGACAGCCGAGAGGCTCGGCCTGCGATTCGCGCGCGTCGACACGCCGGCGCCGCACCCGGCGTTCGTCTCCATGGTGCGCGAGCTGCTGCTCGAACGGGCCGCGACCGAACGGGGCGAGCAGTCCTCGCAGCCCTCGCTGGGTGCCTTCGGGCCCTCGCACGACCTGTGTCCCGTGGGGTGCTGCGCCAATCCGAAAGCCGATCTGCCGACCATCGGTGGGGCGTGAGCACGAACACCCCACCCGCCGGTCGGCCCGAAGCCCTGTACCGGCTCGCCGAGCGGGTCGCGATCGAGGCAGCCGAGTTCGTGCGGGTCTCCCGTCCACCGGGTCGGGTCGAGGTGGCAGCGACCAAGTCCAGCCCGACCGACGCGGTCACCGAGATCGATCGCGCCACCGAGGACCTGATCCGCGCCGCCATCGCCGCCGAGCGCCCCGACGACGGATTCGTGGGGGAGGAGGGTGAGGACCTGATCGGCACCTCGGGCGTGGACTGGGTCGTCGACCCCATCGACGGCACGGTGAACTTCGTCTACGGCATCGGTGCGTACGGGGTCTCGATCGCGGCCCGGGTCGATGGCGCGGTCGTGGCCGGCTGCGTGGTCAACGTCGCGACGGGGGAGACCTACGGTGCCGTGCTGGGTGGCGGGGCGTGGAAGACCCAGGCGCCAGCGGGCGGGCCGACGACGCCGCTGACGGCTCCGACGCCGCCCAGCGTCGCGCTGGCTCTCGTCGCGACTGGATTCAGCTACCGTCCCGAGATCCGAGCCGCCCAGGCCGCGGCCATGACCCAGCTGCTTCCCCAGGTCCGTGACATCCGTCGCATCGGGTCGGCCGCGCTCGATCTCTGCGGCCTGGCCGAGGGACGCTGTGACGCCTACGTCGAGCAGGGCCTCAAACCGTGGGACCTGGCGGCTGGCTCGCTCGTCGCGGCCGAGGCAGGGATCGTGCTGGAGGGTCTCGACGGGCCGCCGGACGAGCGTCTCGTGATGGCGGCGCACCCGCTGATCTGCCGGGAATATTTCGCGCTCGTGCGCGCTTGTGGCTTCTGACTGGCGCACCGCTCAGGGCACGTGCACGACACGGGCCCCTCATGTGGCACAATCGCGCCGACCAACACGCAGACCTGGAGGGTTGATGGCAACCGATTACGACGCCCCGCGCAAGACCGACGAGGACCAGTCCGAGGACAGCCTCGAAGAGCTGAAGGCGCGTCGTCACGAGAAGAACTCGGGCAAGGTCGACGAGGACGAGACCGAGGCGGCCGAATCCTTCGAGCTCCCCGGTGCCGACCTGTCTCACGAGGAGCTGGCCGTTCAGGTCGTGCCCCGTCAAAGTGACGAGTTCACCTGTTCCTCGTGCTTCCTCGTGCACCACCGCAGCCAGCTGGCCTCGGACACGAAGGGTGTGCTCGTCTGTCGCGACTGCGACCTGTGAGCAGCACCGTCTCGATCACTTCTTGACGACGGCACCGACCTTCGCGCCGGCGGCTGACCCCTTGAGTGGCTTCATGCCCGGGGGCAGCTCGCCGGTCGATCGGGTCCAGTAGCTCGTGGCGCCCCGATGCACCCCGATCCTGACGACCTCGACGAGCGCCCCACCCACGACCGCCCAGGCAATCGCCTCGGCTGTCCCGACGTCGGGGTGGCGACCGTTGACCGGTGGCTTCCGGCCCGTGACGCCCTGCCACGCGAACATCGCGATGCGCTTGGACAGGAGGCCGCCAGCGATCGTCGACCCGCGGTCGAGCACCTTCCACGCACTCTTCTGCCCAGCCGTCACCTTGGTCGCTCGAGGTGCGAGGTCGGGATCAATTGACTTCTTCGGCTTCTTCTTCGCCACGGGAGTTCCCTTCGTGCGTGGAGCGGTGGGTGAACAGTGCGGTGGCCAGCTCGCGGGGGCGGCGCGACGAGACGAGCCAGTACGGCGTGGGGTCGTCAGGATCATCGATGCGAACCAGCACGCCGCGGTTCAGGAAGGGGCGGGTCACCAGGTGGGCGCGTACATCGGCGCCGGCACCGAGCCGGTGACGATACTGCTCGGGATCCAAAGGCTCGACCTCGCCGAGGAACGCCGGATCGAGGTGGGACCGCCCCGCCCGGAGGCCGTCCGCGTCGACGACCACGGCCACGGAGCCGTACCGCAGCAGCAGCAAGCCCACAGCGACGAAGACGATTGCCCCGGCGATCAGGGCAGCGCTCGGACCGAGCAGCACGAGGAAGAGCCATCCCCACGTGATGGCGAAGGCCACCGTGCCCGCCCACCAGGACAGGGGGGCGTGGAGGCGCTCGCGATGATCGGTCACGGTCCCAGCCTGCCTCATTCGTGACCACTGCACCGTGCCGGGATGGGGCCGGTACGCTCGGCCCATGCCTGAGGTGACGATCACACGGCTGGACCCCGAGGTCTCGCTGCCGAGGTATGCGCACCCCGGCGACGCTGGCGCCGACCTCGTCAGCACGATCGACGTGGACATCGCCCCGGGGGAACGCATCCTCGTGCCGACCGGGATCGCGATCGCTCTTCCCGACGGCCTGGCCGCGTTCGTGCATCCGCGGTCCGGCCTGGCGCTCGAGCGCGGCTTGTCCATCGTCAACACGCCCGGCACGATCGATGCTGGCTATCGTGGCGAGATCCATGTTCTGCTGATCAACCACGACCTCACCGATACGATCGCCATCGCGCGCGGTGATCGCATCGCCCAGTTGGTCATCCAGCGGGTCGAGACGGTCGACTTCGTCGAGGCCGACACGCTGCCCGACTCCCAGCGCGGGGCCGGTGGACACGGATCCACCGGCGTCGGCGCCTGATCTGAATTCGAGGAACCATGGCCTTCTTCCGCCGCTCCGCGTCCGACGAGAGCAAGGGCTCCACCGACGAGACACCTGCGGTCGATCTCGTCGAGGTCCAGGGTGTCCGAGCCGAGGGTCCATTCGACATCTCGGAGCGCTCCCCGGAGGGACAGAGTGCCTATGTCAACTTCGGGCCGCTGAAGGTGCGCGGTCGCGTCGGGTTCGACATCCGCGTGCAGGCCGACGCCGACTCCCAGCACGTCAACGCGCTGCTGCTGGTCACGCAGGACGCCGGCCTCGAGCTGCGCGCCTTCGCCTCGTCACGGTCCGGCGGGCTGTGGGAGGACGTGCGTGCCGAGCTGATCGCGGAGGTCGACCGGCTCGAGGGCACCTACCAGGTTCCCGACGGTCAGTACGGTCCTGAGCTGCACCTGCGCATCCCGGCCACGTCCAAGGACGGCGAGTCTGGTTTCCAGCCGAGCCGCATCGTGGTCGTGGAGGGCCCCCGCTGGATGCTGCGCGGCACCTTCCTCGGCCAGGCCGCGCTGGAGCCGGACGACACCCACATCCTGTTCCAGGCGCTGCGCGAGATCATCGTGGACCGCGGGTCCGAGGCCATGGCGATGCGTGAACCACTGCATCTCGACCTGCCGGTCAACCGGGTCGTCGTCGATCCCGATGCCGCAGGGCCAGCCACGGCAGCCGCACAGGCCGCAGAGGCCGCAAAGGCCGACCAGCCTGCACCGGACGAGAAGTAGGCTGCAGTCATGGCAGGACTGTTCAGCCGCGCACTCGAGCGGCGCACCTCCGACCAACGCGATGCCAAGGAGCTGCGCGACGGTTCGGCCGAGGCCGGATGCGGCCTGATCTCCGCGTGCACCAATCGTGCACTCGTCACGATCCACGGTGAGCTGCGCTGGGTCTCGATGCGGCCCGTCGACGGGGTGCCCTCGCTGGAGGCCGAGATCTACGACGGGTCCGATGCCGTGACCCTGGTCTGGATGGGGCGACGCCGGATCGAGGGCATCCGTGCGGGCAAGCGCCTCACGGCCCATGGTCGCATCGGACGCCGCGGCACCGAGCGCATCATCTACAACCCTCGCTACGAGCTCGATGCCTGACGTGCCGCAAGAACCCGCAGACGCTCAGGAGACGGTCGAGCAGGTCGTTCGCGCGCAGCTGTCCAAGGCGCTCGGCGGACCCCGCGGCATCGTCGAGGGCGCCGTGCCCACCATCGTGTTCACCGTGGTGTTCTTGACCACCGACGAGCTCCGTCCTGCGCTGATCGCAGGTCTGAGCCTCGCCGTTCTTGCCGTGGTGGTGCGTCTCGTGCAGCGCTCCACGGTGCAGTTCGCCGTCAACGCCCTGTTCGGGATCGGCATCGCGGCAGCCTTCGCGCTCCGTGCGGCCAACGCCGGTGGTACTCCTGAGGACGCGGCACGCGCCTTCTTCACCCCCGGCCTGATCTACAACGGTGTCTACGCCGTGGTGCTGGTCATGACCGTGGTCGTGGGGTGGCCCTTGGTCGGGTTCCTTGTCGGCAGCGTCATGGGCGATGCGACGCAGTGGCACAAGAATCCAGCCCTCGTCCGGTTGTGCTCGCGGTTGACCCTGGTGCTGGCGCTGCCGTGCATCCTGCGGGTCGCCGTGCAGCTGCCCCTGTGGCTGGACAGTCAGATCGGGTTGCTCGGCGTCACCAAGATCGCGTTGGGCTGGCCCCTGCAGGTCGGCGCGTTCGCCCTGATGATCTGGATGCTCAGTCGCAACAAGACCCCCCAACTTTCGTAGCGGTAGGCAGGTAAAACTGCTTCGAACACCTGCCTACCGCTACAAAAGTTGGGGCTACTTCTTCGGGCTGAGCATCCGGGCGATGTCGGTCTCGACGTCCTGGGGCGTGACGATCAGCAGCTCGTCGCCGGCCTCCAGCGATCGATCGGGGTCGGGGGTCTTCACTGAGTTGTCCCGCAGGATCGCCACCAGAGCGGCATCGCCGGGCCACGGCACCTCGCTGACGCGCCGGCCCACGAAGGGTGAGTCGTCGGGCATGGTCAGCTCGACCAGGTTGGTGTTCGACTGACGGAAGGTGAACAGTCGGACCAGATCGCCGACCGTCACCGCCTCCTCGACCAGGGCCGACATGAGGCGAGGAGTGGACACCGAGACGTCAACGCCCCAGGAGTCGCTGAAGAGCCACTCGTTGTTGGGATGATTGACGCGGCCGACCGTCCGCGGGACCGCGAACTCGGTCTTGGCCAGCAGGGACGTGACCAGGTTGGCCTTGTCGTCGCCGGTGGCCGAGATGACGACGTCGCACGACTCCAGGTGTGCTTCGGTCAGCGAGGACAGCTCGCATGCGTCGGCCAGCAGCCACTGGGCGTCCGGGACGAGGTCGGCGCGGATGGAGCCGGGAGCCTTGTCGATCAGCAGCACGTGGTGGCCGTTGCCGATGAGCTCCTGGGCCACGGAACGGCCGACGGCGCCGGCTCCTGCGATGACGACGCGCATCAGTTGGCCTCCGGTCCTCGTTCGAGCCGTTCGTGGGTCACGTCGGCGCAGTCCTCCCGCATGAAGATGCTCAGGAAGTCGCCCTCCTGGATCACGGTGTCCCCATGAGCGATGAGGCCCGAACCGAGGCGGGTCAGAAAAGCGACGCGTGACTTGGTGTCGCTCTCGAACACCGAGATGCGCTTGCCCACCCACGCGAAGGGCGCGTACACGGTGTCAAGACGTACCTCGCCGGACTGGTCACGCCACGCTGGCTCCGAGCCGGCCGGCACCAGGCGGCGCAGCACCTGGTCAGCGGCCCAGGGCACCGTGGCCACCGTGGGAATGCCGAGCCGTTCGTAGACCTCGGCGCGGCCCGGGTCGTAGATGCGGGCGACCACGTTCTCGACCTTGAACTGCTCGCGGGCGACGCGGGCCGCGATGATGTTGGAGTTGTCCCCGCTGGAGACCGCGGCGAAGGCGTCGGCACGCTCGATGCCCGCGTTCTGCAGGACGGTGCGGTCGAACCCCATGCCGGTGACGGTGATGCCGCCGAAGCTGGGGCCGAGCCGGCGGAAGGCGTCTGGGTTGGAGTCGATCACGGCGGTGGTGTGGCCGCGGTCCTCGAGACTGCGCGTCAGCGTGGCGCCCACGCGCCCGCAGCCCATGATCACGATGTGCACGGTGTGACGCTACACGGGCGGGAGATCGGCCACGCGCCAGATGCGATTCGCTTCACCACCAGAGGTGGGACGGGTCTACGATCACCGGCGTGGGAATCTCCGGTGTTACCAAACGAGCGATCGTCGGCCGCAAGCTGCGCAGCACCCAGCTGGGCGAGACGCTGCTGCCCAAGCGCATCGCGCTGCCGGTGTTCGCCAGCGATGCACTCTCCTCGGTGGCCTACGCGCCGGACGAGATCTTCCTGACCCTGTCGATCGGTGGCCTGTCGGCCTACACGTTCAACTGGCAGATCGGCATCGCCGTGGCACTGGTGCTCGCGATCGTGATCGCCTCCTACCGCCAGAACGTCCACGCCTACCCCAGTGGTGGTGGCGACTACGAGGTCGCCACCAAGAACCTGGGACCGACCGCCGGTCTGACGGTCGGCAGCGCCCTCCTGGTCGACTACGTGCTCACCGTGGCGGTCTCGGTCTCCTCGGGCGTGCAGAACGCGGCCTCGGCGCTGCCCTGGCTGGCGGGCCACGAGGCCACGGCAGCATCGGTGCTGGTGCTGCTGCTGATGGCGATGAACCTGCGGGGGGCCAAGGAGTCGGGCAAGGCCTTCGCCGTGCCGACCTACCTGTTCATGATCGCGATCGTGATGATGGGCGTGTGGGGGTTCGGGCGCTACCTGTTCGGCGACCTGCCCGAGGTGCCCAGTGCCGGTTTCGAGATCGCGCCGCAGGAGCAGTTCGAGAACGGTCTCACCGGCATCGCGATGGTCTTCCTGCTGGCACGGGCGTTCTCCTCGGGCTGTGCGGCGTTGACCGGCGTCGAGGCGATCAGCAACGGGGTGCCGGCCTTCACCAAGCCCAAGAGCCGCAATGCCGCCACCACGTTGGCCATGCTCGGCGGATTGTCGATCACGATGCTGATGAGCATCATCGTGCTGGCCGACCTGATGAAGCTGCGCTACGTCGAGGATCCCGCCACCCAGTTGCTCGCCGACGGACGGCCGGTCGGTGACAGCTACCAGCAGGACACCGTCATCGGTCAGCTCGCCAAGACGCTCTACAGCGACTTCACTCCGCTGTTCTACTTCACCATCGCCGTCACCGGACTCATCCTGATCCTCGCCGCCAACACTGCCTTCAACGGATTCCCGGTGCTCGGATCGATCCTGGCTCGCGACGGATTCCTTCCGCGCCAGCTCGACACCCGCGGCGACCGTCTGGCCTTCAGCAACGGCATCATCGTCCTGGCCGTCACGGCGATCGTGCTCATCCAGGCGTTCGACGCCGAGGTCACTCGGCTGATCCAGCTGTACATCGTCGGGGTCTTCGTCTCGTTCACCCTCAGCCAGCTGGGCATGATCAAGCACTGGAACCGTCACCTCAGATCCGAGACCGATCCGCAGAAGCGTCGTCAGATGGTCCGCTCGCGCATCGTGAACTCGGTCGGACTCGCGATGACCGCGTCGGTGCTGGTCGTCGTGCTCATCACCAAGTTCCTCGCCGGAGCCTGGATCGCCATCGTGGCGATGATCGGTATCTTCATGCTCATGCGGGCCATCGGCCGTCACTACGCCCGTGTCAGCGACGAGCTGGCCGTCGACGACACCGACGTGACGCTGCCCAGTCGCGTGCACGCCATCGTGCTGGTCGGTCGTCTGCACAAGCCCGCCATGCGGGCCCTCGCCTACGCCCGCGTCTCCAATCCCAGCAGGCTCGAGGCACTGACCGTCGAGCTCGATCCCGACGACACCCGCGCGATGACCGAGCAGTGGGAGGCGCTGGACATCCCCGTCCCGCTCACGGTGGTCAGCTCGCCGTACCGCGAGCTGGTGCGACCGGTGATCCGGTACGTCAAGGAGCTGCGCCGCGCCAGCCCCCGCGACATCGTCATGGTCTACATCCCCGAGTACGTCGTCGGGCGCTGGTGGGAGCAGATCCTGCACAACCAGACCGCGCTGCGGCTCAAGAGCCGCCTGTTGTTCATGCCGGGCGTCGTCGTCACCAGCGTTCCGTACCAGCTCGAATCGGCCGGCATCGCCCGCAAGCGCCTCGCCGAGCAGCGAACCGCCCCCGGAGACGTTCGGCGCGGCGATGAGTAGAGCGCGCGGCTCCTTCGTCGCCGCTCCAGCGGTTCGTTCCTCACCGCTGCCGGGCTTCGCCCGGGCGCTTGCCTCGCTACGCTCGGCCCATGCTTGCGAGTGATGGTCCCGTTGTCGAGGTGGGTCCTGTGGCGCATGGGGGGCACTGCGTGGCGCGTCTCGATGGGCAGGTCGTGTTCGTGCGGCACGCACTGCCGGGTGAGTTGGTGCGGATCCGAGTCACTGAGTCGAACAAGCGATTCGCGCGGGCCGATGCCGTCGAGGTGCTGCAGGCTGCCCCGGAGCGCGTCGAGCCGCCTTGCGCCCTGGCCGGGATCTGTGGCGGTTGCGACTTCCAGCACGTCAGCATCGATGGTCAGCTCGCGCTGCTCACCGACGTGGTGCGCGAGCAGCTCGATCGACTCGCTGGCATCGCGTGGCAGGGAACGGTCGAGGCGATCGAGCCGACGCTCGGCTGGCGCACCCGCATGACGTGGGCCGTCACTCCTGACGGACGCCCCGGATTGCGGCGCCACCGGTCCCACGACGTCGTCGCAGTCGAGTCCTGTCCCATCGCACATCCCGACCTGCCGGACCCGACCATCCAACACTGGGACGCCGACTCGGTCGAGACGATCATCTCGTCCACCGGCGAACGGCTACTCGTCACGGATGCGTCGATCGGGGACGAGCTCGAAGCTGTCGTCGACGGGGTCGTGGCCCGCGATGGCACGGTGCGGGGCGGTCGCAGCCACCTGACCGAGCGGGTGCTCGATCACGACTTCCGGGTCACCGGGTCCGGTTTCTGGCAGGTGCACCCGCATGCTGCGCGGACCCTCGTCGAGGCTGTGATGGACGGAGCCGACGCACGTCCCGGTGAGACGGCGCTCGACCTGTACGCGGGGGTGGGACTGTTCACCGCATTCCTCGCCGACGCGGTCGGTGACGAGGGACAGGTCATCAGCGTGGAGGCCGACCCTGGTGGACACCGCGACGCTCGACGCAATCTGCACGAGCGGGCCTCGGTGCATCTGATCCGCGACACCACCGAACGTGCTCTGCAGGCCGACACGATGCCCGACACGGTCGACCTCGTGGTGCTGGATCCGCCCCGCGTGGGCGCCAAGAACGCGGTGCAGGCGATCGCGGACCTCCGACCGCGACGCATCGTGTACGTGGCGTGCGATCCCGCCGCGCTCGCTCGCGACCTCGCCACCTTCGGCGAGCGCGGCTACGATCTCGACTCCGTGCGTGCCTTCGCCCTGTTCCCGATGACCCATCACGTGGAGTGCGTCGCCGTGCTGAATCGCCGCGACATCTGAGCGAGGTGCTTGCACGCCAGTGACGCCGGCCGCCACAGTATGCGCATGGCTTTCGCGGATCCACACGTGTGTCCGGACTGTCGCGGGCCGATCGAGGGCACCTCGGTGTGCTCGACGTGCGGACTGGACCTTCGCGATCCGCAGGTCCGCGAGCTGTGGCAGACGCTGCTGCACGCCGACGCGCTGCTGACGGCCGCCACGAGCCGGCGCGACGCCGCTCATGTCGGACCACCGGCTCCCCAACCCCCGGGTCCGGCCCAGCCCCAGCCACCCGCCCAGCCCCAGCGACCGCCGGCACCTGAGTACACCGATCCGCTCCCGCAACCGGTGACCAGCGACCTTCCCCGATACCCCGGAGCACCTCCCACGGTCCAGGCCACCGCACCCTTGCCCGTGTCGCCCCCGCTGGAGCCCGCGCCCGCACGTCAGCGCTCGTGGTCGGTGGGCACGGTGCTGCTGGGTCTCGGCGCGATCGGGCTCGTGGTTGCAGCGATCATCTTCGTGTCCCGATCGTGGGACTCGATCGGACTGGTCGGCAAGGCACTCGTGCTCGCGGCCTCGACCGCAGCGATCACGGCTGCCGCGGTGTGGGTGACTCGGCGTCCGTTGCGCTCGTCGGCCGAAGCGCTGTGGGCGGTGGCGCTGACCCTGCTGGCCGTGGATCTGCTCGGTGCCCGCGGCGAAGGACTGTTCGGTCTCGACACCGTTCCGTGGCCGTGGTTCGTGGCCGCCACCGGGGTCGTGATCGCCGTGGCTGGTGCCGTGGTGGTCCGTGGGTCCCGCACCTGGCTAGAGGCTGACCTCATCACGGCCGCCGTCGCCGCGGCGGCCGGCATCGTGCTGGCCGGTTCGGGCGCGGCGACGATCGGTGACCTGCAAGATTTCTGGCACGCCTTCATCGCCCTGGTCGTGAGCGGCGTTCTGGGACTGGTCCTGCGCTTCAGCGGCAGCACCGTGATCGCCTGGGGTGCTCGCCTCGTCGTCGCGGTCTGGTTCGCGATCGCGGCGGTGCTCGCCGTGCAGGAGGCGGCCGAGCACCCTTCGCTGGATGCACTGCTGACCGACGGACGCGGAGTGCCGCTGCTGTTGATGTCGCTCGCCGCGCTCGTGGTCGCGGCGACCGTACCCCTGGCGCGCCTCGCGATGACGGCCGTGGCTGTCGTGGGCCTCAGCCTGCTCGTGACGCTGCCCTCTGGAGAGGCCTGGACGCCCGAAGGCGGATGGATCGCCGTGGCCGTGCTCGTCGCGCTGGTCGCCTGGCTGGGGTCGCTGGGCACGGGACCGTGGCTGCTCGGCCTCCGGTGGGGGGCCGGCGTCGGCGGCCTCTTCGTGTTGAGCCTCGCCGTCTGGTGGCTCGCCGACGTGCTTCACGTGATCGGCGAGGCCTTCGACCGCTTCGGCGAGCTGGGGTCGACGGTGCAGGTCGGCACCTGGGTGGGGGAGTACGACCCGGTCGCGACCATCATCGTCGCGGTTGCTCTCGCCGTGGCGGCGTGGTCAGCTCTGCGCTGGCTCGGAAAGCCGGCGGGCCGCGTGCACGCCGCTGCGATGGCCTCGGTGATCGCGATCGGAGTTCTCGGATCGGTGCTGGCCTTCGACCCACCGTCCTGGGTGCTGGCTCTGGAGCTGGTGGCGACGGCGGCGATCGCTGTCGCGGTGTCCCTGCGACGTCGCGCGCCGCGGGTGGTGTGGCCGGACGTGTTCTGGGTGGCCGCTGCCGCGAGCCTCGTGGCGCTGGGTGTCTCCGTGGCGGCCCAGCCGGTCATGGCGGCGACCTGGATCGTCGTCGCTCTGGGTGCAGGTGCTGTCGTTGCCGGCCCCGAGGCGCTGCGGGTGCCCCTGGTGCCGCCCTCTCTGAAGGTCTTGGGCCGCTGTCTGGCAGCGCTGGTCGGACCCCTGCTCGCCGGCGGTCTGGCCGTTGGCGTCGCGGCCGCGAACGGGTTGCAGGCCACGTCCTCGCTCGTCGCTGTGGTGGGCTCGTCGCTGGTCCTGGTCGCGGCCACCCGTGCCCCGGAGGCTGTCCGTCCGTATCTGGAGGGCGGTGCGGCCGCCGCCCTGACCGTGTCGGCCGTGGCGCCCGACTCCTCGCTGATCGCCTCGATCGGGTTCACGATCATCGGCGTCACCGCGTGCGCGATCGCAGCAGCCACGGTGGATCGTCGCTGGTACGTGTGGCCCGGCATCGCCGCGTTCGTCGTCGCCTACGTCCTGCTGATCGTGGACAGTGGCTTCGGATTCGTCGAGGCCTACACGCTGCCGCTGGCGGCGATCGCGCTCGGCGGGGGAGTCCTGCTGCTGCGCCGCACTCCGTCCACGAGCTCCTGGGTGGCGCTGGGTCCCGGCCTCGTGCTCGGGCTGCTGCCGAGCCTGCCGCAGGCACTGGCCGACCCGACGGGCCTGCGTGCCCTCCTGCTCGGCCTGGCGGCCACTGTCACGCTGGCAGTGGGGGCTCGCCTGGGGCGTCAGGCCCCGTTCCTGCTGGGTGTCGGCGTCGCGGCCCTGGTGCTGGTGTTCAACATCGGGCCGTACGCGAACGCAGCTCCCCGGGTGTTGATCATCTCGATCGTGAGCGCGATGTTCATCGGGCTGGGCGTCACGTGGGAGGACCGAGTGCGCGATGGCCGCAAGGTCATGGCGTTCGTGAAGGAGATGCGTTGACCCGACTTCGCGATATCTTTCTCTTGATGCCATGTATCTTGATATCAAGAGAAACGTTCCCCGTCTCAGGTTAGGCAGACCTCATCACGCAGGCTGACGCCGTCTGCAGGCAGGATGGGAACAGACCGCGAAGGAGACCCACATGGCCGTCGACAGCTTCAGTTCCCGCGACACCCTCACCGTCGGTGACGCGTCCTACGACTACTACCGACTCGGGGCGGTGAGCGGTGACGGACTCGATGTCGACAGTCTTCCGTTCAGCCTCAAGGTCCTGCTCGAGGCGCTGCTGCGCACCGAGGACGGATCGAACATCACCGCCGATGACATCAAGGCGGTCGCCGGCTGGGATGCCGACGCCGACCCGGACACCGAGATCCAGTTCACGCCCGCGCGCGTCATCATGCAGGACTTCACGGGCGTGCCGTGCGTCGTAGACCTCGCCACGATGCGCGAGGCCATGGTCGATCTCGGGGGAGACCCGAGCAAGATCAACCCCCTGGCACCGGCCGAGATGGTCATCGACCACTCGGTGATCGCCGATGTCTTCGGCACGCCGGGCGCCTTCGAGCGCAACGTCGAGATCGAGTACGAGCGCAACGGCGAGCGCTACAAGTTCCTGCGCTGGGGCCAGGGTGCCTTCGACGACTTCAAGGTCGTCCCGCCCGGCACCGGCATCGTGCACCAGGTCAACATCGAGAAGCTGGCGCGCGTCGTGTTCGACAAGGACGGCGTCGTGTACCCCGACTCCTGCGTCGGCACCGACTCGCACACCACCATGGTCAACGGCCTGGGTGTCGTGGGCTGGGGTGTGGGTGGCATCGAGGCCGAGGCCGCCATGCTCGGCCAGCCGATCAGCATGCTGATCCCGCGTGTCGTGGGATTCAAGCTCACCGGCGAGCTCCCGCAGGGCGCCACCGCGACGGATCTCGTCCTCACGATCACCGAGCAGCTGCGTCAGCACGGCGTCGTGGGCAAGTTCGTGGAGTTCTACGGCCCCGGCGTCAGTGCCGTGCCGCTGGCCAACCGCGCCACGATCGGCAACATGAGCCCCGAGTACGGCTCGACCATCGCGGTCTTCCCGATCGATGAGGAGACCTCCAAGTACCTGCGACTCACGGGTCGCACCGAGGAGCACATCGCTCTGGTCGAGGAGTACGCCAAGGCGCAGGGTCTGTGGCACGACCCGCAGCAGGAGCCGCGCTTCTCCGAACGACTCGAGCTCGACCTCGCCGACGTGGTCCCCTCGATCGCCGGGCCGAAGCGTCCGCAGGATCGTGTGGCGCTGACCGACGCCAAGCAGAGCTTCCGAGGCGCGCTGTCCGCCTACGTCGAGGACGACGCCGAGGCAGCCTCGGGCGAGTGGGACGAATCGCTCGAGGAATCCTTCCCCGCCTCCGACCCGCCCTCGAACGCGACCGCAGACGGACAGACACCTCCGCGCGACTACCTGACGTGTGCCCCGGCTGATGGTGGCCGCCCCTCCAACCCGCAGAAGGTCACCCTCGAGGACGGCAGCGAGTTCGACCTCGACCACGGAGCGGTCACCATCGCGGCGATCACGTCGTGCACCAACACCTCGAACCCGTCGGTGATGATCGGCGCGGGCCTGCTGGCCAAGAAGGCCGTCGAGCTGGGTCTGCAGCGCAAGCCGTGGGTCAAGACCACGCTGGCGCCCGGATCCAAGGTGGTCACCGAGTACTACGAGAAGTCCGGGCTCAACGTCTACCTCGACAAGCTCGGCTTCAACCTCGTCGGCTACGGCTGCACCACGTGCATCGGCAACTCCGGTCCGTTGATCCCCGAGGTCAGCAAGGCGGTCAACGACGGTGATCTCGCGGTCACTGCCGTGCTGTCGGGCAACCGCAACTTCGAGGGTCGGATCAATCCCGACATCAAGATGAACTACCTGGCCTCCCCGCCGCTGGTCATTGCCTACGCGCTGGCCGGCTCGATGGACGTCGACCTGTTCAACGACCCGTTGGGCACCGACGCCGACGGCAACGACGTGTACATGGCGGACATCTGGCCGTCGCCCGCAGAGGTCGAGGACGTCATTGCCGCCTCGATCGACTCGGACACCTTCACGCGCGAGTACGCCGACGTGTTCGCCGGTGACGATCGCTGGAAGAACCTGCCGACGCCCGAGGGTGACATCTTCGAGTGGGACGAAGACTCCACCTACGTGCGCAAGGCGCCGTACTTCGACGGCATGGGCCTGGAGCCCGACCCGGTCACCGACGTGCACGGTGCCCGCGTGCTGCTCAAGCTCGGCGACTCGGTCACCACCGACCACATCTCGCCGGCGGGTGCGATCAAGAAGGACAGCCCGGCAGGTACCTACCTGTCCGAGCACGGCATCGAGCCGCGCGACTTCAACTCCTACGGCTCACGTCGTGGCAACCACGAGGTGATGATCCGCGGCACCTTCGCCAACATCCGCCTGCGCAACCAGCTGGCGCCGGGAACCGAGGGCGGCTTCACGCGCGATCTGCTCGGCGACGGCGAGGTGACCTCGGTCTTCGAGGCCTCCGAGAAGTACATCGAGGCCGGCGTCCCGCTGGTCGTGCTGTCGGGCAAGGAGTACGGCTCCGGCTCGTCGCGCGACTGGGCGGCCAAGGGCACGGCCCTGCTGGGCGTGCGGGTCGTCATCGCCGAGTCGTACGAGCGGATCCACCGCTCGAACCTGATCGGCATGGGTGTCCTGCCCCTGCAGTACCCCCAGGGCGAGTCGGCCGAGTCCCTCGGCCTGACCGGTGAGGAGACCTTCGAGTTCACCGGCATCGAGGCGCTGAACGAGGGCACCACGCCCAAGACGGTGCACGTCAAGGCCACCTCGGAGGCGGGGGCTGACATCGAGTTCGACGCCGACGTGCGCATCGACACTCCCGGCGAGGCGAGCTACTACCGCAACGGCGGCATCATGCCGTACGTGCTGCGCAGCCTGCTGTGATCTGACCCGCGAGAGGACGCCCCACCGACCATCGGTGGGGCGTCTTCGCGCGTGCGGTGAAAAATGTCTGCCTCTGGTGGTGCAAAGTGCTGGACGTGACCCCCCTCACCTATTACGTTGTTCCAAACAACAATTGCGTGGCGATGACATCTATATGTCCATCGCGTGACGCATCGGAGCAACATGAAGGAGGCGGTTCGTGTGAAGCGGACTCGTAATCTGGCA
Source organism: Aeromicrobium sp. CF3.5 (assembly GCF_051262695.1). Lineage (NCBI taxonomy): Bacteria > Bacillati > Actinomycetota > Actinomycetes > Propionibacteriales > Nocardioidaceae > Aeromicrobium > Aeromicrobium sp. CF3.5. The sequence continues at coordinate 203,593 of NZ_JBIMEZ010000006.1, forward strand.
CTCGCAGCAGTCATGGGCGCGACGCTCGCACTCAGCGCCTGCGGCAGCGACTCGGGCGGAGGCGACGGCGGAGACGCGGCCGAGGGCAAGATCGGCGTCATCCTGCCCGACACGAAGTCATCGGTGCGGTGGGAGAGCGCCGACAAGCCGGCCCTGGAGAAGGCGTTCAAGGCCGCCAACGTCGAGTACACCGTTCAGAACGCTGAAGGCAGCGCCGAGACGATGCAGACCATTGCCGACAGCATGATCACCGATGGCGTCACCGTCCTCGCGATCGTCAACCTCGACTCCGACTCCGGTGCGGCCATCCAGGAGAAGGCCAAGAGCCAGGGCGTCAAGACCATCGACTACGACCGCCTCACGCTCGGTGGCTCGGCCGACGTCTACATCTCCTACGACAACTCCAAGGTCGGCGCGCTGCAGGGCGAGGGCCTCCAGCAGTGCCTGGGCGACGAGGCCTCGAACGTCATCTACCTCAATGGTTCGCCGACCGACAACAACGCCACCTTGTTCTCTGAAGGCGCGCACAGCGTGCTGGACGAGGTCAGCGACTACACCAACGTCGGCGAGCAGGCCGTTCCCGACTGGGACAACGAGCAGGCCGTCACGATCTTCGAGCAGCTGTACACCAAGGTCGACGGTCAGGTCGACGGCGTCTACGCGGCCAACGACGGTCTCGCGGGTGCGGTCATCTCCATCCTGGACAAGAACGGTCAGGCCGGCGAGGTCCCCGTCACCGGTCAGGACGCGTCCGTGGAGGGGCTGCAGAACATCCTCTCCGGCGACCAGTGCATGACGATCCAGAAGTCGGCCAACGGCCAGGCCGAGGCCCTGGCCGAGACCGCCATCGCCATGGTCAAGGGCGACGAGCCCGAGGCCACCGGTTCGGTCACCGATGAGGACGGCGGCCGCGACGTGCCGGCGATCCTGCTCGATCCGGTCCTGATCGACAAGTCCAACGTCCAGGCGGTCGTCGATGCCGGCGACCTGAAGGCATCGGACATCTGCACCGCCGACTTCGCACAGTTCTGCGAGGAAGCCGGCGTCCAGTAGTACCCCGGGGTGTGGCTTCCCGGTCCACGGGGGGCCACACCCCACTGCTGTGCCCACCACCCTGACCTGTCTCGGAAGGATCGCCCGATGAGCGACTCACCCATCCTCGCGCTGCGACGCGCCAACAAGAGCTTCGGCGTGGCGCACGTGCTGCATGACGTCGACCTCAGCATCTATGCCGGTCAGGTGACCGCCCTCGTGGGCGACAACGGTGCCGGCAAGTCCACGCTCGTCAAGGCGATCGCGGGAATCTACCCCGCCGACGACGGCGAGTACCTCTTCGACGGCAAGGCGGTGTCGGTCACCGGGCCGAAGGACGCCTCGTCGCTCGGCATCGAGGTCGTCTACCAGGATCTCGCCCTGTGCGAGAACCTCGACATCGTCGAGAACATGTTCCTCGGTCGTGAGATGCGCAAGGGCCCCTTCCTCGACGAGACGACGATGGAGCGCAAGGCTCGCGAAGTCTTGGCGTCCTTGTCGGTACGCACCGTCAAGTCGGTCCGTCAGAGCGTGTCGAGCCTGTCCGGCGGACAGCGCCAGACCGTCGCGATCGCCAAGTCGGCACTGTGGAACTCGCGTGTCGTGCTGCTCGACGAGCCGACCGCCGCGCTCGGAGTCGCGCAGACCGCCCAGGTGCTGGAGCTGGTGCGCCGACTCGCCGACTCGGGCGTCGGCGTCCTGCTGATCTCGCACAACCTCACCGACGTGTTCCAGGTCGCTGACCGCATCACGGCGCTCTACCTCGGCCACGTCGCGGCCGATGTCTCGGTCAAGGACGTCAATTCACGCCAGGTCGTCGAGCTCATCACCACGGGCACCTGCGCCGACCTCGACCTGTCCAGCTCCCCGTCCGCCCCCGCGGTCTGACGCGAAAGACTTTCACATGACTGACATCGACACCAAGGCCGAGGCGGCCTCGCCCGACGACTCCGGCTTTGACTCCGATCGTGTCCAGAACAACACCTTCGGCGAGGCGATCCGCGCCTACGTCGGCCGTGTGCGCGGCGGCGACATGGGCACCCTGCCCGCCGTGCTCGGCCTCGTGGTCCTGTTCATCGTGTTCGGACTCGCCAACGACCGCTTCCTGTCGGCACTGAACATGGCCAACCTGATCACCCAGGCCGGCGCCATCATCGTGCTGGCGATGGGGCTGGTCCTGGTCCTCCTGCTGGGTGACATCGACCTGTCGGCTGGCGTTGCAGGTGGCGTCGCGGCCTGCGTGATGGGTCTGATGATCGCCAAGCACGATCAGCCCTGGTACATCGCGGTCATCGCTGCGCTCGTCACCGGTGCTGTGATCGGTCTGGTGATCGGCCTCCTGGTGGCCAAGCTGGGCATCCCCTCGTTCGTGGTGACGCTGGCGTTCTTCCTCGGTCTGCAGGGAGTCACGCTGAAGCTGATCGGGCAGGGCGGCTCGGTGCGAGTCAACGATCCGGTCATCGCCGGCATCACGAAGAGCACCCTCAGTGTCACGGCCGGCTGGATCCTGGCCGCCGTGGTGATCGTGGGCTTCGCCGTGGTGAGCCTGATGAACCACCGTCGCAAGGTCGCGGAGAACCTGCAGCGCTCGCCTCTGGTCATCGTCATCTTGCAGATCGTCGCTCTTGCCGTCGTGCTGCTGGTGGTCACCTACGTGCTCAACGTCAACCGTGCGCCCAACCCGGGTTTCGTCATCGAGGGCATTCCCTACGTGCTCCCGGTGGTCGTGCTCCTGCTGATCTTCTGGACGTTCGTCCTGGGCCGCACCACGTACGGTCGTCACGTCTACGCCGTGGGCGGAAATCCCGAGGCAGCACGTCGTGCCGGAATCAACGTCAATCGCATCCGCATCTCGGTGTTCGTCTTCGGATCGAGCATGGCGGGCCTCAGTGGCATCATCGCGGCCTCCAACCTGGGCAAGGTCTCCACGTCGTCCGGAGGCAGCAACACGCTGCTCTACGCCGTGGGAGCCGCCGTCATCGGCGGGACCAGCCTGTTCGGCGGCCGGGGCAAGGCGATCCACGCGGTCATCGGTGGCCTCGTCATCGCCACGATCGCCAACGGTCTGGGTCTGCTCAACCAGTCGGCCTACATCAACTTCCTCGTCACTGGAGGTGTGCTGCTCCTGGCTGCCAGCGTCGACGCGATCTCTCGCCGGCGTCGATCCGCCTCAGGCGTCTAGCCATGACCGGGGCGGTGGGGGGCTCGGGAGCCGGCACCAATCAGGAGTTCGTCCGCCGGCACAATCTGGGCACGTTGCTGGGCCACGTGCATCGCGCCGGGCGCATCTCGCGCTCGGAGCTGACCGAGCTGATGGGTCTGAACCGCAGCACCATCGGCGGTCTCGTGGCGGCTCTCGAGGAGCTGGGACTCGCCCGACAGGTCAAGAGCGAGGGCACGCGGACGGGGGCCGGGCGCCCGTCGACGGACGTGATCGTCGGTCACCTGCCGTTCGTGCTCGCGATCGACGTGCGCGTCGACGGCCTGGCGGTGGCGCGGGTGGGTCTTGGCGGAGTCGTCCAGGCTCGTGCCACGGGATCGATCCTGCCCGGCCATGACCCCGAGGCGACCGCAGCACGCATCGCGGACCTGGTGCGTGACGTGGTGCGCGACGTCCCCCCCGGTGCCACGCTCGTGGGAGTGGCTGCGGGAATCCCGGGCATCATCCGCGCGGAGGACGGCCGGGTCCGGTTGGCACCGAACCTCGGATGGCGAGATCTGCCCTTCGGCGAGCTCCTGCAGCGAAGTCTCGACCTGCGTGAGCGTCCCACGCTCGGCAACGACGCTGATCTCGGTGCCGTGGCCGAGCACGTGCGCGGCGCTGGCGTGGGCGTCCAGGACCTCGTCTACCTGTCCGGCGAGGTGGGCGTCGGTGCCGGCATCGTGATCGACGGGCGTCCGCTGTCCGGAGCCGGCGGCTACGCCGGCGAGATCGGCCACCTGCCCTTCGTCCCGGACGGACGCGAGTGCCACTGCGGTGCGCGCGGCTGCTGGGAGACGGTGATCGGTGCCCCCGCGATCGCCGAGGCCGTCGAGTGCCCGGCCGATCGCATCCCGTCGCTGGGCACGTTCCTCGACGGGATCGAGACCGCCACCCCCGCGCTGCGCACCGTGGCTCGAGATCTTGGTCGGGGCCTCGCGGGGCTGGTCAACGTGTTCAACCCGCGGGTCGTGGTGCTGGGCGGCTACCTGCGTGCCATGTACCCCCTGGTCGAGGCGGACGTGCTCGGTTCGTTCCTCGAGCAGACCTTGGCCGCGCCGCGTCAGATGGTGGAGATCACCCTGCCCGGGCTCGGCGGCGACTCGGTGCTGCTCGGCGCGGCCGAGCTGGCCTTTGCGGACCTGCTGGCCGACCCGGTCGCGCGTCTGGCGCTCGCGCGGCATGACGAGACGGTGGCGGGCTAGACAGTGGGGCAGCAGGTGGGGGAGCAGCAGGTGGGGGAGCAGAACTGGTCGCAGAATGTCACGTATCACGCCGCTGAGCAGGTCCACCCGAGCGATCTGGGCGAGCTGCAGGACGTGGTGGCCCGTCACGATCGCGTCAAGGCGTTGGGGTCGCGTCACACCTTCAACGAGATCGCGGACACCGACGGCGTCCACGTGATCCTCGACCGCATGCCGCGGCACCTGGAGGTCGACGCCGAGCGTCACCTGGTGACCAGCTCGGCCGGCTTGACGCACTCCGAGCTCTCACTCGCGCTGGACGGCCACGACCTCGCCCTGCCCAATCTCGCCTCCTTGCCGCACATCTCGGTGGCCGGAGCGATCCAGACCGGGACCCACGGATCGGGCAGTCGCAATGCGGCGCTCTCGGCGAACGTCGTGGCCCTCGAGGTGGTCGATGCCACAGGCGAGCTGCGTCCCGTCGAGGAGGCCGACGCCGACTTCGACGCCGTGGTGGTGGGTCTGGGCGCCTTCGGGATCGTCCACCGGGTCACCCAGCGATGCGTGCCGGCATTCGAGGTCTCCCAGACGGTGCACGAGAACCTGCGCTGGGCGGCGCTGCTGCCCCGGCTCGAGGAGGTGATGTCCAGCGCCTACAGCGTCAGTCTGTTCACCCGCTACGACTCCGACGAGGTGCGGCAGGTCTGGGTCAAGGAGCTCATCGGAGAGCCCGCAGTCCTCGACCTGCGTGAGCTGGGCGCCACTGCGGCCATCAGCACGGTGCACCCGCTGCCCGAGACCGCCTCGGACAACGTCAACGACCAGCTCGGCTCGATCGGCCGCTCCCACGATCGACTGCCGCACTTCCGGCACGGCTTCAAGCCCGGACGCGGTGATGAGATCCAGTCCGAGTACCTGATCGACGTCGAGAACGCCACGGCTGCGATCGAGGCGATGCGGTCGCTCGGTCCTCGCATCGAGCCACTGCTGCACGTGGCGGAGATCCGCCGCGTCGCGCCCGACCGAGCGTGGCTCAGCCCGGCCGGCGGTCGTGACAGCTTGGCCCTGCACTTCACGTGGCGCCGTCTCCCTGACGAGGTCGCCGCCGTGCTGCCGGTGATCGAGGAACCGCTGCTGGCGCTCGGGGCTCGCCCGCACTGGGGCAAGGCCTTCGCCGCCGATCGGGCGGCGTTGCGCGCGGCGTATCCGCAGTTCGACGCCTTCGTCGACGTGGTCGACCGCTGGGACCCGACCGGCACGTTCGACAACGCCTTCCTGCAGCGGGTGCTCGGCCGTGGGTGACGGCGACGTGCAGGTGGTGCGTATCGGTGCCGAACCCGGACCGGTCGTCGACCTGCTCACTCTCGGAGCGGCCATCCACCGCCTGGACATCGTCTGCGGCGACGGTCGCCGACGCAACGTCGCCCTGGGACACGACCGCGTCGAGGACCGCCTGACGTCACCGTTCTACATCGGCGGGACCATCGGACGCTACGCCAATCGCATCGCTGGCGGTCGCTTCGAGCTCGACGGACAGACGGTGCAGGTGGCCACCAACGACCGCGGCAACACGTTGCACGGGGGACCGGACGGACTCGATCGACGAAACTTCGCGATCGTGGAGCACCGACCGGACTCCGTCACCTTCGCGCTGACCAGTCCGGACGGCGACCAGGGATTTCCCGGCGTCCTCGACCTCCGGATCCGCTATGCGGTCCACGACGATGGTCTCGAGGTGACCCAGCAGGCCACCGCTGACGCAGCCACCGTCGTGAACCTCACCAATCACGCCTACCTCAATCTCGAGGGCGCGGGTGCGGGACCGATCGACCACCATCTGCTGAGGGTGCTCGCGCAGCAGTACACGCCGGTGGACGAGGCCGCGCTGCCCCTGGGCGAGCACGAGCCGGTCGAGCACACCCGGTTCGATCTGCGGAAGCTCACGTCGATTCCCGCCGGGATCGACCACAACTTCGTGATCGACGGTGCGGGCATGCGACACGCGGCCGAGCTGAGCGCGCCCCGGACGAACACGCGCGTCGACGTGTGGTCGGACCAACCGGGACTCCAGGTCCACACGCTGGAGTTTCCGCCCGGATCCGCCCGGGGCGGTGTCGCACTGGAGCCTCAGCTGCCTCCGGACACGCCCAACCATCCGGACTGGCCATCGGCCCGGCTGGGACCGGGCGAGCAGTACACGGCCCGCATCCGGTGGCGGTTCAGCGCCCTCCGGACAGGACGCCTGTGAGCGACTGCTCCGCCGCACCGATCGCAGCCGCGCGCAGGTCCAGCGAGCTGAGTCGTATCTCGGGCAGGTGCAGGTCGGCGAAGAGCAGGTGGTCCTCCAGGGCTTGCTCGGCGGTCGGGAGCAACCACGGCGCGATCGGCACGAAGTAGCCGCCCAGCACCACGACGTCCGGATCGACGATGCTGGCCAGAGCCGCCACACCGCGGCCCAGCCGTGTCCCGACCACGGCCAGACCTGCTCGAACCGCCTGATCAGACCCCGCCTGCTGGGCGACGGCAACGGCGCTCTCCCAGGGCGTGTGTTCCTCGTGCATGTTCACGGCTGCCAGCATGGCTCGCAGCCCGATGTGGGTCTCCCAGCAACCGACCCGACCGCACGCGCAGGTGACGGTCGAGTCGCCGAACGGCAGGTGCCCGACCTCTCCGGCAAATCCGGCCGCACCGCGCAACAGATCACCGTCGTGCAGGATTCCGGCGCCGATGCCCACCGTTCCGGTCAGGTACAGGGCGTTGGCCGCGCCCGTGGCCGCCCCGTGCCGACTCTCGGCCAGCGCCGCGCAGTTGGCGTCGTTGTCGATGGTGCACACGACGTCGTCACCTGCCGCCTTGCGCAGGACGGCCGCCAGATCCAGATCGCGCCAGTGCAGGTTGGGCGCCCAACGCACCGTCGCGGCGTCAGCGGCGACCAGGCCGGGGACGGCAGCGGTCACACCGGCGAGCCGATGTCCTGCAGCCTGCACCTGAGCGGCGTGGTGCCGGACGAGCTGCTCGATCACGTCGAGCGGTGCATGACCCAGCACGGCCACGGTCTCGTGCTCACGGACCTCGCCGGACAGGTCCATCCGGACGACCGAGACGTAGTCGACGTTGACCTCGACACCCAGGCCGACGACGGTGCGGCCGGTCAGCGTGACGGGTCGGCCCGGACGCCCGCGCCCGACGGGGAGGGGGCCCGCGTCGGTGACCGGGTCGGTGTCCTCCACCAGGTCGTCGCGCTCGAGCGAGCCGACGATCGCGCCGATCGTCGCCTTGGCCAGACCGGTGCGACGGGCCAGCTCGGTGCGCGTCGCTGGCCCGTCGTGACGCAGCGAGGTGAGGACCAGGCCGGTGTTGCGACGCCTCAGCTCCTCGACCCCGCCGGAGGTCGTCACGCCCCGCGAACCCCGTACAGGTGCTCCAGCGCGAGCTGGTCGAGGTGCTCGAAGGCCATGCCGCGGGCGCCGAGGACGTCCGGATCGCCCATCTCGGCCTGCTCCAGATCGGCCCACCCCTCACCCTCGGCCAGGGTCGCGATGGCCAGCTCGGGGACGCGGGCGGCCTCGAGCGCGGCCTGCACATCCGGATCGGCGCGGAAGCCGAGTGCCTTCTCACGCAGGATCAGGTAGTTGGTCATGCACGCCTTCGCCGCGGTCCAGACGCCCTCGTCGTCCTCGGTGCGCGGCGTCTTGAAGTCGAAGTGCACCGGGCCGTCGTAGCCGCCGGCGAGCAGGGTGTCGACGACCCAGAACGCTCCGCGGGCATTGCCGGCGCCGAAGCGGAAGTCCTGGTCGTAGCGCGGACCGCTCTGGCCGTTGAGGTCGATGTGGAACAGCTTGCCCTGCCACATCGCCTGCGCGTAGCCGTGCGCGGCGTTGAGGCCGGCCATCTCCTCGTGGCCGATCTCGGGGTTGACGCCCACCAGGTCGGACCGGTCGAGCGTCTCGATGAAGGCAAGGGCGTGGCCGATCGTGGGCAGCAAGATGTCGCCGCGCGGCTCGTTGGGCTTCGGCTCGATCGCGAAGGTCATGTCGTAGCCCTTGTCGGTCACGAACTCACCGAGCAGGTCGAACGCCTCGCGGTAGCGGTCCAGCGCGGCCGCCACATCCTTCGCCGCGCCGGACTCGGCGCCCTCGCGGCCGCCCCAACAGACGTACACCTTGGCGCCCAGCTCAGCGGCGAGGTCGATGTTGCGCATCACCTTGCGCAGGGCGAAACGCCGCACGTCACGGTCGTTGGAGGTGAAGCCGCCATCCTTGAACACCGGGTGCCCGAACAGGTTGGTGGTCGCCGTCGTGACGGCCAGGCCGGTCTCGGCCAGACCCTTCTTCCAGCGCTCGATGATCGCGGTGCGGGTGCTGTCGTCACTGCCGAACGGCACCAGGTCGTCGTCGTGGAAGTTGACGCCATACGCGCCGAGGCCGGCGAGGCGTTCGAGCGCGTAGACCGGATCCATGTCGGCGCGAGTCGGCTCGCCGAACGGGTCGCGTCCGCCGTAGGCAACGGTCCACAGACCGAAGGAGAACTTGTCCTCGGGACTCGGAACCATGTGGGCGGGGGTGGGAATGGTCATGTGATGCCTCTCTGGTGGGTCAGATCTGATGGCGCAGCTGCGCGTAGGAGGTGCGCACGTCAGGGGTGGGTTCTGCTTCGAAGGTCTGGGAGGTGACGGCCGACCACGCCGGGGGAGAGGTCGCGCCGGACAGGGCCCAGGCGGCTTGTCGTGCCGCTCCGAGCGCCACGTACTCGCCCGGCTCCGGGACGATCACGGGTCGGCCGAGCACGGCGGGGGCGATCTGCTGCACGGCGGCGTTCTGCGCGGCACCGCCGACCATCAGGATGCGTTGCGCCGGCTGCCCGCTGGCGGCCACGAGGTGATCCAGGGCGTCGGCCAACGAGCACAGGAGTGCCTCCACGGCGGCGCGAGCGAGGTCCTCGCGGGTGGTCGAGGTGGTCAGCCCGGCCCAGGTTCCGGTGGCCTGGGGACGGTTGGGAGTGCGCTCGCCGTCGTAGTAGGGCAGCACCGTCAGGCCGTGGGCGCCCGGGGGAGCGGCCAGGGCCAGGCGGGCCAGCTCGGCGTGGTCGACGCCCAGGAGTCGTGCCTGCAGCTCGAGGATGCGCGCCGCGTTGATCGTGGCGACCAGGGGCAGGTAATGGCCGGTGGCATCGGCGAAACCGGTGACCGAACCGGTGGGGTCGGCCACCGGCACGCTGCTGATGGCCGAGGCGACGCCTGAGGTGCCGATGGACAGCACGACGTCGCCCGGCTGCAGGTCCAGGCCGAGGGCCGCCGCGGCGTTGTCGCCGGTCCCGGCACCGATGACCAGGCCAGAGGTGGTGGTGGCAGCGACATCGCGCGACGCGACGATGCGCGGCAGCTCGACGGCGTGGCCCAGGGCCATCTCGGCCAGATCGGGCCGCCAGACATCCGAGGGAGTCGAGAAGTAGCCGGTGCCCGAGGCATCGCCCCGGTCCGTGAAGGGATCGCCGCCACTGACGTGACGTGACACGTAGTCATGAGGGAGCAGGACCCGGCGCACGCGCGCGGCGGCATCGGGCTCGTGGTCGCGCAACCAGCGCAGCTTGGTCGAGGTGAACGAGGCCACCAGCACGCTGCCGATCGTCTCGGCACACGCCGCCGGACCGCCCAGCTCGGCGACGAGATCGTCGGCGGCCGCGGCCGAGCGCGTGTCGTTCCACAGGAGGGCGTCGAAGACCGGCTCGTCGTGCTCGTCGAGCGCGACCATGCCGTGCTGCTGTCCGCCCACGGCCAGGGCCGAGGCCCGGTCGAGCATCTGGTCGGTTGCGGTGTCGAACGCGGTCAACCAGGCGTGGGGGTCGACGGCGGTGCCCGAGGGGTGGGGAGCCGACGCCTTCTGGATGATCGCGCCGGTCGCGGCGTCGACCAGCACGGCCTTGGTGGACTGGGTCGAGGAGTCGACGCCCAGCACGAGATCGGGTGTGAGTGGCACCACACCTATTTAGTACGAGAATCGAACAAAGTCAAGGACAGGCACGGGATCGACTCGGTGGATGACGGCTCGGTCGCTGCATGCACAGTCCGAGGACGGTGTCCGGCGCTTCGTCCGATGGACGCCCAGACATCGCGTACAGGTCGGGTGGGGTTCATCTCGATCGACACACAGTGAGCCCATGCCCACCACACGTCGCCAGTTCCTGACCTACTCGTCCGTCGTCGGTGCTGGAGCGATGGTCCCGCTCGGCTCCGCAGCCGCGGCCCATGCCGCCGACACTCGACCGCAGTCGGCGATGCGGCTGCGTCGCGATCCGTTCACGCTCGGGGTGGCCGCCGGAGATCCGGAGTCGGACGGATTCGTGATCTGGACCCGTCTCGCACCCGAGCCGATGGCCGAGGACGGCCTGGGCGGCATGCCCGGCATGCCGGTGCCGGTCAGGTGGGAGGTCGCCACCGACGAGCGATTCCGCCGTGTGGTGCGCCGAGGAACGACGGTTGCCCGCGCCACCAGTGCGCATGCCCTGCACGTGGAGGTGCGTGGTCTGGAGCCCGGCCGGGAGTACTGGTACCGCTTCGCCAGTGGGCTCCACCGCTCGCGCAGCGGACGGGCGGTCACCGCACCGCGGCCCGATCAGATGCCCCGGTCCCTGGCCATGTCGTTCGTCTCGTGCGCCCAGTACGAGCACGGCTTCTTCACGGCCTACCGGCGTCTCGCCGAGGACCGTCCAGACCTGGTGCTCCACCTGGGCGACTACCAGTACGAGTACACGGCCAACGCCTACGTGGCGCCCGGCGGCAACGTGCGTGACCACGACGGACCTGAGACCACGACCCTGGCCGGCTACCGCCAGCGGCAGGCCCAGTACAAGCTGGATCCCGACCTCCAGGAGGCGCACGCCGTCACGGCGTGGGCCGTGGTCTTCGACGATCACGAGGTGGACAACAACTGGGCCGCCGACGTGCCGGAGAACCCTGAGGACCAGCGCGGCTTCACCGCTCGCCGCGCGGCCGCCTTCCGGGCCTACTACGAGAACATGCCGCTGCGCCGCACCTCGGTGCCGCGCGGCCCACAGATGCAGCTGTACCGGCGGGTCCAGTGGGGCCGGCTGGCGAACCTGCACATGCTCGATACCCGCCAGTTCCGCGACGACCAGGGCTGCGGCGACGGGTACAAGGCGGACTGCCCGGCTGCGGTCGACCCCAAGCGGTCGATCACCGGAGCCGAGCAGGAGAAGTGGTTGCTCGACGGCTTCGGATCCTCACAGGCGCGGTGGGACCTGCTGGGCCAGCAGGTCTTCTTCGGTCAGCGCGATGCCGATGGCGGCCCGCTGAAGTCGGTCTCGATGGACGCATGGGACGGCTACGCGGCCTCGCGGGATCGGATCACTCAGGGGTGGGTCGACGCCGGGGTGCGCAATCCGGTCGTGCTGACCGGCGACGTGCACGCGCACTGGGCCGACGAGCTCAAGCTGGACTACGACGACCCGACGAGCCGATCGGTCGGCACCGAGCTGGTCTGCTCGTCGATCACCTCCGGGGGCGACGGTGCGGACACCGGCGCCCAGGCGCACCCGTGGCTGCAGTGGAATCCTCATCTGAAGTTCCAGAACAACCTGCGTGGCTATGTCAACACCACCATCACGCCGGACTCCATGACGGCCGACTTCCGCTGCCTGGGTCGGGTCCAGACCCCTGATGCGCCGGTCTTCACCCGCGCCACGTTCGAGATCGAGGATCGTGTGCCGGTGCTCAATCAGACCGCTGACAACCCGCTGGCCGGAGCCCCGACGCCGCGACGCGGTCAGTCCGACGAGCAGGTCACCCGCGAGACGATCGAGCGGGAGACTGCTCGCCCCTGACGCCGCCTGGAGCAGGCCTGAAGACATGGCGTAGGACCCGCCGCGACCGTAGCCTCGAGTCATGACCATCCACACCGACCATCCCTTTGCGACGCCTGACGGAGATCGTGATCCGCTGAGGCAGCTGCGCGGCCGGATGGCGGCACCGGTCACGGTCTGGACCACCGGCGACGGCTCGGCTCGTCGTGGGCTGACGATCTCCTCGGTGATCGTGGCCGAGGGCGAGCCGGCCCGTGTCCTCGGTCTGGTCGATGAGGACTCGGACTTCTGGGACGCGCTGCGCGATCGACAGGGTTCGCAGACGGTGGTGCTGAACCTGCTGGGCGGCCCGCACCGGTACCTCGCCGAGGTGTTCGCCGGCGCGGCCCCCGCGCCGGGGGGCATGTTCACCCAGGGGGAGTGGGCGGACTCGGACTGGGGGCCGGTGCTGAAGGGGTCGGCCGGGTGGATCGGTCTGCGTCTCGAGCCGGACCCCCGCGAGGTCGGGTGGCGGTTGCTCGTGGAGGGGGTCGTCGAGCACGCCGAGGTGGGCGACGGCGATCCGCTGATCCACGTTCGCGGCCGCTACCGCGACTGACCGGGCCCACGAACGGGCATGGTTCACCGACCTCGATAGACTGATGGGCATGGCCGAAGACCGAGCGGAGACCCCGAGGACTGTTCTGTCGGGCCTGCGCGGGCCGGTGGACCTGCAGATGCTCGAGGACGAGGAGCTCTCCCAGCTGGCCGCCGACATCCGCTCCTTGCTGATCACCTCGGTGGCCTCCAACGGTGGCCACCTGGGCCCTAACCTCGGCGTCGTCGAGCTCGGCATCGCCATTCATCGGGTCTTCGACTCGCCGCGAGACCGCATCGTGTGGGACACCGGCCACCAGTCGTACGTGCACAAGATGCTCACTGGACGCGCCGGCGACTTCGAGTCGCTGCGCACCGAGGGCGGACTGTCCGGCTATCCCAGCCAGGCCGAGTCCGAGCACGACTGGGTCGAGAACTCGCACGCCTCGACGAGCATCTCCTACGCCGACGGCATGGCCAAGGCCAACCAGCTGCTCGGCAAGGACGATCACGTCGTCGCCGTCATCGGCGATGGCGCCATGACCGGCGGCATGGCCTGGGAGGCACTCAACAACATCGCCGCAGACCACGATCGTCGGCTCGTGGTGATCGTCAACGACAACGGCCGCTCCTACACCCCGACCGTGGGCGGGCTGGCCAACCGGCTGACCGAGATCCGCACCAACCCGCGCTACGAGCCGACGCTGAGCGCGATCCGCGACCGGCTCAACAGCGGTGGACGCATCGGGCCCGCGGCCTACGACGCGCTGCACGCCATCAAGAAGGGCGTCAAGGACGTTCTGGCGCCGCAGGGCATGTTCGAGGACCTCGGGCTCAAGTACATCGGGCCCGTCGACGGCCACGATCGCGAGGCACTGGAGCACGCCCTGTCCCAGGCGCAACGGTTCGGTGGACCGGTGCTGGTGCACGTGCTCACGACCAAGGGCCACGGCTACGACATCGCGGTCGAGCGCGAGAACGACCAGATGCACCAGTCGGTGCCGTTCGACCCCGAGACGGGCGACGCCATCTCGGTGGCACCGGCGGGCTGGACCTCGGTGTTCCGCGACGAGGTCGTGCGCATCGCTGACGAGCGCCCTGATGTCGTCGGCATCACCGCAGCCATGCTGTACCCGGTGGGCCTGGATGCGTTCGCCGACAAGTTCCCCGATCGCGTCTTCGACGTCGGCATCGCCGAGCAGCATGCCGTGACCAGCGCGGCAGGCATGGCGATGGGTGGCCTTCATCCGATCGTCGCGGTCTACGCCACGTTCATCAACCGCGCGTTCGACCAGGTGCTGCTCGACGCCGCCCTGCACCGTTGTGGCGTCACGTTCGTGCTCGATCGCGCGGGTGTCACCGGTGACGACGGGGCCAGTCACAACGGCATGTGGGACATGTCGCTGCTGCAGATCGTGCCGCGCCTGCACCTGGCCGCGCCGCGCGACGGCACCCGGTTGCGTGAGCTGCTGCGCGAGGCGGTGACGATCGACGACGCGCCGAGCGTCGTGCGGTTCCCCAAGGGGGCGGTGTGCGAGGACATCGAGGCGATCGATCGTGTCGGTGGCTGCGATGTTCTCTCCCGTGACGGCGGGGCCGACGTGCTCGTCGTCGCGATGGGCGCCTTCGCCCAGCTGGGCTGTCAGGTGGCCCAACAGGTGCGCGCTGCGGGACATGACGTGACCGTCGTCGATCCGCGGTGGGTCAAGCCGGTCGACCCGGCGCTCGTCGACCTGGCCGGAGATCATCGACTGGTCGTGACGCTGGAGGACAACGGCGTGCACGGCGGTGTGGGGTCTGCGATCACCGCTGCCATGCGCTCCGCGGGTGTCGAGACGCCGGTAGCGGTGCACGGGATCGAGCAGGAGTTCCTCGACCACGCCAAGCGCGACGTGATCCTGTCCCGCCTGGGCCTGACGCCCGACGCCGTCGCTGCCGACACGCTCAGTCGCCTCTGACCGACCTGCTGAACCCTCCGACCGGAATATCACGCGTGCACGAGAGGTTGTGATCGATGATGAAGTGGACGCAGAAACGCCAGCAGACCGATCCCATCGCCGAGCCCCGAGCGACACCCGGAGCAGGAGAGGGTCCGGTGTTGATCCATGCCCTCGACGGCTTCCTCGGTGCCGGCGCTGCCTCGCGCATGGTGGCCGACCAGTTGAGCAGCGGCGACGGCGAGGTGGTGCACGAGTACGACATCGACGCGCTGCTGGACTACCGCGCGCGCCGGCCGATGATGAACTTCTCGGCCGATCAGTACAGCAGCTATGACCAGCCCCGTCTGCAGATCGTGCGTCAGCGCGACACGGGTGGTACTCCCTATCTGCTGCTGGCCGGCCCCGAACCCGACTTCATGTGGGAACGGTTCGTCGCCGAGACGCGCGAGGTCATCGAGGACCTGGGCGTCCCGCTGACGCTCGGGCTCGGCGCGGTGCCCATGGGCGTGCCGCACACGCGTCCGCCCATGATCACGGCGCACGGCACCCGTCCCGAGCTGGTCGACCGCAAGAACCTGTGGTCCGCCGAGGTCACGGTGCCGTCATCGGCGCAGTCGTTGCTCGAGCTGCGACTCGGCGAGGCCGGGCACGACGCAGCCGGCTACGTGGTGCACGTGCCGCACTACCTGGCGCAGATCGATTTCCCCGACGCCGCCATCGCCCTTCTGCAAGCGTTGACCGACCGCACGGGTCTGGCGATCGACGACTCCGGGCTGCGCAAGCGCCAGGAGGCCACGCGCGCCGAGATCGAGCAGCAGATCCACGATCAGGGTGGCGAGGGCCTGCTGGAGGGTCTCGAGGAGCAGTACGACGCGTTCACCCGCGGCGCTGCCGAATCCCTGCTGGCCCACGAGGAGGAGCTGCCGAGCGGCGAGGAGATCGCCGATCAGTTCGAGGAATTCTTGGCGCGTCAGGACAACAAGGACGACTAGTAGGCTGGCGACCGTGCCTGCCTCACTTGACGAAGTCGTCCATCTGCTCGACCTCGAGAAGCTCGAGGAAGGTCTGTATCGCGGATCGCAACCCGCGCAGTCAGATCTGGTCCGGGTGTTCGGGGGCCAGGTCGCGGCCCAAGCGCTGATGGCCGCCCAGAACACCGTCCCGGACGATCGGTTCGTGCACTCGATGCACGTGTACTTCATCCTGGGCGGCGACCCGAGCATCCCGATCGTCTACGACGTCGAGAACGTCCGCGACGGTCGTTCGTTCATGACGCGACGGGTCGCCGCTCGCCAGCACGGCGAGATCATCTTCTACATGACCGCGTCGTTCCAGGTCGACGAGCCGGGCTGGGACCACCAGGACGCGATGCCCCCGGTGCCCTCCCCGGACGAGAGCATCTCCCTGGGCGATCTCGTGGCGCAGACCGGTGAGAAGGCCGCCGAGCGCTGGAAGCGTGAGTGGTCCTCGTTCGACATCCGCTACGTGGGTGACAACCGCCCCGAAGACGATCCGCAGCGTGCGCTGGTGCCAGCCGTCCAGCGCCTGTGGTTCCGGGCCGACGGAACCTTGCCGGCCTCGCGCCCCCTGCACAACGCCGCCTTCGCCTACATCAGCGACCTCAGCCTGCTCGGCGCCAGCCTGGTGCCGCATGGTGTCGTGATCGGATCGCCTCGGGTCAAGCCCGCGTCGCTGGACCACACGATCTGGTTTCACCGGCCCATCGCGGCCGATCAGTGGTTGCTCTACGACCAGACCTCACCCTCGGCGTCCGGCGCGCGCGGCCTCAGCACGGCCCGCGTCTTCTCACTCGACGGCACCCTGGTCGCCACGGTCGCCCAGGAGGGCCTGATCCGCCGCGTCGACGGCTGAGCGTTTCCTCACGCCGTGGCCGATGAAGGGCGCCCGAGCCGTCTGCGGTAGAGTCGCGTCTCGGCACCACGGGCTGTGGCGCAGCTTGGTAGCGCACCTGACTGGGGGTCAGGGGGTCGCAGGTTCAAATCCTGTCAGCCCGACCATGGTGATCTCTCAAGAGATGGGAAAGTCCCGAACCTGCGAAAGCGGGTTCGGGACTTTTTGGTTTCTGGGTTGGTCGTCGCAGTTGGGTCGATGGTCAGCTCGCGGAGGAGTTCGCCGGTGACGGCGTTGACGACTCTGACGTTGAGGTCCTGGATAAGCAAGCGGATGCTGGTGATCATGTCGTCAAGCCGACCAGCCTGCGGCTGCCTCGGGGGATCAGTTTCCTTGGACGTAGTAGCTATTCGAGAGAGGCGAGGACATCCTGAGCAGAGGTAACGGCATCCTGATCAGCCTTCGCCTTCGCGTCGGCCGATGTTGCGTCGGCCTCTAACTCTTTCACTGTGGCCGAGATGTCTTCGAGATCGCTCATCAGGACGTCCACATCGGCCTGGAGGTCCGCTGCTGCTGCGTCAGCCGTCCGTGCTTCCTGTAATTCCTCGGCTTTCGGGTCCTTCTGGGCTTCCTCAACCATTGCCTGGTCCGCCTGCACGACCTGCTGCGGCACCGGTTCGGCAGTACCTGCAATCCCCGCGATGACTAGAACTGCCACGACAGCCGCCACGCCGACCAGAGTCATGCCGAACTTCCTCGGGAGCACGGCGGCGAGCAACCAGACCCGCACCAACATCAGGACGAAGGACAGCAGTAAACCGCTGATTGCGATGACAGTGAATCGCGTCCCCAATGATCCAAGGGACGCTGAGAGTCCGAGAAGCGAGAACGCGACGATGGTCCCGGTCAGGAGCGTAACTACCATCAGCCACCGGCTGACCAATCCGGCGACCCATCTGGCAAGAGGGAGCAAAACGAAACCAGCGAGGAAGCTGGCGGCGAACACGGCGCCTGCGGTGTCCTCATCATGCACGTTCCCGGCGGCAAGGTTGTCGGCTCGGACTTGCTCGACTCGCTGTGCAGCGTCCTGCCGCTCAGAAATTACGGCGGCGCGAAGACTCTCAGCTTCTTCACGGTGGCGGTCGGCCTGGCTGTTGACGCCCTCCAAGGTGGTCCGCTGCTCCTCAAGGGTCCGTTTCGCCGTGTCCACATTGTCACGGAGCTCAGCGGCATGAGGTTCGCTGACGGCGTGGCTGTCCATGGCCTCAGACAGCGCGGTTTGCGCTTCGGCTAGCTCGGCCCGCTCTTCGGCGCTCGGGCCGGGGTCGACGAAGGGGGCCGGATCGTTGCCACTGCCACTGCCACTGCCACTGCCACTTCCGCCTCCGCCGCCACTTCCACCGCCATGGCAATGGTAGGGCTGCGATCCTGCGTGACAGCCATTCGCGTCCGTCCCGCCAGAATGCGCGGAACCGGCGGCAGTCGTCAGGAACAACAACCCGATCACGATGGCGGCGAGGAGCCCTCCGCGCCGAAGTGCGACTTGCAGCATGCTTCCCCCAGTAGTGATGTTGACCGACTGACAGCCGTGACGACGAATGGAGGCCCAAGCGGTGCACGTACCGGTCTCAGGAGACTAGGACCGCCTACCGTCCGAGATCCGCGAACCGCAGCAAATGGCTCGTAACTAGCTCGAATGGACCAGCTGCCGCCACTCGATGTGTCCGGGACTTGAGCCACAGACACGGGCGACCGGCGACCTAGGCTCGCTCGGCCTTGGTCTCGACCCCCGAGGTGGTACCCGGGGCCTCGATCAGCGTCCGCGCCTCGGCGGCCGCCATGGTCACTCCGGCGGGCGACTCGATGCCCGCCTCCTGCCACAACCTCTTCACCGAGCCGACGTCGTCCTTGGACAGGGACACCATGACCAGTCGGAACGCGCACGGAGTCAGGGCCGAACCTACGAAAGCGCCGACGGTCAGTCCCGGGACGAAGTCACCGCTCATGCGGTCGAGCACGAGACCTCCGAGCAGGGCCGACCCGACGTAGGACACCGCCATCCTCATCCACCACAGAACCATGGAGGGGTGATCCGGGTCATCTCGTGATCTGACCGCGCGGCAAGCGCGTCGAGCTCCTCCACGGTGACCGGCCGGGTAGGGGTGAGGGTCTGGAACAGCTGCTGGTGCTCATCGTCAGTGGTCGTGGTCACTGTCGATGGGACCCGGCTCCTGCCCCGGTTCGACGACGACGAACTGGCCCATCATTCCCCGGTCCTCATGCCAGAGCAGATGGCAGTGGTACATGTAGGGCATCGCCGGGTCGGTGTACTCGGTGAATCGCATGATCAGCCTGAGCCGGACGTCCGGAGGCAGGTAGACGGTGTCCTTCCACCCGGACAGTTCGGGCGATGGATCCCGGCCGTCGATGCTGAGGATCTGAAACTGGACGTCGTGGACGTGGAAGTTGTGCGGCTGGCGGTGGCCGTTCCAGACCTCCCAGACCTCCGTGGTGTCCACGGTGACGACGTCGTCGATGCGATTCATGTCCATCGACTCGCGGTTGATGCGATCGTTGCGCAGCTCGAACTCACGAGTCTCGACCGCCGAAGACTCATCGAGCGGGTCGATCGTCGCGAGTCGTGAGGGGATGGCCTCTGACGGTGCGAGGCTCCCGCCGGCCTGCAGCAGGAGAATGTCGAGCGTGTCGGTGGCGCCCGTGCTTCGGCTACGGCTGCTCGACAGGCCGAGGTCCTGGGGATAGGAGCGCAGCGTCGTGGTGTGCCCTGCGCTCATCTCGACGATGATCTCCGCTCGTTCGCCGGGAGTGAGCAGGAGGCGAGTCAACCGGGTGGGCTCGCGCAGGAGTCCGCCATCGCTGGCGATCATGGCGAACTCGCGATCATCGGAGAATCCGAAGGAGTAGCTTCGCGCGGTGGAGGCGTTGAGCAGCCGCAGCCGGGTCCGTTGGGCCGTGACGTCGAGGACAGGGCCGGCGGTGCCATTGACAACGATGGTGTTGCCGATCATGCCGTTGTCGCGGCGGGAGGTTTCGACGAGCTGCCCCTGGTCGTCGAAGGTCTTGTCCTGGACGATCACGGGGATGTCGTCGACGCCGTAGTCGCGGGGGAGGTCGAGCGCGGACTCGTCGTCGTCATCCAGGATGAACAGGCCGCCGAGACCGCGGTAGATGTGCCGTTCGGTCTGACCGTGCGGGTGTGGGTGGTACCAGAGGGTGGCAGCAGGCTGGTTGATCGTCCAGGACGGCGACCAGGTGTCTCCCGGGTGGATCGTCTGGTGGGATCCACCGTCGAAGGCGGCCGGCAGGTGCATGCCGTGCCAGTGCGAGGTGGTGGCCTCGTCGAGCTCGTTGGTGACGTTGATCTGCACCGTCTCGCCGCGTCGGGCGCGCAGGGTCGGGCCGAGCATGGATCCGTTGATCCCCCAGGTATCGGTCTCGCCAGCTGCGACGATCGCCGTGCGCCCTGCCTGGGCGGTGAGGTTGAAGACCGTGGTCCCGTCGCGCTGCGTGGACTCGGCGAGCGGAGGAATGCGCAGCCGGTTGCGGAAGTCGACCGTCCCGACCGTGTCGATCGGACCTCGCGAGTCGAAGGTGCCGCATCCGGTGAGGGTGACGACCGCTCCAGCGCCGACTCCCAGGGCGGTGAGCCGAAGGAAGGCTCGGCGATCCAATCCAGGACGACGGTCGTTCATGGCTGGGCCTCTCGATTCGCACGGTGCTTGCTTCGGACAGCCAGACCCAAGAGGACGAACGAGCCGAGGAGGACGCCGACGCCGAGCGGGACGTGCACGACGAGGATGTCGGCGTATCCCATGCCGAGCTGCAACGTCTCAGCAGCGAAGAGGACGACCGCGAGCGTGGGTACCCAGACAGTTCCTCGGCCGGGGCGCCACCACAGGACGCCCAGTGGGATCAGGATCATCGAGATCGTGACGATGATCGAACCATTGATGCCGTGCAGATCGAGGGCGTCGCCGTCGCCGTCGAGACTCCAGCCAGCCAGGAATGGCTGTGCGCACACGAGCACCAGGTGGACGAGCGCACTCGCCACGAGCAGGACGTGAACAATCCGGACCAGTCGCGTCGTGAAGGTAGGTCCCTCAGGCACGGCCCACTCCTGAGGCAGTGTCGTGCGGTGGGTCCGGCAGGTGGGGGACGCGATAGCCGTACTGCTCCTGGGTGGCTTTCGCCCCCATCCGGAGAAAGAGCCCGAGGGTGAGGTCTCGGAACAGGTTCCCAGCGGCGGAAGCGACCTTGCGATCGCCGATCTGACGACCGAAGCGCACGATCTTCTCCGCGCGTGCCTTCCTCTCACGCACGAAGGCGGCCAGCGCTGCCTCAGTGTCGGGCCCGTCGCGCAGGTGACGGGAGAGTGCGGCGGCGTCCTCGATCGCGAGGCTCGCTCCTTGGCCGCTGGACGGGCTCACCGCATGCGCGGCATCCCCGATCAAGCACACGTTGGAGGTGTTCCACGCGGCCAGCTCCGGCATGTCGTACACCGGCCACGCGCCCAGCGATCCGTCCGCCGCCGCCAGCACGGCACGCACGGGGTCAGGATCTTGCGCATGCAGCTGGCGGATCGTCGTGATCCACGCGTCCTGGTCGAGGCCGTCCAGCTCCGAACGCGCGGGCTCGTCCTCGCGTGTCACGTTCGTGAACCAGTACGCCACGGAGTCCTTGACGGCGTAGCCGAAGAACGCCCGGTGACCGAAGTACATCTGCTGGCGGACGCTGTCGGGCAGGTGGACCTGCGCCCACCCGCCGCAGTCCACGATGCCGGTGTAGGACGGCACCGGCGCTTCAGGCCAGGTGAGGCGTCTGACCGCCGACCAGATCCCGTCCGCACCGACCACGACATCGGCATCCACGGTGCGGCCGTCGTCGAAGACTGCGCTCCAGCCGTCCTGCCGCGCTCGGAGCTCGACCAAGCGAGCGCCGAACAGGAATGTGGCACCGTGCTCTTGCGCTCGAGCGGACAGCGCTGCATGCAAGCGTGCCCGCCTGAGGACGACGCCGCGTGCACCGTAGACGCGCAGATCATCCTCGCCGGGCAGCTCGGCGATGCGACGTCCGCGTGCGTTGTGGAAGTCCAGACCTGACAGCTCGAATCCACCCGCGGCGCCGACGACATCACCGAGCCCGAGTGCAAGCAGGCCGTTGACACCGTTGGGAGCGAGGGCCAAGAACGCACCCCCGGTGTCTTCGACGTCTGAGCGTGCTTCGGCGACGATGGGGTCGAGACCGGCTCTGCGCAAGGCGAATGCGAGTGTCGATCCCGCGATGCCGCCGCCGACGATGAGAATCTTCATGGAACATCCCTGGTCGAATAGACAGTTCGTTCGTACGAACGATTGAAAGGTAGCATCGTGCCATGAGTTGGTCAACGGAGGAGGACCCCGTTCGGGCCGAGGCGCTTCGAGCCCTGGCCGAGTCCGGCCGGCATCTGAGCACGGCGATGATCCTGTTTCACACGAACCTGTCCAGGAGCGTCGGTCTCGGGACGACGGAGGAGAAGGTGCTGGAGCTCGTGCGCAGGCACGAACACCCCTCCGTGGGCGATCTCGCTGAGCACACCGGCATGGCGAAGAACTCCATCAGCGATGTGCTGGATCGCTTGGAAGCCAAGGGTTTCGTCACACGCGAGCCGCATCCCAGTGACGGACGCAAGGTCGCGATCGTCGCCACGCAGGAGGGTGCAGCCAAGATCGGTCAGCTCTTCATCGGCATGATGACCCGCCTCGGCGAGATCCAGGCCGAGTACTCCACCGAAGACCTGGCGCTCATCGCCAGGTATCAACGCCGGGCCGCTGACATCCAGGCGGCCGAGGCGCGAACCCTGGCCGAAGGGATCGACTGACACCTGAAGATCCCAAACGCGGACTGCGCTCTGCGGGCGGCGTACGACCTTTTCATCGGGGTCGTTGGCGTCACGACGTGCATCGCGAGCTGACGGACGCAGCTGGTGCAGTTCAGCCCGGCATCACCGGTTGAGGCGACCGCCGACCGGAGCGACCCCCGAGGACTGGCGCAACATCAGTTCGGTCGGTAGGCGCGTCTGCTCGGGGTTGTCCGCGCCGCGGTCGGCGGAGAGCTTGCCGAGCAGCAGCTCCACGGCCAGTCGGCCCGCGCCGGCGAACGGCCCACCGAGGGTGGTCAGGGCCGGGGTCACGACGTCGGCCGCAAACATGTCGTCGAAGCCGAGCACGCTGACGTCGTCGGGCACCCGGACCCCTCGCGCTGCTAGGCGGCGCATCACACCGATCGCGAGCAGGTCGTTGTGGGCCACCAGGGCCGTCGTCCCGGCGCGCAGGGCAGCATCGGCGGCGGCTCCTCCACTTGCGACAGTGGGCGTGTAAGGGCCCACGCGGTGGACGCGTATGCCCTGCTCCTCGGCGCCCGCTCGCAACGCGGACCAGCGAGCGGCACCCATCCACGAGTTGGTCGGACCGGCGCAGTACGTCAGCTCGGTGTGCCCTAGCGAGACGAGGTGTTCGAGGATCTGTCGGCATCCCGAGCCCATGTCCAGCGTGACGCTCGTGAGCCCGGGAAGTTCTCGGCTCAGCAGGACGATCTCGTGATCAGCAGCGAGCCCGAGCAGATCCTGGTCAGAGAGCCGGCTCGAGGCGAGAACGAAGCCGTCGACCTGACGAACCAGGCCACGCACCTGCTCGATCTCGATGCGCGGCGACTCCTCGGCGTTGACCAGGACCATCGTGTGGCCCGCGGCCTTGGCCCGCTGCTCGGCGCCTCGGATCAGCTCGAAGAAGTGGGGGTTGGTGATGTCGGCGACGACCATCGCGATCGTTCGCTTTCGACCGCTCTGCAACGCACTGGCGTGCGGATTGGGGACATACCCGATCTCCTTCGCAGCGGCAAGGATGCGCTGCCGGGTCCGTTCGCTGACGCGCCCGGGAACTCCGAAGGCGCGCGACACCGTGGAGGTGGCCACGCCAGCGCGCTCGGCGACGTCGTAGATCGTCGACTGCTTCACGCCATGATCCGATCACGATTGGCAACTTTTGGCAACCACTTGCCACAGTTTCGGCAACCTTCTTACGATCGACCGATGATGTGACCCGCCCCACAGGACGGTTCCGGACCGAACAGGAAGAGATCACCAGTGGATCCCCAGACGACAGACGGTGAGCACCAGGGCGGCGCCGAGCCGCGCCAGCGCTCTTTGGGCCCGAGACGGGTGGTCCACGTGCTGACCACCCTCGAGATCGGCATCGCCGGACTCGCAGCAGCGATGATCTTCGTCCTGATCCTGACCCAGACCGGCCAGCGGTACCTGCCGATCGACGGCTGGACCTGGACCGGCGAGCTTGCCCGCTACTGCCTCGTCTGGATGACCTTCTCGGCCGCTGGCGTCCTGGTCACCCGCGACGGCCATATTGCCCTGCAGATCGTGGATCAGATTCGGATCGAGTCAGTCCTGCGAGCGATCCACGTCTTGGCCATGCTCGTGGTCTGCGCGTGTGGCGTCGGATTCGCCCTCGCCTGCCTGTCGTTGATCGAGGAGTCGCGCAACCTGACCACACCCTCGCTCGGTATCCCGATGCGGTGGATCTACGTGCTCCCGTTGATCGGCTTCATCAGCACCGCCATCCGCTCCGCCGTCGCAGCCGGCCTGATCGCGGTGCACGGCGTGGCCCGAGCAGACGAGTCCGATCAGCTGGCCACCCCGGTCAATGGCCTCGGCACCGGTGAGAAGGCGGCGTCATGACGTTGCTCCTCCTGCTGACCATCGGCCTGCTGCTCGTCCTGCGGGTCCCCGTGGCCTTTGCGTTCCTGGGGCCGGGCCTGGGTTATCTCGTGCTGACCGATCAGTCGCTCGGCCTGGCGATGCGGTTGATCACGAACTCCACCGCCAGCTTCCCGCTGCTCGCCATTCCGCTGTTCGTCCTCCTGGGCGTGATGGCGAACCGTGCTGGTATCGCCGACCGCCTCTTCGACTTCGCCCTGGCCTTCTTCGGTCGGGTTCGCGGCGGTCTCGGGTACGTCAGTGTCGGTGTCAGCCTCGGGTTCTCCTGGATGAGCGGCTCTGCCGTCGCAGACGCGGCCGCCCTGAGCAAGGTCGAGATCCCGACGATGGAGCGCAACGGCTACACGCGCCGCTTCGGGCTTGGAGTCGTCGGGTCGTCCTCGCTCATCGCTCCAGTGATGCCGCCGAGCATTCCGGCCGTGATCTATGCAGGCCTCGCAGCGGTGTCGACCGGTGCCCTGTTTGCCGCATCGGTGATCCCCGCCCTGCTGATGGCCGTGGGTCTGTGCGTGGTGGTGTTCTTCCTGGTCCGCCGCCAGCCCGACATCGTGGTCACCGGCTTCGAGTGGTCCCGCGTGCGAGAGACCGGCAAGCGCGTGCTGGGCCCGCTCCTGGCGCCGGTCATCATCCTCGGTGGGATTCTCGGCGGCCTGTTCACCCCCACCGAGGCCGCCGCGGTGGGTGCCCTCTACATGCTGATGCTCGGCTTCGGCTACCGCACCCTGCACCTGCGCGACCTGCCCCGGATCTTCTCCGAGACGGTGATGACCACCGCCGCGATCATGCTGATCGTGTCCTCGGCCTCCCTGCTGGGTTACGTGCTGGCCCGTGAGCGGGTGCCCCAGCAGCTGTCCGAGCTGGTCCTCGGGCTCACCGACAACGGCACGGTGTTTCTCCTGCTCGTCGCCGGACTGATGCTGGTGCTCGGCACGGTCATCGATGCGACGGCGGTCCTGGTGCTGGTCGTGCCGATCCTGCTGCCGATCGCTGGACGTCTCGACGTCGATCCCATCGTGCTCGGCGTGCTGATGATCCTGTCGCTGATGATCGGCCTCCTGACGCCACCGGTCGGCACGGTGCTGTATGTCCTCAGCTCCACCATGAAGGTGCCGGTCAGCGAGGCCTTCAAGGGGTCCCTGCCGTTCCTGGTCCCACTGGTCCTGGTCTGTCTGGTCATCATCTTCTTCCCCGCGATCGTCACCTGGCTGCCCGCGCAGCTCGGTCTGTGACACCCCCACTGGTCCTCCCTGCTCAATCCAGCCCACCCCGAGGCTTGCCAACCGGCGAGCCAGATGAAAGGAACACCATGGACACGACCTTCACGATTCGCCGGCGCACCTTGGCGGTCAGCGCCGTCCTGGCGCTGACCACCACCCTGGCTGCCTGCGGCGGAGACGACTCCGCTGCGGACGGCTCGGTCGAGTTGACCCTCGCCCACAGCTACACCGTGGACCAGCCGCAGAGCACCTGTGGCGCCGAGGTCATCAAGGAAGAGGTCGAGGCGGCCGATGCCGGGCTGAGCGTGGAGATCTTCCCCGACAGCCAGCTCGGCGGTGACGCCGATCGCATCGCCTCGGTGCAGTCCGGCGACATCGACATCGACATCCAAGGTGCCTCCGCCCTGGCCGCTGTCTACGAGCCGGTCGGTGTGATCGACGCCGCCTACGCCTTCCGCGATGCCGAGGCGCTCGACACCTACTTCGCCAGCGAGGCCGCCGACGGCCTGAAGAGTGACTTCAAGGAGGCTGCCGGCAGCACCATCATTGGGGCGTGGTCGGCCGGAGCGCGCCAGTTCACCGCGAACGACCCCATCCGTGAGCCAGACGACCTCAATGGTCTGCGGGTGCGGTTCCCGGGCTCGCCACAGTTCTTGGCCAACGCCAAGGCCCTCGGCGCACAGGCCACCGAGGTCGCCTACGAGGAGCTCTACCTCGCCCTGCAGCAGGGCGTCGTCGACGGTCAGGAGAACCCGATCGTCAACATCGACGCAAGCAACCTGATCGAGGTGCAGGACTACATCAGCATGTCCGACCACGCACAGAACTCGAACCTCATCGTCGCAGGACCGGTCTACGACGAGCTCACCCCCGACCAGCAGGGGGTCGTCGATGACGCCGTCGCCGAGGCCGTCGCCCAGATGCCCGGCTGCGTCGAGGCCGCCGAGAAGGAGACCCTCGAGACCTGGATCGCCGATGACTCGATCGAGATCGTCGATGACGTCGACCAGGAGGCCTTCGCCACACAAGCCGACGCCTGGTTCCGGTCCAACCTCGACACTGATTCGCTCGCGGTCTACGAGTCCATCAAGGACGCCGAGCAGTGAGTGACGACGGCGCCGCTCGGGGCGTCGTTGTCCCCACCTATCGGGGGCCAGTGGCAGCCGGTGATCTCGGACCGACCCTCACCCACGAGCACCTGTTCGTGCGTGACCCGCAGCTCGACCGCGACTATCCACATCCGGAGTGGGACGAGGACGCCGCCGTCGAGACCGCGGTTGCCGGGTTGGAGGACCTCTTCGACCAGGGCGTGCGCACGGTGGTTGACCTGACCGTGCCGGGACTGGGACGCGACGTGGGCCTCGTGGCCCGCGTCGCGGCTCGGGTCCGGATCCACCTGATCGCCGCCACCGGTTGGTACACCGACACCGTCTTGCCGAACTACTTCCGCACCCACGGGGAGGGCCGACTGGTCGGCGGCCCCGACCCCTTGCCGCAGATGTTCCTGCGCGACGTCACCGAGGGCATCGGGGGATCGGGCGTGCGGGCCGGAATGTTGAAGGTCGTCAGCGACACGCCGGGCCTGACCCCGGACGTGACGCGGGTGATGGAGGCCGCCGCCGAGGTGCACGTGCAGACCGGGGTGCCGATTACGACCCACAGCAACCCCTCGCTGCGCGGTGGCTTGGGACAGCTGGCTCTCCTGACTGGCCGCGGCGTGGACCCGCAGCGGGTCGTGGTGGGCCACAGTGGTGACAGCGACGATCTGGACTACCTGCGACAGCTGATGGATACCGGCGCATTTGCGGCCTTCGACCGTTTCGGCATGGCGCACGTGCAGGACGACGAGACGCGCATCATCACCCTGCTGCGGTTGCTCAAGGACGGGTACGCCGATCGGCTGCTGCTCTCCCACGACACCGCCTACTTCAGTCGCGTGACCCCGCCGTCGTGGCGTCGTCGGGTGTCGCCGCTGTGGACCCATGACCACCTCTCACGTCGCGTGCTGCCGCAGCTGCTCGCTCGCGGCGCCTCCCACAAGGACATCGACCTGATGATGATCGACAATCCGCGCCGCCTGTTGGCGTTCGCACCTAGGACGCCATGACCGGCTACCGGGTCGGACTGGTGGGCCACGGTGTCCATCCGTCCCTGACCCCGCCGATGCACCGACGCGAGGCTGAACACCTCGGCCTGGACTATCGCTACGACGTGATCGACCTGCTCGACGAGCCCGACCTGCGCCTTGACACGCTGCTGAAGCGGCTCGAGGAGGAGAGCTACGACGCGGTCAACGTCACGCATCCGTTCAAGCAGGACGTACTGACCCACGTCGACGAGCGCAGTGCCGCAGTCGACCAGGTCGGTTCTGCCAATCTCGTGCTCCTCGGCGGTGGCCAGCGCATCGCGCACAACACCGACCTGACCGGCTTCCGCAGCGGTTTGGATCACTTCCTGGGCGACCGTCCGCGAGGAAGCGTCCTGCAGGTGGGCGCCGGCGGCGCTGGCCTGGCGACCGCGTGCTCGCTGGTCGCCATGGACTTCGCCGACATCGTGGTGCACGACCGCGACCCGGCGGCGGCCGAGGCGTTGGTCCAGCGATACCCGGGACGACTTCGGGCGACGGGCGCAGTCGACCTTGCCGACGAGGTGCTGGCTGGTGCCGACGGCGTCGTCCACGTGACGCCGATGGGCATGAAGGAGCACCCCGGGACCGCATTTGCTCCCGAGGTGCTGGCAGTCGGCTCATGGATCGCCGAAGTGGTCTATCGGCCGCTGGAGACCGAGCTGGTGAGTCGGGCACGTGCGCGTGGTCTCGACGTGCTTGACGGCGGTCTGATGGCGGTGGGGCAGGCGGTCGACAGCATCCGCCTGATCACCGGCATGGAACCGGACCGGGAGCGGATGCTCGCGCATTTCCACGGCCTCGTCGGCGCCTCGACACCCGGGGGAGCGGCATGAGGACCGTACACGTGCTGCAGGGGCCAAATCTCAACCTGCTCGGCACTCGAGAACCGGGCGTGTACGGAACCGAGACCTACGCCGACGCCATCGCGCAGTGCGAACGCGCTGCAGCGGCCAACGGTCTGGTCGCCGATGCCCGTCAGTCCAATCACGAGGGAGACCTCGTCGACTGGCTGCAGGAGGTAGGTCGCGAGGTCGCTGCGGGCCGATCGGTCGGGGCGGTACTCAACCCTGGCGCGCTGACCCACACGTCGGTCGCGATACGCGATGCGATCTCAGGCGCCCAGGTACCGGTGGTGGAGGTCCACCTGACCAATGTGCACGCCCGGGAGGACTTCCGTCACCTCTCGTACGTCTCTCCGGTCGCCCGGGGCGTCGTGATCGGGCTCGGCACCTTCGGCTACGAGCTCGCCGTGCAAGCGCTCGCCAGCCTCGCCACCACTACGCAGGAGGAACCCCGATGAGAAAATCCACCGCCACTGTCTGTCTCAGCGGCAACCTCGAGCAGAAGATGGCCGCCTGCGCTGACGCCGGCTTCGACGGTATCGAGATCTTTGAGCCGGATCTCGTCGCCAGCGATCTGAGTCCTGAGGAGGTGCGGGCGCGCGCCGAACGACTCGGACTGAGCCTGGATCTGTATCAGCCCTTCCGTGACTTCGAGGGAGTCGACGAGGCGACTCTCGACGACAACCTGCGGCGTGCCCGCTCCCGGTTCGAGGTGATGCGTCGACTCGGCATGGACACCATGCTGGTGTGCAGCAACGTCGCGACGGCGACCATCGACTCCGACGAGGTCTCCGCCCAGCAGCTGCGCCGACTGGGCGACCTGGCGACGACGTATGGCGTGCGCATCGCGTTCGAGGCGCTGGCCTGGGGGCGCTACGTCGACGACTACCGCCGGTCGTGGCGGATCGTCGAGCTTGCCGACCATCCAGCAGTCGGGGTGTGCTTGGACAGCTTCCACATCCTCTCGCGCGGGCACGATCCTGCGGCGATCGAGCAGATCCCCGGCGACAAGATCTTCTTCGTCCAGCTGGCCGACGCCCCGGCTCTGTCGATGGACGTCCTGTCCTGGAGTCGCCACCACCGGCTCTTCCCCGGCGAGGGCGCCTTCGACCTCGGTGCGTTCGTGGCGCACGTCGCGCGCGCCGGCTACACCGGCCCGCTGTCACTGGAGGTCTTCAACGACACCTTCCGCCAGACCGACACCCGACGCACCGCCGCGCACGCCCTGCGCTCCCTGATCTGGTTGGAGGACCAGGCGGCTCGCCTTCTCGGTGAGAACGCACCGGCCAGCCCCCATGTGGAGCGCATACCTGGTGCCGTTGCGCCCAGCGGCGTCGACTTCGTCGAGGTGCGTGCCGAGGACGTGGGCGAGGTCGAGCAGGTGCTGGACCAGCTCGGCCTGACCTTTCGCGGACAGCATCGGACCAAGGCGGTGCGGTTGTGGTCGGCGGGCGGTGCTCGCATCGTGCTGAACGAACAACATGCCCGCGACGAGCAGCCCCACGTCGCGGCGGTCGGATTCCAGGTGCAGGACCCCGCCACGGCGGAGGATCGGGCGAAGGCGCTGCGCGTGCGGGCGGTCTCCCGCCGATCCCAGGCCGACGAGCAGCGGCTCGCCGCGTTCGTCGCACCCAACGGACTCGAGGTCTTCTTGGTCGGACAGCCAGAAGGCTGCGGTGTCGCGGTCGATCCAGGCTGGGTCACGGAATTCGATCACGGCTTCGAGGACCATGCCGTCCCCGGGCACGGCACCGGGTCCTGGTCGATCGACCACGTCAACCTGGTGCACACCTGGGAGGAGCACGACGAGGCCGTGCTGTTCTACACCAGTGTCCTCGGGCTCGAGGCGCCCGCCGCCACCGAGGTCGCCAGCCCCCATGGACTGGTGCGGAGCCGCGTCATGCGCTCCTCGGACGGCCGGGTGCGGCTGCCGCTCAACGTTGCTCCCGTGGTCAGCGTCGACTACCCCGAGCACGTGGCGCTGCTGTGTGACGACATCGAGTCCGTGGCCCACCGGGCGCGCGAACGCGGCATGCGATTTCTGGCCCTGCCCGACAACTACTACGACGACCTCGAGGCCCGGTTCGGACTGGGCAAGAAGCGCATCGCTCGACTGCGCGACCTCGGCCTGCTGTACGACCGCGACGCCGCGGGTGAGTTCTCGCACTTCTACACCCGACGCATCGGGCGGATGTTTTTCGAAGTGGTCCAGCGTCACGGCGGCTACGCGGGCTACGGCGCCGACAACACGCCGGTCCGCCTCGCGGCCCAGGCGCGGGTGGACGGAGTGCTCGAAGCAGCCTGGTGACCCCTCCGTGACGTAGCCGTGGGCCGGCGACGGCGAGGGAGAGCTCGATCTCGATGAACACATCGGCGCGGTCGCCGTCGGAGGACGGGATCGACTGACTCCTCAGGATCCCGGACGCGAGCGACGCTTCTCGGCCGGCGTACACGAGGTTTCATCGGCGTCGTTGGCCAAGTTGGTCCCACGATTGGTCCGCCGTCACTAGACTGTCACGGAGTCAGAAGCGGAGCCCGGGCCAGTCGCACGAAATCGTCGCGCAGCCGGGCGATCGCGGCAGTGTGATCAAGCAGTTCAAGGAAGTGGTGGAGCAGTGCGGGTTGGCAACGTCTCGGGCAACCGCCGAGCCCCGCAGCGCAGCGCTGACCGCTCCACGCCCCGATCCGCCTCGCCGGACAGCACTCCGTCCGCAGGTGGGCAGCGACGTCGGGTGAAACAGCGACCGCGGCGTCGCTTTTCTCCTGCGATCGTCGGAACACTGGTTCTTTTGGGGGCCGCGATGGGAAGCTGGAGCGGGTCCGACCAGACGGCGCCTGCGCTGGTGGCTGACCCGGTCACGGGCGTCATGACGGCAGCTGACATCGACCCGGCTGAGCGGGCCGTGATGGGGGTCGACGTGAGTCCGGACCTCGACCGCGTGGAGCTCAGAAGTCGGGCCACCGAGCAGGCTGAGCAGCGGGCCGTGGCCCTCAGCGAGGTCGAGGGCCAGGTGCAGACGCGCACCGACGAGCTCGAGCAGGAAGAGGCCGAGCGGAAGTTGCAGGACGAGGCCGAGCAGAAGAAGCGGGACGAGGCCGAGGAGGCCGAGCGTCGCAAGAACCAGTGGGTCATTCCCGTGGCCACCTATCAGCTCTCGGCGCGATTCGGTCAGCAGAGCAGCCTGTGGTCCAGCGGATCGCACACCGGGGTGGACTTCGCCGGCCCCACCGGCACCGAGATCGTGGCCGTGGCGGGCGGCACGGTCACATCGGCCGGTTACTCCGGCGCCTACGGCATGCGCACCGTCATCACGTTGGCCGACGGCACCGAGGTCTGGTACGCCCACCAAAGTCGGATCACGGTGACCGTGGGCCAGACGGTCCAGCCCGGCGACGTGACCGGGTACACCGGGGCCACGGGCAACACGACGGGACCGCACCTGCACCTCGAGGTCCGCCCGTCGGGCGGCGATCCCGTCGATCCCGTCGCCGTCCTGGCCAGCCACGGCGTCCAGCTCTGACCTGACGGCGCCGAGCCCGTCGACTCATCCCGCGACGCACCTCGAGGCCGTGCGGTCGGCGGCGTTGAGAATGCCTCTGCTGGGTACGTGTGCCCTGAGGTGCGGAACGTCCGCTCTGCAGGACACCGAGATGGGGACAGCATGGATCGTCCGACTCAGCAACACCGCCGGCCCGACGGCGTCGACGACGCGACGGTCGAGGCCGTGGACACGCTCACCCGTGCCCTGGAGACCGTCGAGGTGGCCCGTGGAAATCTGCTGCAGTTCCACCGCCTGACCGGTACCGGGGACACGCAGCTGCGTGAATCGGTCCGGCAGCTGCGCGCTTGTGGTCACGACTCCCTGGCCGACCGGATCGAGACCGAGCTGGTCGGGCGCAACGTGCTCGAAGGCCGATGGACCTTCCAGATCATCGAGGAGTACGACGACACCTACTTCTCGTTGTGGCGCACGATCGAGCAGGAGGCCAGGGACGAGCTGGTGGAAGGAAGGCGCCACCTGTTCGAGGCCGAGATGAAGGAGACCAACCGGACTCACGGTCATCGCAACCACACAGCGGTGCCGCCGGAGACGACCTGACACGCACCAGCGTCCGACACCGGGCTGCGCGTCAGATCACCAGGTGAGCTCGATCTCGAGCTCGTTCTCCTCGCCCAGCTCGACCTCGACCTTGAGGTTCACCTCGTCGGGGATGCTGACGGTGATGCGGCGGCTGTCGCGCTCGAACTCGACCGAGTTGTGGCGGGACAGTGCATCGGCCAGAGCCCGCAGCTTGGCGGCGGCCTCTTCGCGGGTCATGCGCTGGGTGGTGTCGATCTCGAACAGGTCCATGGGGTCTCCTCGGTGTGCGGTGGATGCGGCCTGAGTGCCGTGTCCTCTACATGGTGCAGGGTCGGCCAAGAGCGCCCGCTCAGAGCATCACAGACCCAAGTGGACGCCCGCATCGCTCAACACGTCCTTCAACCCGTCGACGATCTCGTCGAGCACCGTCGCATCGCTGATCAGCGGCGGAGCGATCTGCAGAACGCTGTCGCCGCGGTCGTCGGAGCGGGCGATCAGGCCGGCCTCGCGGAGCCGGTGCGGCAGGTATCCGCGCAGCAGGCTG
The DNA here is from genome assembly GCF_051262695.1 of Aeromicrobium sp. CF3.5. Taxonomy (NCBI): domain Bacteria; kingdom Bacillati; phylum Actinomycetota; class Actinomycetes; order Propionibacteriales; family Nocardioidaceae; genus Aeromicrobium; species Aeromicrobium sp. CF3.5. The sequence continues at coordinate 236,793 of NZ_JBIMEZ010000006.1, forward strand.
TCGCGCTGGGCCTGGTCGAGCCGGGTGTCGTGCTCGTCGGCAACCATCTCGACGGCCCAGAAGAATCCGGATCCGCGCACGTCGCCGACGATCGGCAGATCGAGCAGCTCGTCCAGGCGACTCCGCAGATGCGGCTCGAGCGAGCGCACGTTCTCCAGCACGCCGTCGCGCTCGAAGATCTCGATGTTCTTCAGGGCAACGGCTGCGCTGACCGGGTGTCCACCGAACGTGATGCCGTGCCGGAACGGCTTGCCCTGCGCGATCAACGGCTCGACGACGTGTCCGCCCGCGATCACCGCTCCCATGGGCGCGTAGGCCGACGTCAGGCCCTTCGCCACGCTCATCAGGTCGGGCACGATGCCCTCATGCATCAGGCCGAACCACTCGCCGAGACGTCCGAAGCCGCAGATCACCTCATCGGCCATCAGCAACGCCCCGTGGCGATCGGCGAGCTCACGCAACCCGGCCCAGTAACCGGGCGGGGCGACGAGGCAACCGCCGGCGTTCTGCACGGGCTCGGCGATGATCAGGGCCACCTCGTCAGGTCCGGCTGCGATGATCGCTGCCTCCATCTCGGCGAGCAGACGGCGCGTCTGAGCCTCCGGGTCGTCGGCATCGGGGGAGCGGAACGAGTTGGTGTTCGACACGTGCGTGACGTCGATGGGCGGAGTGCCGAATCCGTCCTTGAACCGCGGGATGCCGGTGAACGACAACGCGCCCAGCGTCACGCCGTGATAGGCCACGTCGCGGGCGATCGCCTTGGTCCGCTGCGGCTGCCCGTTCGCGAGGAAGTGCTCGCGCACCAGCTTCCACGCCGCCTCGACCGCCTCGGAGCCACCGCCGGTGAAGAAGACGGTGTTGCCCTCTCCCGGAGCGAGATCGGCGAGTCGCTCGGCCAGGTCGATCGCCGGAGGATGGGCGGTCGCCCAGTTCGTGTTGAAGGCCAGTGTCGTCATCTGCGCCGTCGCCGCCTCGGCGAACTCCGCACCGTAGGAGTAGCCCAGCTGGGAGCAGAACAGGCTCGACAGCGCGTCGACGTAGCGACGTCCGTCGGTGTCGAAGACGTACGGCCCCTCGCCGCGCTCGAGCACCAGGAGGTTGTCGTGATGCTGTGCGGCGAAGTGCATCATCAGGGGCATGGCGGACATGGTGGGAACCTACGCCTCCGAGGTGTCAGACCGCCCACCTAGGATCGACCGGTGAGGTCAGCGCTGGACAAGCAGATCGTGCGGCTGGCGTGGCCGGCTTTCCTCGCGCTGATCGCCGAGCCGCTGTTCCTGCTGGGTGACGCCGCCATCGTGGGTCGTCTGGGTACCTCCGAGCTCGCCGGGCTCGGGATGGCCTCGGTGATCCTGCAGACCATCGTGGGCCTGTGCGTGTTCCTGGCCTACGGCACCACGGCGAGCGTCGCGCGCCAGCTGGGCGCGGGTCAGACCTCGCGTGCGCTCACCCAGGGGGTCGATGGCATCTGGTTGGCCGTGATCATCGGGGTCATCGTCACCGCTGTCGCGCTGGTGGTCGTCGATCCCGTGGTCGCGGCGTTCGGGGCCACCGACGTCGTCAACGGATTCGCCCTGGACTACCTGCGCATCGCCCTGCTGGGGGTCACTCCGCTGCTGGTCATCCTGGCCACCACCGGGATCCTCCGCGGTCTGCAGGACACCAGGACACCGCTGGTCGTGGCGATCGCGGGCAACGTCCTCAACGTGGTGCTGAACGTCGTGCTGGTCTTCGGCGTCGGGTCCTTCGAGGGCCTCGGGATCGCCGGGTCGGCCTGGGGATCTGTGGTGGCGCAGGCACTCAGTGCTGCAGCGCTCTTGTGGGTCGTGCTGCGCGCTGCGCGGGCGCAAGGGGCGGCCCTGCGACCTGACTCCCGCGGCGTCCTGTCGGCAGCCCGGGCCAGCGTGCCCCTGGTCGTGCGCACCCTGACCCTGCGAGCAGCCCTCCTGCTGACCACGTACGCCGTGGTGTCCGGCGCTGGTGGATCCGCCGAGCAGACCGTCGACCTCGCCACCCACCAGCTGGCGATGACCCTGTGGGCCTTTCTGGCGTTCGTTCTCGACGCCCTGGCCATTGCCGCTCAGGCCCTGACAGGGCGACAGCTCGGCGCCGGCGACACGACCGGTACTCGTGCGGTGACCCGACGCGTGATCCAGTGGGGGATCGGTGCCGGGGTGGTGACCGGCCTGCTGCTAGCAGCCGCCAGCCCGGTGCTCGGTTCGCTGTTCACCGCGGACCAGGCGGTTCAGGACAGACTCGTCCCGGTGCTGATCGTCGCCGCGATCGGCCAACCGTTGGCCGGTGTCGTGTTCGTGCTCGACGGCGTGCTGATCGGCGCCGGCGACGGTCGCTACCTGGCCTGGATGGGCCTGGTGGCGCTGCTGGTCTACGCGCCTGCGGTGTGGGCCGCGGCCGCGACCGGAGGACTGGTGCTGATCTGGGTGGCGTTCGCCGGGATCTTCATGGCCGCCCGAGGCGTCGTGCTGGTGGCACGGGCTCGCGGGGAACGCTGGATGGTTCTCGGCGCGTGATACGCCCCCTCAGCGGTCGGCGCGAGCAGCGATGGCCGCGTCGAGGTGGTCGAACATCTCGAGTCCCGATGCCTCGACGTGTGGGCCGTGCAGCGCATGGTCCGGGTCGACCATCGCGACCTCGATCCCGTCAAGACCCAGACGCCGTGCGACCTCCAGCAGCATCCGCTGGCCGACGTCGTTGAGGCGGTAGGCGCGCGTCAGGTCCAGCACGACCCGTCCGGTGGTGTGCTCGGCCTCGCTGATCGCCCGCACCACCGTCTCAGCGCCGGTGAACCGCAGATCGCCCTGCACCTGGTAGACCGTCACCGGGTCGGGCCCGTCGGTCGTGAAGGCGTCCCGGAGGGCCGAGCGGCCTTCGTGGGCGACCTCCATCATGTGCATGCCCATGTCCGTCGACAGCCGCTCGAAGGTCTCCACACCTCGCACGCTGCTGCCGTGCGAGTCCAGCCGCGGCGAGAACACCGCGATGCCGACCTGGCCGGGCAGCGCGCCGATCACACCGCCGGACACGCCACTCTTGGCAGGGATCCCGACGTCGGTCATCCAGTCGCCCGCAGCGTCGTACATGCCGCAGGTCATCATCACGCTCAACATCTGCCGCACGGATCGGCGACTCAGGATCTGCTCGCCCGTGGTCGGCTGCACGCCCGCGTTGGCCAGGGTCGCGGCCATCATGGCCAGGTCGCGGCAGGTGACTTCGATGGAACATTGGCGTGAGTAGCCGCGTACCGCCTCGACGGGATCACAGTCCAGGATGCCGACGGCCTTCATCATGTGCGCCAGACCCAGGTTGCGGTGCGCGGTGTCGAACTCGGAGGTGAACGCCGACTCGTCGATCCGAAGCTCTCGGCCCGCGCAGCGACTGAACATCTCACGCAGACGCTCGGTGCGCTGGATGCCGTCGTCGCCTGCGACCAACGAGTGCGTCAGGATCGCGCCGGCGTTGATCATCGCGTTCTTGGGTCGGCCCGTGCCCGGTTCCAGGGAGATCTCGTTGAAGGCCTCACCCGAGGGTTCGACATCGATCTTCTCGGCCATCGCCTCATGACCCTGGTCTGCCAGTGCAACTCCGTAGGCGAACGGCTTGGACATCGACTGGATCGTGAAGGTGGTCTCTGCGTTGCCCGCGGAGTAGACGGTGCCGTCCACCGTGGCCAGGCAGATCCCGAACCGATCGGGATCTGCGGCCGCGAGCTCGGGGATGTAGTCAGCGACCGCGCCGCCGTCGGTCCCGCAGGCGTCGAGGACCTCGAGCAGGTAGTCGGGGATGGGGGAGTGCACGGCGCCATCGTGTCACTTCACTCGATCCGGCGGATCGCCCACACCGCAGTGCGAGGTCGTCGTGTCCGGTTCGGCCGAGAGCGTGTCGTTCGAGATGCTCACAAAGGCCACCAGCGAACCGAGCACCAGCAGCGCCGTCGAGATGATCATGGTGCGATCAAAACCGGCATCGAAGGCCGCGGGCCGCTCGTAGTCGTTGCCCGCGATGCCCGCCACGAGGGGAAGCACGGCGATTGCCAACAGCCCGGCACCGCGAGCGACGGCGTTGTTGACCCCTGATGCCAGACCGGCGTGCTCGTCGGGTGCGGCCGCGATGGCCGTCGCAGTCAGCGGTGCCACCATGATCGCGAGTCCCAGACCGAACACGGTCACCCCCGGAAGCACATCGCCGAGGTAGGAGGCGTCGGGGCCGATCCGCAGCATCGCCACCAGGCCGAGGGCACACACCAGTGGTCCGACACTCATCTGTAGTCGCGGTCCGATGCGGTAGGCCAGGGCACCCGATCGCGAGGACAGGACCAGCATGAAGGCCGTGATCGGGAGGATTGCGGTGCCGGCCGCGATCGGGCGGAACCCGGCCACGACCTGCAGCTGGAGCAGGAGCAGGAAGAACACGGCGCCCATCGCGCCGTACACCGTGAACGTGACCAGGTTGGCGGCGGAGAACTGACGAGATCTGAAGATGCCGAGTGGAAGCATGGGATGTCGACCGCGGTGCTCGATCACGACGAAACCCACGGCCGCCACGACCCCCAGCAGCCCGGCACCGAGCACCAGGGGCGATCCCGATCCGCGTGCTGGCAGCTCGACCAGGGCGTAGGTGATGCCGCCGAGGGCGACCACGCCGGTCAGGGCCCCGACGAGGTCGAGCCCAGGCGCTGCCTCAGGGTCACGCGTCTCGGGCACGTGGCGCATCGCGATCACGACGACGATCACGGCGAGCGGAGCGTTGATGAGGAAGATCCACCGCCAGGACACCGACTCGACCAGGAAGCCGCCGAGAAAGGGACCGGCCGCCGTGGCAATCCCGCTCAGGCCCGACCAGGCACCGATGGCTCGGGAACGGTCCTCGGGCACGAAGGTGGCCTGGATCATCGCCAGGCTGCCGGGGGTGAGCAGGGCAGCGCCAATGCCCTGCACGGCTCGGGCCGCGATCAGGGTCTCGATCGAGGGGGCCAGGCCGCACGCCAGGGAGGCCACCGCGAACCACACGACGCCGATGACGAACAACCGTCGGCGCCCGAAGCGGTCAGCCAACGACCCACCCAGCAGGATGAACGACGCGAGCGTGAGGGTGTACGCGGTCACCGTCCACTGCAGACCCGAGAACGGAGTGTCCAGCGAACGCCCGATCTCCGGGAGCGCGACGTTGACGACCGTGGCGTCGACACCGGCCAGTCCGGAGCCGAGGATCGAGGCTGCGAGCACCCAGCGGCCCTGCGGGGAGCGCAGTCGGATGCCCTGCGAAGAGGTTTGGGCAGGGTCGGTCACGGACGTCCGTAGGCCTCGAGCCAGCGCAGCCAGACCTCGCTGACCGTGGGGTAGGAGGGCACGGCGTGCCAGAGCCGCTGGATCGGGACCTCGCCGACGATCGCGATGGTGGCCGAGTGCAGCAGCTCGGCGACGTCGGGCCCCACGAAGGTGGCCCCGACGAGCACGTGTCGGTCCTCGTCGACGACGGCGCGGGCGAACCCGCGGTAGTCGTCGGACACGGCGGCCGATCCGCCGAGTGCGGCCAGGTCATGGTCGAGCGTGCGCACGCGCAAACCGGCGGCCAGCGCCTGTTTCTCGGTCAGGCCGACCGACGCGACCTCCGGGTCGGTGAAGGTCACCTGGGGCACGAGTCCGTCGTCCGCGGTCGCGACGTGCGTGCCGAACCGGCTGGTGTCGAGGTCGCGTCCGGCGGCGAGCGCCACGATCGCGTCGCCGGCGGCGCGGGCCTGGTACTTGCCCTGGTGGGTCAGCAGCGCGCGGTGGTTGACGTCGCCCACGGCCCAGAGCCAGTCGACCTCGGTCGAGCGCAGGGAGTCGTCGACGTCGATCCACGCGCCAGCGGTGAGGCCGACGCGTTCGAGGCCGATGTCGTCGGTCCGGGGACGACGACCCGTGGCGACCAGCACCTGCTCGGCCTCGATCGTGGATCCGCCGACCATCTCGAGGACCACCTTCTGGTCGGTGCGGTGCGCCGAGTCGACCTCGGCGCCGATCCTGACGGTGACTCCCAGCGCCTCCAGCGCCTCGCCGACCAGCTCCCCGGCGAACGGCTCCATCGCTTCCAGGAGCGGGCCGCGGGACAGCATCGTGACCTGGGTCCCGAAGCCGGCGTACGCCGTGGCCATCTCGCACCCGACAACACCGCCCCCGATGATCGCGAGGCTCACGGGAATCGTCTGTGCGCTGGTGGCCTCGCGGCTGGTCCAGGGGGCGACGTCGGCCAGCGGTCCGGGCACGACGGCCGACGAGCCGGTGCAGACCACCACCGCGTGGCGTGCCCGCAGCACGGTCTCGGTATCGGAGTTGGTGTCGGAGGAGTTGGGGACGGTGACGGTGACCTGGCGCTGTCCGGTGATGCGGCCATGGCCGCGCACGAGGTCGATCCCGGCCGATTCCAGCCAGCTGACCTGGCCGTCATCATCCCAACCGCTGGTCATCTGGTCGCGGCGTCGCAGCACGCCGGCCACGTCGAGATCGCCGGTGACAGCTTGCCTGGCACCGTCCAGATGCTGCGCGGCGCGCACGGCGGCCCCGCTGCGCAACAGCGCCTTGCTGGGCATGCACGCCCAGTAGGAGCACTCACCGCCGACCAGCTCACTCTCGACGATGACGGTCTCGAGCCCGCCCTGCACCAGGCGATCTGCGACGTTCTCACCCACCGCTCCGGCTCCCAGCACGATGACGTCGACCTCACGAATGTCCATGCGAAAAATGTACGCCTGCCGACTCTGGCAGGCTGAGTCGATGAGCTTGTCGAGCGTCGCCGTGTTTTGTGGATCCCGCTTCGGGAACGATCCGGCCTACGCCGATCTGGCACGCCACACCGGACGCACCCTGGCCGAGCGTGGCCTGACGGTGGTCTACGGGGGAGGTCATGTCGGACTCATGGGCGTCGTGGCCGACGCTGCGCTCGAGGCCGGCGGCCGGGTGATCGGCGTGATTCCGCGCCAGCTGCACGACCGCGAGGTCAGCCACAGCGGTGTCACCGAGCTGCGTGTCGTGGAGTCGATGCACGAGCGCAAGCAGGTGATGGCCGATCTGTCCGACGTCTTCGTGGCGCTGCCCGGGGGAGTCGGCACGGTCGAGGAGATCACCGAGCAGTGGACGTGGGCCCAGCTGGGCATCCACGCCAAGCCGAGCGCCTTCCTGGACCTGCCGGACACGGCGGGAACCGGTGACGGGTTCTGGTCACCGATGCGTCTGCTGATCGATCAGCTGGTGGGCCACGGATTCGTGGCGGCCGACGAGTCCAGCATCCCGGTGTTCGTGGACGACCTCGGCGCGTTTCTCGACAACCTCGATGCGCGGGCATGATGCCGGTCATCCGGGTCGTGGCCGCGCTCGTCACGGACCCCGAGGGTCGGGTGCTGCTGGTCCGCAAGCGAGACACCGTCATGTTCATGAACCCCGGCGGCAAGCCCGAGTCGGAGGAGTCGCCCGAGCAGGCCCTGTGCCGAGAGCTGGCCGAGGAGATCGGTCTGGAGGTGTCCGTCTCGCAGCTGCGTCCGATGGGTTCATTCACCTCGGCGGCGGCCAACGAGCCCGGCCACGAGGTGCGGGCCGAGGTGTTCGCCCTGCAGGTCGACCATCCGGACCACACGATCGGCGCCGAGATCGTCGAGTCCGTCTGGGTCGATCCGACCGGTCGCACCGGCGACATCGCCGTCGCGCCGTTGGCCACCGAGCACCTGCTGCCCCTGGCGGTCGGTCAGCGACCGTGACCGGGCTGGCGGCCCTCTGACCGGGCGCGCAGCGCGTCGAGGCGACGCCGGTCCCGCTTGGTGGGCCGTCCGGCGCCCGGATCTCGCTGCGCGACGACAGCGGGTCGCTCGGCCTTGGGCAGCGGCGGCGGAGAGTGGTCCTCGTAGCAGCCCGCGGCGACTGCGGCACCCACCCGCTTGGTGATGACCCGGGTCACGACGTACTTCTTGGTTCCCCCGGGCGTCAGCGACTCGACCGTGTCGCCGATCTTGATAGCGTGCGACGCCTTGACCTTGTGGCCGTTGACCGACACGTGGCCAGCCTTGCACGCCGACGATGCCATCGACCGGCTCTTGTAGACGCGCACGGCCCAGGTCCACACGTCCGCGCGTACTGACTCGGCCATGGCCCGACCCTATGCTGAGACGATGAGCGAGCCCGAGACCATCGAGATCACCGGCGACATGATTCGGCTCGGCCAGCTGCTGAAGTTTGCGAACGTCGCCGAGAGCGGCGCCCAGGCCGGGTCGATGATCACCGACGGAGACGTCCTGGTCGACGGTGAGGTCGAGAAACGTCGGGGCAGGCAGCTCGGTCGCGGCGCCGTCGTCGAGGTCCGCCTGCCGGGCTCGGTCTGGTCCGGCCGCATCGCCTGATCGTCAGTCGATCCCGACGGCTCGCTGGTACACGAAGTCGTGCTCGAGGCGAGCGCCGATCTGGAAACGCTTGGTGCCCACGCGCACGAAGTTCTCGCGCTCGTAGAAGCGGTGCGCCCGGGCGTTCTCCTCGTTGACGCCCAGCCAGACGACAGCTGCACCGCGACCCATCGAGGCGTCGAGCACCGCCGTCATCAGGCGTGTGGCGGCCCCCGTGCCGTGGGCGTCGGGGGAGACGTAGAACTTGCTCAGGTAGATCGCCGGGCGAGCGCTCACCACGGCGATGACATCGGCATCGTCGGGCTCCTCGGCGATCAGCATCGCGTAGCCGAGCAGGATGCCGTCGACGTCGTCGACCAGCACGTCGCGGTCCGGGTCGATCAGGTAGCCAGCGAGTCGGTCGATCGACAGGTGCTCGGCGATGAACGCGGCGATGGCCTCCGGGGCTGCGTCGTCGGGAGCCGCCAGCGGGAACGTGCGCGCGGCCAGCTCCGCGAGTGGTTCGAGATCGGCGTGAGCGGCTGGTCTGATGGGCACGTCGACACGATAGTGCGCCGCCACCGATACTTTTCGACATGACGTTTCCCGCATCGCTGCCCACCCCTCGCACACCCGAGCCGCGCGATGCGCCGCCGTTGCGCTGGGCGGTGCTGGGCCCGGGATGGATCGCCAGCCAGTTCGTGGGCGCGCTGCAGCGCCACACCGTGCAGCAGGTCGTCGCGGTCGGATCGCGGGAGGTGGGTCGGTCCCAGGAGTTCGCTGATCGGTTCGACATCCCCACAGCCACTGGCTCGTACGTCGAGGCGATCGAGCTGCCCGACGTGGACATCGTCTACGTGGCCACACCCCATCCGTGGCACGCCGAGCTGGCGATCGCGGCGATGCAAGCCGGCAAGCACGTGCTGATCGAGAAGCCGATGGCGACCAACGCAGCCGACGGACAGCGCATCGTCGATGTCGCGCGCGCAACGGGCCGGTACTGCTGTGAAGCGTTGTGGACCATGTTCCTGCCCAAGTGGGACGTGCTGCGTCAGGTGATCGAGAGCGGTTCGATCGGGCAGATCAAGTCGATCTCGGGCGAGTACGGGGAGTGGTTCACCGAACCGCACCGAAACTTCGAGCCCGATCTGGCCGGCGGGCCGCTGCTGGACATCGGCATCTACCCGTTGTCGATGATCACCTCGCTGGTGGGGGCGCCCGATCAGGTGAGCGCCCTTGGCATCGCGCATCCCACCGGCGTCACGGGCCAGCTCGCGGCCACGATGACCCACCCCGGCGACGTCCTGTCGACCTTCATGACCTCGCTGTACGGAGAGCTTCGCAACGAGCTGCGCATCGTCGGCACCGAAGGGGTGCTGGTCGTCGAGCCGCTGCACAACAGTCCGGGCTCGTTGTCCGTGCGGTCCGCCGACGGTTCGATCGAGCTGCGCCACGAGGAGCCGGCCAGTGACCACCTCGACGGTCTGCACTTCCAGGCGGTCGAGGCGGCCCGACGTGTCACGGCGGGGGAGACCGAATCACCGCACCGCACGCTGGACGCCTCGATGATCACGCTTCACGCCGTTGACGCGATCGCGGCACGGACCGAGCCATCACGGGCCTGATGTCGACAAGGCCGGTGGGTCTGCGTCCCATCCCACCCCGGGATGGGACGCAGACCCACCGCCGCCAGCGCCGATAGGGCGCTAAGCCACCGCCCCACCGCACGCTTCAGGCGTTGACGGCCTCCGCGAGGGCGTCGACGGCGTGGTCGATCTCGTCGCGGGTGATGACCAGCGGGGGAGCCATGCGCAGGGTGCGCTCGTGGGTCTCCTTGCACAGGACCCCCTGATCACGTAGCGACAGGGAGACCTCGCGGCCCGTGCGAGCGGCCGGATCGATGTCGACGCCGGCCCACAATCCCTTGCCGCGCACCTCGGCGACACCCTTGCCGACCAGCCCGTTCAGACGTTCGTGCAGGTAGGCACCGAGCTCGGTGCTGCGCTGCTGGAACTCACCGGTCGACAAGAGGTCGACGACGGCGCGACCGACGGCGCAGGCCACGGGGTAGCCGCCGAAGGTCGATCCGTGCTGACCGGGCTTGAGGACACCGAGGACGTCGGCGCGGCCGACCACAGCGGAGACGGGAATGATGCCGCCGCCGAGGGCCTTGCCCAGCGTGTACAGGTCGGCGCGAACCTTCTCGTGATCCAAGGCGAAGATCGTGCCGGTGCGAGCCAGGCCGGCCTGCACCTCATCACTGATCAGCAGCACGTCCTGCTCGTCGCAGAGGGCACGCACTCCGGCAAAGAATCCGTCCGGCGGCACGACCACGCCGGCCTCGCCCTGGATGGGCTCCATCAAGATGGCGGCCGTGTTCGGTCCGACGGCTGCACGGACCGCGTCGAGATCGCCGAAGGGCACCGTCACGAAGCCGGGGGTGAACGGGCCGTAGTTGTCGTGGGCGGCCGAATCATCAGAGAACGACACGATCGTGGTGGTGCGGCCGTGGAAGTTGTTGCTGGCCACGATGATCTCGGCGGAGTCGGAGGCGACTCCCTTGACCTCGTAGGCCCACTTGCGCGCGACCTTGATGGCCGACTCGACAGCCTCGGCGCCGGTGTTCATCGTGAGCACCATCTCGGTGCCCGTCAGGGTGGCCAGCTCCTCACAGAACGCACCGAACTGATCGTTGTGGAAGGCACGCGACGTGAGGGTGAGGCGATCAAGCTGCTCGTGTGCTGCAGCGATCAGCGCTGGGTGCCGGTGCCCGAAGTTCAGAGCCGAGTAACCCGACAGGAAGTCGAGGTACCGGGTGCCGTCGACATCGGTGACCGAGGCACCCTCGGCCTCGGCGATCACGACGGGGAGCGGGTGATAGTTGTGGGCGCCCCACTGCTCGTCGCGGGCGATGAAAGAGGACGTCAGGCCGTGTGCGGTCATGTCACCCACCGTAACGGCCCACCGAACGCCTGCACCGGGGCCGCGCCTACGATGTGGGCGTGTCCGATCGCCCGCCGTCGTCCCCCGTCGCCACCGTGCGGCCGGGGTGTGGCGCGTTCCGGCACCTCCGGGCGATGAGTGCATCTCTGGCCTGTGTGGCCAGCGCTTTCGGCGCTCACGTGCTGGCTGGCGGTCAGGCGGAGCTCGCGTCCGTCGTGGTCGTCTTTCTCGTCTCCGGTGCCCTGGTCTGGGCTCTGGCCGGCGTCCGTCTGACGTCTGTGCAGCTGCTGGGCCTGCTCATCCTCGGTCAGGTCGGCGTGCACACCGTGTCGATGGCGTCGGCGACCGGCGACGCCATGGGCATGGGCATGGGATCGTCGATGCTCGCCATCCACGCCGCGGTGACCCTGGTCAGCTGGTGCGCCCTGTCGCGCGGCGAGGCCTTCGTGTGGGCCGTGGCCCAACATCTCGCACTGCGACCGCTCGACCTGCTGCTGCACCGGTGGAGTGCCCGACCGGCCCGTGCGCCCATCTCCTCCACGCCGGTCGTCGTTCGACCGAGCCTGCTCGACCGTGATGTGACACCGGTCCGGGGACCGCCGGCGAAGCCTGTCTTCGCCCTGTCCCCGTAAGACCCCACATCACAGCAAGGAAGATCCATGTCACGCACCACCACACGCGTGGGCGCTGCCGTTCTCGCGGCCAGTCTCGTCGCCCTCGCGGCGCCCGCATCAGCCCACGTCTCGGTCTCCAGCGACGACGCGACACAGGGCGGCTTCGGCATCGCGACGTTCAGCGTGCCCAACGAGTCCGACACCGCAGCGACCACGAAGATCGAGATCACCCTCCCGACCGATGCGCCGTTCGCCTTCGTCTCGGCCGAGGCCAAACCCGGCTGGACGGTCGAGGCGACCACCAAGAGGCTCGACGAGCCGGTCACCAACGGCGAGTTCGAGGTCACCGAAGCCACGTCGACCATCACGTGGACGGCGACCGGCGACGGCATCGCGCCGGGGGAGTACGACACCTTCGGCCTGTCCGGGGGGCCGTTCCCAACCGCCGACGAGCTGATGCTGCCGACGGTCCAGACGTACGACGACGGTGAGATCGCTGCCTGGGACCAGGAGCAGACCGGCGACACCGAGCCCGAGATGCCAGCCCCTGTGCTGGCGCTGAGCGCTGCCAGCGGCGACGGCGAGGACAGCGCCACCAGCGCGACCACCTCACCGGAGACCGAAGCGGTGTCGTCCAGCACGAGCGACTCCGACGGCATCTCCCTGACCATCGCGATCGCCGCGGCGGTCGTGGCCGTGGCTGCGCTGTTGGTGTCGGTGCGTCAGAATCGACGACGTGCGTAAGTTCTTCGTCGTCGCAGTCCTCGGGCTGCTGGTCTCCGTTCTCGGGGCGTCCCCGGCCAGTGCCCACGCGGCACTGGTCGGGACCGACCCCGAGGACGGGGCGAGCCTGCAGGCCCTGCCCGACTCGATCACGTTCACCTTCAACGAGAATGTCGGCAATGTGAATGTCGCCGTCCAGGCGCCCGACGGGTCCCCGCTCGAGCTGTCGGACGTGGCGGGGGTCGACAACATGGCCACGGCCACGCTCGCCGACCCGGGCCAGCGCGGGGAGTACACGGCGTCGTACCGCGTGGTGTCGGCCGACGGTCACCCGATCTCTGGAACCGTCAAGTTCATGGTCCTGACCGGTGAGGCAGTCGACCAGGTCGACATCGAGCCGGTCGCGCAGGGCTTCTTCGACCGACACACCGACCACATCATCTGGGGTTCGCTGGCCGGGCTCGCGGCCATCGCCCTGATCGTGTGGCCCCTGAGGAGACGTGATGACGCGCACAGTGCGTGATGCCAGTACCGGGTTCGTCATCGCGGTGCTCGCCGTCGTGGCCTTCCTCCAGCTGGGCGGTGGGGCACCTCAGGCGGCTCCGGTCGGCATCCCGGATCCCGGCCTGTTCGTCGGATGGGCCCTGCCCGTCGTCAAGGTGGTCACCGATGCGGCGGCCGTCGTCACGATCGGCATGCTCCTGCTCGTGGTGTTCCTGCTGGTGTCCAAGGGCGAGGAGGTCGAGGGGCTGTCGGTCCAGGCGGTCCGGATCGCCTCACGGTGTGCCTGGGCCTGGTCGATCTCCAGCGTCGCGCTCTATGTCCTGACGGTCTGCGACATCTTCGCCGTCACGCTCACGCAGGTGAATCCACGACTGATCGGCTCGTTGTTCGTCGACTCCTCGAACGGTCAGGCGATCGCTCTGCAGATCGTCATGTCCGCCGCCGTGGCCATCGCCGCGTCCCTGACCGCCTCGGTGCGCCCCTTGGCCCTGGTGCTGGGTCTGGCACTGGCCACCACGGCTCCCATCACGTTGACGGGGCACGCGTCGTCCGCCGGATCGCACACCCTGGCGACCACCAGCCTGATGCTGCACGTCGTCGGCGTGACCCTGTGGGTCGGCGGACTCGCCGCCCTCGCGTGGACCGCGATTCGTGGCAGCAAGCGTCTGCCCGCGGCCATCGAACGGTTCTCGCCCCTCGCGGCATGGGCGTTCGTGCTGGTCGGCGTGTCCGGCGTCGTCAACGCGTCGGTGCGCATCGAGCGGCTCGGCGATCTGTTCGGATCGTCCTACGGCCTGCTGATCATGACCAAGACCCTGGCGCTCGTCGCGCTCGGAGTGTTCGGCTGGAGACAACGCCGGCGCATCGTGGAGGCCGGCAGTGGATTCGCGCGGCTGGCCATCACCGAGCTGTTCGTGATGGCGGCGACCATCGGACTGGGCGTGGCACTGTCGCGCACCCCCACCCCGCTGGGCGAAGAGGTGCTGACCACCCCGGCCGAGGAGCTTCTGGGCGGTCCGATGCCGGCCCCGCCGTCCTGGGGAAACATCGCCTTCGGCTGGTACCCCAGCGGCATCGGTCTGGCGATCGTCGGGCTGGGTCTCGCGCTGTACCTGCGCGGCGTGTGGGTCATGCGGCGTCGAGGCGACGCCTGGCCCGTGGGTCGCACGGTGTCGTGGGTCGCAGGCATGGCGGTGGTGCTCTGGGCGACCAGCGGCGGTCTGGGCGAGTACTCGCACGCCCTGTTCAGCGCCCACATGGGCGCGCACATGGCGCTGTCCATGGTGGCGCCCATCCTGCTGGTGCTCGGCGCGCCCATGACCCTGGCGCTGCGCACCCTGCCCGGCCCTCGCGAGCCGGGCGAGATCTCGCCGCGCGCGATGCTGCTGTCACTCCTGCACTCGCGCTTCAGCCGATTCATGACCCACCCGCTGGTCGGGCCGGTGCTGTTCACCGGCAGCCTGTTCGGCTTGTACTTCACGCCCTTGTTCGGCGCCCTCATGCAGAATCACTCGGGTCACCTGCTGATGAACGTGCACTTCCTCGCGGTGGGCACGCTGTACTACTACGTGCTGGTCGGTATCGACCCGTCGCCACGGCCCATCGCTCCGCTGGTGCGATTCGGGCTGCTGCTCGTCACGATCCCGTTCCACGCCTTCTTCGCGATCGCGATCATGAGCATGAACAACGTCATAGCTGGCGACTACTACCAGGCCATCGAGCGTCCGTTCAGCACCGACCTGCTGGCCGATCAGTACCTCGGCGGCGGCATCGCCTGGGCCATGGGCGAGGTGCCGCTGATCCTGGTGATGGCCACCATCTTCGTGCAGTGGATCCGGTCCGACACCCGCGATGCCAAGCGGTACGACCGCAACGCCGAGCGCAACGAGGACGCTGAGCTGGAGGCCTACAACGCTCAGCTGCAGGATCTCGCCGCGCACGGCAAGCGACGCGACCCGTAACCGGGGGCCCGGCTCCTCCGGCTCCTCCGGCTTCGCCGGGCTGTGGACGTGAGCGTGATCGTGGGTGGTCAGACGGCTCAGGGCGCAATGTCGGGCACCACACAGGCCTCTCCAGTCCCGTGACCCGCATAGGCCACGACCGTCACAGGTGACGGTGACTTAGACGCCTTTCGAGGCTGGTGATAGGACGCTAAACCACCGCCCCACCGGCTGCCGGTTCGTCACCAGCCCGGCGAAGCCGGAGACCAAAGGTGGGGGCCACGCACGAACGGCGCCCACCCCGAGGGGTGAGCGCCGTTCGTGATCGAGCGTCAGATCAGAAGATGATCTGGCCGCCGCTGGTGGCAGCGGTGAAGCGCTCCTGGGCGTCGGCCCAGTTGGCGATGTTCCAGAACGCCTTGACGTAGTCGCCCTTGACGTTGAGGTAGTCCAGGTAGAAGGCGTGCTCCCACATGTCGAGCTGCGACACCGGGATCAGCGTCGCGGGGATGTTGCTCTGCTGGTCGTACAGCTGCACGATCACGAGCTTCTGGCCCAGCGTGTCCCACGCGGTGATCGCCCAGCCGGAACCCTGGATGCCGAGGGCGGTTGCCTCGAACTGCGCACGGTAGGCGTCGAAAGAACCGAAGTTGTCGTCGATCGCGGCCTCGAGGTCACCGGTGGGCTTGTCACCGCCCTCGGGGGAGAGGTTCTTCCAGAAGATCGAGTGGTTGATGTGGCCGCCGAGGTTGAACGCCAGGTTCTTCTCGAGCAGGTTGATCGTGTCGTACGACCCACCAGCGCGAGCCTCGTCGAGCTTCTCCAACGCGGTGTTGAGCCCGTTGACGTAGTTCTGGTGGTGCTTGGTGTGGTGCAGCTCCATGATCTTGCCCGAGATGTGCGGGTCGAGAGCGCCATAGTCGTAGGAAAGTTCCGGAAGGGTGTAATCGGCCACGTGTCCTCCTGTGGACAGGGGCACACCACGTGCCCCGGGATGATCTGACTTCGTGCGTTCACCAACCATCCTGCCAGCCCGATGGAGCGCCGCAAGGGCGGGCTGTGCTGTTGGTCGCATCCGCTTCGTGCTGTTGGTCGCATCCGCTCTGCGCTGTTGGCCGCATCCGCTTCCTGCTGTCAGGCACGTCACGCTCCGCGCGGTACGTCCGGGACGGTGGGTGGCATGTCCTAGTCTGTTCAGGACATGTCGGTGATTGCAGGCAGGAGGTGAAGCGTGGCATCTGAACGGATCCTCACTGTCCCCAATGCGCTGAGCTTCGTGCGACTGCTGCTGGTACCGGTGTTCTTGTGGTTGGTTCTGGGACCTCAGTGGGACGAGCTGGCGCTGGTCGTGCTGATGGTGTCCGGTGTCACCGACTACCTCGACGGCAAGCTGGCCCGCAGTCTCAACCAGATGTCCAAGATCGGCGCGATCCTCGATCCCGTGGCCGACCGGTTCTACATCCTGGCCGTGGTGATCGGTCTCAGCGTGCGCGACATCATCCCGTGGTGGCTCGCGATCATTCTTCCGCTGCGCGACGTCTTCCTGTTCTGCCTGGTGCCATTCCTGCGTACCCGCGGGTACAGCTCCTTGCCCGTGCACTTCCTGGGCAAGGCCGCGACGGCGAGCCTGCTCTACGCCTTCCCGCTGCTGCTGCTGGGCGATGCCGACGGAACCGTCGCTGATCTCGCCAACGTGTTCGGCTGGGCCTTCACCGTGTGGGGAGTGAGCCTGTACTGGTGGGGCGGGGTGCTCTACGCCCTACAGGTCAGACGTCTGATGACGACGACCGAACGCGTTCGTGCATGAACGGCCCGCATCGAGCCGAGGGCCTGCTGGACCAGATCGCCGACACGGCACTCGACGACGACTACTACGTCGTCCGCGCCGGTCAGCCTCAACCCTCGCGATCGTTCAACACGATGCTCACCGGCGCCGCCTTCGCCGTCTTCGCTCTCATGGTCACGATCACTGCGGTGCAGACCGCCACGGATCGGCCCTCGACCCAGCGCGAGCAGCGTGCTCTGGCCGAGGACGTCTCGGTGCGACGAGCTGTCAGTGCTGATCGCCGCGACACGGTCGAGGCGTTGCAGGTGCAGGTCCGCGACCTCAGCGCCGCCGCCGGAACCACAGATCCAGATCGGGTCGACCTCGGTATCCGCACGGCCAGCGTTCCGGTCACGGGGCCGGGGCTGCAGATCACGCTCACGCCGGCAGCGTCCGACGGCGGTTCAGGGGACATCACCGATTCAGACCTGCAGACCGTGGTCAACGCGCTGTGGTTCGCAGGTGTCGAGGCGATCTCCGTCAACGGTCAGCGCATCGGGACGTTGTCGTCCATCCGCACCGCCGGATCGGCCGTGACCGTCAACTACGTCTCGATCAGCCCTCCGTACGAGGTGCAGGCGATCGGCGACGTGCAGACGGTGCGTGAGCGGTTCACCGAGAGCCGACTCGGACGTGCGCTGCAGCGACGCAGCGAGGTCAACGGGCTGGGGTACGACATCGCCTCGAGCTCGGACCTGCAGCTCGACGCGATCGGCGACGAGCGCCAGCGGCTGCTGCACGCCGAGGCAGCGCAGGTGGATCCATGATCCCTGTCCTCGGCCTGGTCATCGGAGTCACCGTAGGACTCCTGCTGCAACCCACCGTGCCCGTTGCTCTGCAGCCCTACCTGCCGATCGCGGTGATCGCGGCCCTCGACGCCGTCGTGGGTGCACTGCGGGCTCTGGGCGAACGGCGCTTCAACGATCGTGTCTTCGTCGTCTCGTTCGTGTCCAACGTGGTCATCGCCGCCTTCATGGTGTTCCTCGGTGACCAGCTCGGGGTCGGATCGCAGCTGTCGACCGGTGTGGTCGTGGTGCTCGGCATCCGCATCTTCGCCAACGCCGCGGCCATCAGACGGAGGATCTTCCATGCGTGACCGCAAGCGCCTGTCCCAGGTGGTCGTGGCGGTGCTGCTGGGCGCACTGGCGCTCGCCATCACCGTGCAGGTGCGAGGCGAGCCCAACGACGACTACGAGAACGCGCGCAGCACCGACCTCGTCGAGCTGCTCCGATCGCTCGACGCCGCCAATCAGCGGCTCGACCGCCAGATCAACGAGCTGACCTCGACCCGCGACGACCTGCTCGACAACTCCAAGCAGTCCGCTGCGGCGCAGGAGCAGGCGCGTGCCCAGGCCGACGCCCTGGCCATCTTGGCGGGGACGGCGCCGGCCACCGGCCCCGGTGTCGTGGTGACGATCTCAGATCCCGAGGGCGGCGTCGATGCCGGCGCTCTGCTCGACGCGGTCGAGGAGCTGCGCAATGCCGGAGCAGAGGCGATCGTGATCAACGGCACCGCCCGGGTCGTGGGGCAGACCTATCTGATCGACACGGCTCAGGGGATCAGGGTCGGCGGCCGCGACGTGCAGCCTCCCTACGTCATCGAGGCAATCGGCGACACGGAGACCATGGCCACGGCCACCCAGATCATCGGTGGACTCTCTGACACCATCGAGCGACGTGGGGGAGAGGTCAGCGTCACGCGCAGCGACAGCCTCACCATCACCGCTCTGGCTGATGTGCGCGAGCCGGAGTACGCTCAACCCGATTCCTGAGCCAGCCCATCGACACCACCCCATCGACGAGGAGACATCCGGTGATTCCTGAGGACCTGCACTACAGCGAAGAGCACGAATGGGTGCGACTCGACGATGACATCGCGATCGTCGGCATCACGGACTTCGCGCAGGAACAGCTCGGCGACATCGTCTACGTCCAGCTCCCCGATGTCGGAGAGACCGTCGCCGCCGGATCGGTGGTCGGTGAGCTGGAGTCGACCAAGTCCGTCAGCGACGTCTTCTCCCCGATCAATGGTGAGGTCGTGGCCCGCAACGAGTCGCTGGACGACGCCCCCGAAGTCATCAATGGCGATCCCTATGGCGAGGGCTGGCTGGTCAAGATCCGTCCCACTGACGACGACCCGACCGAGCAGCTGATCACCGCCGAGGCCTACGCGGGTCTGACGCAGGGCTGAGGTCTTCTCGGGGACCCTGGCCCGCTGATAGGTTGGCTCAGGTCACCGCGTGTCCGCCAGCACCCAGTTGAGCGGGACCAGAACGCAGGACCAGAACACGGGATCAGGACGAACAGGGAGATGGCAACGATGTCGGACACTGGGCCAGACCCACGAGACCCGGACGGGGGCGTCGAGCACACGACGCATATCCCGATCATCGATGCCGACACCGAGGAGATGTCTGCCTCGGACGTGTCGGCGGTCGAGAACCTGCCTGCGGGCAGCGCCATGCTGCTGGTGCAGCGCGGCCCCGATGCCGGGGCACGATTCCTGCTCGATCAGGACTCGGTCACCGTGGGTCGGCACGCCCAGAGCGACATCTTCCTCGACGACATCAGCGTCTCGCGCCGTCACGCCACCTTTGCCCGGTCCGGCCGTGGCTACACGGTCACCGACCTCGGTAGCCTGAACGGCACGTACGTCAGCCGCGATCGCATCGACGGTCAGGTCGAGCTGTCCGGCGGCGACGAGGTCCAGATCGGCAAGTACCGGCTCATCTACTTCGCAGGCTCATCGGTATGACCCAACCCGTGCCCGAGCTGGCGCGGCTCGGCATCGGCAAGGTTCTCGAGGAGCTCCATCCGGAGTTCAGCGATCTGACGATCACCAAGATCCGCTACCTCGAGCGTGAAGGTCTGCTCGAGCCCGAGCGCACTGCGTCGGGCTATCGCAAGTTCTCGTTCGCCGATGTCGAGCGGTTGCGTTTCATCCTGCGGCAGCAGCGCGATCGCTTCTGGCCGCTCAACCACATCCGCCAGGTGCTCGACGACATGGATCACGGCCGGGTGCCCGAGACGGAGGTCCCCGGGATCCGGGTTCCCGACCTCTCCCTGGTCGCCGACGACCTGCCTTCGGCCCAGGACTTCTCCGGTCCGCGCAGCCAGGTCCGTCTGACCCGCGAGGATCTGATCGAGAAGGCGGAGATCGATGACGCCACGCTGTCCTCGATCGAGGAGTTCGGCCTGATCGTGCGGCGAAGCCCCTCGGCCTACTTCGACGGTGACGACCTGCATGTCGCCGCCCTGGTGGGACGCTTCGCCGAGCTCGGACTCGAGCCACGCCATCTGAAGATGTTCGTCGCGTCGGCCGAGCGCGAGGTCGCGCTGTTCGATCAGGTCCTCACGCCTCGCTCGCGTGTCGACGACCGCGACGGCGCCGATCGCGCCATCACGTCCTTGGCGTCCCTGTCGGTGGCCCTGCACTCCGTGCTAGTGCGTCGCCGCCTGCGAGGCTGACGTGCGCGAGGTCGAGGTGGTGGGCGTCCGGGTGGAGCAACCCACCAACCAGCCGCTGGTCCTGCTGCGCGAGACCGAAGGCAATCGATACCTTCCCATCTGGATCGGGGCGGTGGAGGCGTCGGCCATCGCCATCGCGCAGGAGGGGGAACCGACGCTCCGGCCGGTCACCCACCAGCTGATGGAACGCATCATCGACGCACTCGGCGACGAGCTGGACGAGGTCCGCATCACCGAGGTCAACGAGGGCGTCTTCCATGCCCTGCTGCACTTCGCGTCGGGAGCCGACGTCGACGCCAGGCCGTCGGACTCGATCGCCCTGGCCCTGCGGTCGGGTGCACGCATCGTGTGTGCTGAGGACGTGCTGGACGCGGCAGGCATCGAGTCGGGGCGCGAAGAGGACGCCGAGATCGAGAAGTTCCGCGAATTTCTGGACCAGATCGACCCCGAAGACTTCGGTTGAGACGGCCTACCCTCAACTCTTGATGACGACTTGAGACTTATTCGTCTCTCAGACACGCCGACGGTCGTTGACCCAGAGAACTCTCACCTCTACCTTGAGAGAACTGCCGGGATGTACACGAATGTAGTTTCGTGACGGTAGTCTTCCCCTCACCAGTTACTGGAAGGCCAGTCATGAACGAGTCACCCGACCAGTCCGTCGACACGACGGACGCGGTTGCCCAAGCCGGCGACCAGGGTCTGCTGTTCAACGACGATGTCTCGCCGTTGCCCGCCGACGCCGGATACCGCGGTCCCACCGCCTGCGCCGCGGCTGGCATCACCTACCGCCAGCTCGACTACTGGGCTCGCACCCAGCTGGTCGAACCCACCGTGCGGTCGGCCACCGGATCGGGCACGCAGCGCCTGTACTCGTTCAAGGACATCCTGCTGCTCAAGATCATCAAGCGTCTGCTCGACGCGGGCGTCTCGCTCCAGCAGATCCGGGTGGCGATCGATCACCTGCGGACCCGCGGCACCGATGACCTCACTCAGGTCACGCTCATGAGCGACGGCGCCACGGTCTACGAGTGCCGCTCCGCCGACGAGGTCATCGACCTCCTGCAGGGCGGTCAGGGCGTCTTCGGCATCGCGGTGGGTGGTGTCTGGAAGGAGATCGAGGGTTCGCTGCACGAGCTCCCGAGCGAACGGGCGACCATCGATGGTGCGCCCGACGCCAACGACGAGCTGGCGGCTCGCCGCGCGGCCCGCGCCGCCGGCGCCTGATTCTGTTCAGCGCTGCCGGCGCCTGATCACGTCCCGGTGCACACGGTCGGCCACTGCTAGGCTGACAGAGCTGTCGACAGCGCGTGGGAGAGTTCGATCAGGTGTGATCTCCTGGGCGGCGCCGAAGGGGCAATTCCTCCCCGGAACCTCTCAGGCACACGGACCACGCGATCGAGGCACTTCTGGAATGAGCGGCCCACGCGGCTGGTCGTGACAGAAGGGGAGGGACATCGTCCGCGACCCACGATCCGGGAGTCCCTGCCCCATGAGCACTCAGTCCACACCTGACCCGCGCCCCACGTTCTCGGGTGACCGTTTCGTCGATCGACACATCGGCCCCACGGCCTCGGACCAGGCGGCGATGCTGCGCACCGTCGGTTTCGACTCGCTCGATGCCCTCATGCAGGCTGCCGTGCCCTCCGGTATCCGCAGCAGCGCGCCCCTGTCCCTGCCGGCCCCCCGCACGGAGACCGAGGTGCTGGCCGGACTGCGCGACCTGGCCGGTCGCAACAACCCAGGTGTGTCGATGATCGGACTGGGCTACCACCCCACGATCACGCCGGCGGTCATCCGTCGCAACGTGCTGGAGGATCCGGCCTGGTACACCGCGTACACGCCCTACCAACCGGAGATCTCGCAGGGACGGCTGGAGGCGATGCTGAACTTCCAGACGATGATCGCCGACCTGACCGGGGTCCCGACGTCGAACTCGTCCCTGCTGGACGAGGGCACCGCGGTGGCCGAGGCGATGACGCTGATTCGCCGAGCGGCGCGGGGCAAGGACCTGCGCCCGATCGTGATCGATGCCGGTCTGCACCCGCAGACGCTGGCAGTCATCACGACACGGGCCGAGGCGCTGCAGATCGACCTGCACCAGGCCAACCTCATCGACGGTGTGCCCGATGTCGACATGGCCGGCGTGATCGTGGCCTATCCGCGCAGCGATGGACGTATCGTCGATCCGCAGCCCGCCATCGAGGCAGCGCACGCCGCGGGTGGCCTCGCCGTGGCGGTCAGCGATCCGCTGGCCCTGGTGCTGTTGGCCTCACCCGGCTCCCTGGGGGCCGATGTCGTGGTGGGCTCGAGCCAGCGATTCGGCGTCCCGATGTTCTACGGTGGCCCGCATGCGGGCTTCATGGCCGTCCGCGAGGGCCTGGAGCGGCACCTACCGGGTCGACTCGTGGGCGTCTCCGTGGACTCGGCCGGCCGGCCGGCCTACCGTCTGGCGCTGCAGACCCGCGAGCAGCACATTCGACGCGAGAAGGCCACGTCGAACATCTGCACGGCCCAGGTGCTCCTGGCCGTGACGGCCTCCATGTACGCGGTGTATCACGGTGCGGACGGCCTGCGCCGGATCGCCCAGCACGTCGCGGGGCGCGCGGCCCAGCTCGCTGACGGCCTGCGGGGCGGGGGAGTGGAGATCGCCGAGGGCGAGTTCTTCGACACGATCCTGGCTCGGGTTCCGGGTCGAGCCGACCAGATCATCGCCGCGGCGCGTGCCGCGGGGGTCCACCTGCGGCACATCGATGCCGACCAGGTGGGCATCTCGACCCACGAGGCCACCACGTACCAGGACCTCGTGGCGGTCTGGGGTGCGTTCGAGGTCGACGCCGTGGGTGAGGGGGACGTGACGGTGTCATTGCCGACCGACCTGCTGCGCACCGAGGAGATCTTGACTCATCCGGTGTTTCACGAGCACCGCTCCGAGACGCAGCTGCTGCGCTACCTGCGCAAGCTCAGCGATCGTGACTACGCGCTCGATCGGGGCATGATCCCGCTGGGCTCGTGCACCATGAAGCTCAATGCCACCGCGGAGATGGAGCCGATCAGCTACCCCGGCTTCGCCGAGCTGCACCCATTCGTGCCGGCCGCCGATGCCGCGGGCATGATCGAGCTGGTCCAGACCCTGGAGGGTTGGCTGGCCGAGGTCACCGGCTACGCGGGCGTCTCGATTCAGCCGAACGCCGGTTCCCAGGGTGAGCTCGCAGGCCTGCTGGCGATCCGTGCCTACCACCACAGCCGAGACGACCAGGGCCGCGACGTCTGCCTGATCCCCACGTCGGCACACGGCACCAACGCGGCGTCGGCGGTCATGGCCGGCATGAGCGTGGCGTTGGTCAAGTCGACCGAGCAGGGCGAGGTCGATCTCGACGACCTGCGCGCCCAGTGCGAGAAGCACGCCGAGGACCTCGCCGCCGTCATGGTCACCTACCCGTCGACGCACGGCGTCTACGAGCACGGCATCTCCGAGCTGTGCGAGATCGTGCACGAGCACGGGGGACAGGTGTACGTCGACGGCGCGAACCTCAACGCCCTGCTCGGCCACGCCGAGCCCGGTGTCTTCGGCGGCGACGTGTCCCACCTGAACCTGCACAAGACCTTCTGCATCCCGCACGGTGGCGGTGGCCCCGGTGTCGGGCCGGTCGCGGTGGCCGAGCACTTGGTCCCGTTCCTTCCGTCGCATCCCCTGCACCCGGTCGAGGCACAGCGCGACGGCATCGGGGCGATCAGCGCAGCCCCGTACGGCTCGGCGGGAATCCTTCCGATCCCGTACGCGTACATCGCGATGATGGGTGCTGACGGACTGACCGATGCGACCTCGGTCGCCGTGCTGTCCGCCAACTACATCGCACGGCGTCTCCAGGACGCGTTCCCGGTGCTCTACACCGGCGAGCACGATCTGGTCGCGCACGAGTGCATCCTCGACATCCGACCGTTGACGAAGGCCTCGGGCGTCACGATCGACGACGTGGCCAAGCGGCTGATCGACTACGGATTCCACGCGCCCACCATGAGCTTCCCGGTCGCAGGCACGCTGATGGTCGAGCCGACCGAGTCCGAGGACCTGGCCGAGCTGGACCGGTTCTGCGAGGCGATGCTCGCGATCCGGGCCGAGATCGACCAAGTCGAGTCCGGTGCCCTGGATCGCGAGGACAACCCACTGACGAGCGCGCCACACGCGGCTCGTGAGCTGCTGGACTGGTCGCATCCCTACGACATCGCGACGGGAGTGTTCCCCGCTGGCACGACCGACGACAAGTACTGGCCGCCGATCGGACGCGTCGACCAAGCCTACGGCGATCGCAACCTAGCCTGCTCGTGCCCCCCGATCGAGGCCTTCGCCGACTAGG
>NZ_JBIMEZ010000007.1:0-194092 GCF_051262695.1 Aeromicrobium sp. CF3.5
CAACGCCCACAAGCAGTGGCGCGGCATCGCAACCCGCTACGACAAACTCGCCGTCACCTACCGCGGCGGCGTCGTCCTACGAGCCATCACCATCTGGCTCAAGACTTAGGAGACGCGCCCTAGGTGGATTCTCGAGCCGCACCGGCTCAGGGAATGATGTTCGCCTCTCGGTAGCGCTCGACGTGGTGGAAGAACGAGTCTCGTGAGTCCCGGAAGTTCAGGAAGCCAGCCGTGCGGCTCTTGTTCATGTCGGTGACGGCCTCGATCGTGCGCCCGAGGTCGCCATCGGTGTGCCACCACGACGCGATCCGCTCGAGGTCCGGCTCGACGAGTGCGTGCCGATCGGCGAGGCGGCGCCAGATCTCGGCCGCATCGGCGGGAATGGTGTCGGCGAGCGGCCGGGGCTGGCCCTCGAATCCCTCCCACTGCACCTCGAAGTGCTCGGCGATGCGTGGCCACAGGGTGCGCCAGCGGAACACGTCGCCGTTGGCGATGTTGAACGCCTCGTCGCGGCCCGCCTCGTGGGTGCCGGCCCAGATGATCTGCTCGGCGAGCAGATCGGCGTCGGTGACGTCGGTGAGACCGTCCCACTGCAGCTGCGAGCCGGGGAAGATGAAGGGGAGCCCCAGCTCCTTGCACAAGGTGGCGTACGCCGAGATGGTGAGCACCATGTTCATGGCGTTGCCGGTGGCGAACCCGAACACCGTGTGGGAGCGGTGCACGCTCCAGGTGAAGTCGTCGCGCTGCGCAGCCTCGAACAGCTCGTCCTCCTGGGCGTAGTAGAAGTTCGGGTAGTCCAGACGTGGCGACTCCTCGCGGAACGGGGTGTCTGGCATCTCGCCGGTGCCATAGGCCTCGAACGGACCGAGGTAGTGCTTGAGGCCCGTCATCAGCGCCACGTGTCGGACGGAGCGTGAGGGAGCCAGCGCTGCGAGCACGTTGCGAACGGCCGCTCCGTTGACGGCGATGTTCTCCGCCTCCGTCGACTGGCGCGTCCACGCCGTGATCGCGACGAGCTCGGGGTCGACACCCTCAAGGGCTGCGGTCAGGGCGTCAGGTGAGGACAGGTCGGCCGCGACCGGCGTGACGCCAGGGCCGGCGCCTCCGCTGCGCGAGAGTCCGAAGGTGTCCCACTCGCCTGCGACCAGCTGGGTGCTCAAGGACTGACCGATGATGCCGGTCGCTCCGACGACCAGGGCGCGTCCGGGGCTCGATGATGAAGAAGTCATGGTTCGTGTGTACCCGGTGCTGCCGCATCGACACGACGAAGGCCCCGGAGAGGATCTCCGGGGCCTTCGTGCTGATCAGTTCGATGGGGCGGCAAGCCGCCCCGTGCTCGCGTGAGCGGGGGTCGATCAGATGGGGCGGCAAGCCGCCCCGCGCTCGCGTGAGCGGGGGGCGATCAGATGGGGCGGCAAGCCGCCCCGCGCTCGCGTGAGCGGGGGGCGATCAGATGGGGCGGATGTTGGCGGCCTGCAGGCCCTTCTGGCCCTGCTCGACGTCGAACTCGACCTTCTGGTTCTCGTTCAGCGAGCGGTAGCCGCTGGCCTGGATCGCGGTGAAGTGAGCGAACACGTCCTCGCTGCCGTCGTCGGGGGCAATGAAGCCGAAACCCTTGTCGGCGTTGAACCACTTCACGGTGCCTGTAGCCATGTGTTTCTCCTCTTGGCGAATTGTTGTCAGCGACTTTCGCCGACAACTGTCGCGACGTACATCCAACCTTGAGAAGAACTAGACACCCCGAGAGGAACTTCATTCATCGTACGGCCAACGTCGTGCAACTGGCCTCAATGTTAGAGCACACGGTGTAATAGGGGCACCCACCGAGTCCGGTGAGATCGAAATTCTTGGTGAACTGCGGCCGAAGGAATGGGCGGTGTTCTCAGTGTCGCGAGCTGAGGATCTCGCCCGGTTTGCCGGGACTCGTCGGCCGAGCAGTGTGCCACGTACTGCCGATCAGATGTCGTAGTCGACGACCAGCGGGGCATGGTCTGACCAACGCTCGGCCCAGTTCTCGGCGCGGTCGACCGTTGCGGATCGAGCGGTGCTCGCCAGTGGTGCGGTGGCGAGCTGGTAGTCGATCCGCCACCCGGTGTCGGTGTCGAAGGCCTTGCCGCGCATGGACCACCACGTGTACGGGCCCTCGACGTCGCCGGCGAGCGATCGATGCACGTCGACCCACCCGAGGTCGTCGAACCACCGGTCGAAGTAGGCGCGCTCCTCGGGCAGGAAGCCGGACTTCTTGCGGTTGCCCTTCCAGTTCTTGATGTCGCGCTCGGTGTGGCCGACGTTGAGGTCTCCGGTGACCAGCCCATGGCCGCCGGTGTCGCCGATGGCGGTCATGCGTGCGGTCATGGCGTCCAGGAAGCGGTACTTGTCGTCCTGCTTGGGCGTGTCAGCCTCGCCGGAGTGCACATAGGCAGACACCACCGTCAGCAGCGAGCCGTCAGCGAGCTCGATGTCGGCCTCGGCCCATCGCCCGGCGTCGTCGAACAGCTCGTCTCCGTTGCCGATGCGGTGCGCTCGAGGCGCGGTGCGGCTGAGCACGGCGACCCCGGCGCGGCCCTTGGCGGCTGCTGCGGTGTGCACGACGTGATAGCCGGTGTCGGACACGAGGTCGCGCAGGATCTCGTCGGGAGCCCGCACCTCCTGCAGGGTCACGATGTCGGCGTCGCGGGCGGCCAGCCACTCGGCGATGCCGCTGCTCTGACCGCGCAGCTTGTTGTAGGCGGCACGAATGCCGTTGACGTTGACCGTGGCGATGCGAAGCACGCCGTCACCCTAGTGGGGGGCGCCGACAACCGGCCCACCCACCACGGCTCGATCAGCGGGACGCGCTCACCCGAACAGGGGAGAGCCAGCACACAGAGACGCTTCGCGCTCGCCGGGTCCAGCGTGTTCCTGACCAGGCGGATCGCGTTCGCCGAGTAGGAGATGCTGCGAGTGACGGCCCGACGGCCGCCTGCGCATCAGGACGTGAAGGGGGGCCGAGCGTCGAGTCGTACCGATTGACGTCCGGCCCATCGCCACACGCGGGCCGTGACATCGCGGTCCTCATCGGTGACCAGGTTGCCCATGACGCGCAGGGCCACCGTCATGAGGCGGTGCGATCGCATGCCGACTGGTCCGGCCGTGGGCAGCAGGTGCGGCACGGTCAGCAACCCGGCGAGCCGCCGGGCGATGGAGAAGGCCTCACCGTAGTGCTGGGTCAGCAGGTCGGGCCACGCCGTGGCCGGGTCGGCGCCCCCCGATGTCGAGTGCTCGTGCAGCAGCTCTGCTCCCACCCGACCGGTCTCGAGCCCGTAGTCGATGCCCTCGCCGTTGAGGGGGTTGACGCATCCCGCGGCATCGCCGATGACGATCCAGTTGGGGCCGGCGACGCCCGACACGGCGCCACCCATCGGCAGCAGGGCGCTGGTGGGCAGGCGCAGCTCGCCGCCCAGGTCCCACTCCTGGCGGCGCAAGGTCGCGTAGTACTCCATCAGGGGGCGGATCTGCAGGTCGGCGGGTCGCTTGGCGGTGGCCAGCGCACCGACGCCCAGGTTCACCTCGCCTGCGGCCTCGCCCAGTGGGAAGATCCAGCCGTAACCGGGCAGCAGGTCGCCATCTTCGCCGCGCAGCTCGAGGTGGGAGGAGATCCAGGGGTCGTCGCTGTGGCCGGACTTGACGTAGCAGCGACCAGCGACACCGTAGGCGGTCTCGCGGTGCCACTCCCGACCGAGCACGCGGCCCAAGGATGACTTGACGCCATCGGCGATGATCAGCTGATTGCAGGCGACGGTGTGCATCGTCTTGTCCGGACCGATGCGGAAGACGACGCCGGTGACGCGACCGGTGCTGTCGCGCTCGACGTCGACGGCGCGGGCCCCCTCCAGGGCGGAGGCGCCGCGGTCCAACGCGGTGCGGAAGATGCGATCGTCCAGCTCGGCGCGGGGAACGGCAGAGCCATGGTCCGGCAGGGACCCGCCGGGCCAGGGGAGGAGGAGCTCCTGACCGAAACCGGCTGCTCGCAGGCCGCGGTTGGTGCCGTGAGAACGCACCCAGTCGCCGAGGTCGAGGCGATCGAGCTCGGCGATGGCGCGCGGCGTGAGGCCGTCGCCGCACGTCTTGTCACGGGGGAAGGTCGCCGCGTCGGCGAGCACCGTGTCGTGGCCCAGTCGTGCGGTCCACGCTGCGGCGGCAGCGCCCGCGGGGCCAGCACCGACCACGAGCACGTCGGTTCGGGTGGGGAGACCGGTCATGGGACCGATTCTTCCAGAGACCGCCACGCTGGTCCGTTCTGCGGTCCTCCCGGACAGCAGCGCGTGGGAGACTGGCCGACATGAGTTCGCAGGCAACCTCACCAAAACCTGACGTCCGCTTCGCCAGCCGCGGGTCGTCGTACTACGACGTGATCCTGGCCCTGTTCTGCGTCGTGCTCGTCGTGTCCAACATCGCGGCCACCAAGGGCATCGAGTTCAACGTCGGCTCGTGGTCGATCGGATCGGTGCAGATCCTGCCGATCATCACCGACGGCGGCGCCTTCTTGTTCCCGCTGGCCTACATCCTCGGCGACGTGATCTCGGAGGTGTACGGCTTCAAGGCGGCCCGCCGAGCCGTGTTCACCGGATTCACGATGGCCCTGCTGGCGGCCGGCACCTTCTGGGTGGTCGTGCAGGCGCCCGCGGCCTCGTTCTACGAGAATCAGGCAGCGTTCGAGGCGGTCGCCGGCCCCGTCGGTCAGATCGTCGCTGCGAGCGTGATCGGCTACGTGGTCGGTCAGCTGGTCAACAGCTACGTGCTGGTGCGCATGAAGCAGCGCTCGGCCGAGCGCGGGCTGTGGACCCGGCTGATCGGCTCCAGCGGCCTGGGCGAGGCGGCCGACACCCTGCTGTTCTGCGCGATCGCCGCCGGTGCCATCGGCATCACCGACATGGGCCAGTTCTGGAACTACTTCGTGGTCGGCTTCATCTACAAGGTCGGCGTCGAGGTCATCGTCAGCCCCCTGACGATGACCGTCATCGCGCTGATCAAGCGCCGCGAGTCGACCTACTGAGTCTCGAAGATTCCCAGGAGAACCCCGAAACCTGACACCTCACCCCTGTTGCAACGAGGGTGAGGCGTCAGGTTTCGGGGTTCTCCTGGGAATCATGAGGTTAAGTACCGGGCGAGGAAGTCGGTCTTGAGGTCGACGAAGGTGCCATCGGCGATGGCGTCGCGCATCTGGTCGACAAGCCGCACGATGAACCGCTCGTTGTGGATCGTGCACAGGGTCGCGGCGTTGTACTCCTTGGCCTTGAACAGGTGGTGCAGGTAGGCCCGCGAGTAGTGCGCACACGTGTGGCAGTCGCACGTGGGATCGATCGGTCCGAAGTTGCGGCGTGAGGCCGCGACGAGCAGGTTCTCGCGACCGTCGGGGGTGTAGACCCGCGATGATCGGGCCACGCGGGACGGGCCGACGCAGTCGAAGGTGTCGCAGCCGACCTCGACCGCGGCGAACAGGTCCTCGGGTTCTCCGATGCCCAGCAGGTGTCGGGGCTTGTCGTCGGGCAGCTCCTCGGTGACCCACCGCACGATGGTGGCCAGATTCTCCTTCTCGATCGCTCCGCCGATGCCGTAGCCGGCGAAGTCCAGCTCGGCCAGACCGCGGGCCGCCTTGCGGCGCAGGTCCTCGTACTGGGCTCCCTGCACGACACCGAACAGGGCCTGCCGCGGACGGTCGGCACGCTCGGCGCTGAGCCGCTGGTGCTCGATCACGCACCGCTCGGCCCACGCCTGGGTGCGATCCAGGGACGTCTCCTGGTACCCGCGGGTGTTCATCAAGGTGGTGAGCTCGTCGAAGGCGAAGATGATGTCGGCACCGAGCCGGTGCTGGATCTGCATCGACACCTCGGGGGTGAACCGGTGCGTCGAGCCGTTGAGATGAGACTTGAAGGTGACGCCGTCGTCGTCGACGCGGGCGAGGCGGTCCTTGCCCTCGGCGATCACCTCGTCCGACGTGGTGCGCTGCGAGTCCATCGACAGCGTCTTCTTGAATCCGGCGCCCAGCGACATGACCTGGAAGCCGCCGGAGTCGGTGAACGTGGGGCCGGGCCAGTTCATGAAGGCGCCCAGTCCGCCGGCCTCCTCGACGATGTCCGAGCCCGGCTGCAGGTACAGGTGGTAGGCGTTGGCCAGCACGGCCTGCGCACCGAGATCGGCGATCGCCTCGGGCAGCACGGCACGAACTGCGGCACGAGTGCCGACCGGGATGAAGGCGGGGGTGCGGATCTCGCCGTGCGGCGTGGTGATCACGCCAGTTCGACCTCCGGTGGGCAGGTCACGGTGAGGGGAGAACATCGATCCATCCAACCAGCCACAGGCCTGCCGCCAGCGCCGCCACGGTGGATACGAGGAACAGCAGGTTCCACACGGCGGCCGGAAGCGGGGTGAGTCGGGCCAGGACGTCGGCATCGGTCGTGCGGCTGCGCACGCGTCGGCGATGCCCCCACAGGTCGAGCGCCGT
This sequence comes from Aeromicrobium sp. CF3.5, assembly GCF_051262695.1. Lineage (NCBI taxonomy): Bacteria > Bacillati > Actinomycetota > Actinomycetes > Propionibacteriales > Nocardioidaceae > Aeromicrobium > Aeromicrobium sp. CF3.5. The sequence continues at coordinate 6,485 of NZ_JBIMEZ010000007.1, forward strand.
GCGGGGGGCCGCGATCAGCAGGACCCACGCGAAGGTCTGCGCTGCGAGATCCTGGACGGACGCGGGGGCCCGGTAGGTCAACGCGGCGACGGCGACACCGCTGAGCCCGACGACCACCAGCCCCCAGCCGTTGCGGATGAACACCAGCATCCCGGCCAGAACGACCAGCATGCTGCCCAGGGCCCACGGCGTGTGTCCGGCCTCGATGAGGAGAAGCGCGCCGAGACCCAGCAGCGAGGGCGCGAGATATCCGGCGGCGGCGGTGGCGATCATGCCTGGGCCCCGAGGCCGACCGCTGGAGACGGTCAGCCCGGAGGTGTCGGAGTGCAGGGTGATCGCGTTGAGCCGGCGACCCGTCGCCAGCGCCACGACCGCGTGGCCCGCCTCGTGCACGAGGGTGACGACGTGCCGGGTCGCCGACCACAGCGGCGGCAGAGCGACGAGCGCAAGCGCTGCCGCCACTGCCGCCGCGGTGGGACTCAACGACGTCGGCACCCGATCAGGCGATGGGTTGGTCGACCAGGTCGACGCGACGGTGATCGCGCGGCGACGCCCCGAGAGCCTCGGCGATGCGGTGCTGCACGGCACCTTCGCGATGCTTGCTCTGACGGTCCAGGGACAGGCCGAGGGCTGTGCGCGCCCATCCGCTGGTCGGTTCCAGATCGACGAGCCGGACGAATGCCTTCTCGGCGGCCTCGAGGTGGGCCGAGGAGAAGTGCGCCCGACCGTACAGCTCCCAGGCGGCGGCGTGGGAGGGCTCGGCATCGACGACGCGCTGCAGCACGCGGGCGGCGTGCCGCGGGAAGCGCGAGTCCATCAATTCTTCGCCGTACCGGAACGCCTCGAAGACCTCCATCTCGGCGATCTGCTCATCGGTGATCGTGGGGGTGAGGTAGATGGTCATGGTGTTCTCCTTCCGAGGACGTGGTTCCAGTCGCGTGGGTCAACAGCGCACGAGTCGGGGACATTCCCGGGGTCACTCGGCCGGGGCGGTCGGCTGCGCGGTCGGCGTGGGAACGTCGGGAGAGGGGGCGTCCGTCGGCGGAGTCGCGGTCGGGGTCGGGGTCGACGTCGGGTCCGGCTCGTCGGGTACGGAGTCGTCCGGATCAGGCGCGTCGCCCGTGGGGGCCGGGTCCTGCGGGAGGTCGGTGTCGCTGCCTCCGCCACCACCGCCGGTGAACGGGCTGCCGATGCGAGAGTTGTCCGGGTTGCCGCCGTACGGCTGGTCCGTGACCACCTCGACCACGCCCATCGCCGCGATGGCCAGCACGAGCACGACCACCGAGGTGAGCAGGATCGGTCGCCAGCGCAGCCGGCGGGGCTCCTCGACGACCGCGGCGTCGTGCACGTCAGGGCGGGCCTCCACTGCCTCGTCGATGATCTCGGTGTCGCTGCTCGAGGTGTCGTCGATGCGATGCTCGACCGTCTCTCCACGGTCGGTGCGCACCACCAGCACGCGACCCTTGTCGAGGCCGCGGCCGTAGAGGGCGCTCGAGATGGGGATGACCAGGCTGCCGAGCGCAGCGCCGATGATGGTGCCGCCCACGCCGAGCGTGGAGGCGATCCAGGCCGACGTCATGGCGGCCAGCGCGCCGACCACGACCTGCACCCAGGAGAGGTCGCCGAGGAGGCTTCGACGTTCGGACATGTCGACCACAGTAAAGGGCCGACGCTAGGCGTCCTCGTTTCCGCTGCGGGGTCGTTGTGGTGGCTCCTCGGCACGGCAACCGCAAAGTGTCCGACCCGGTTGCGACACTCGGGGCATGGAACTGGTCATCGTCTTGCTCATCGGTCTGCTCGTCGGCCTCGCCGCGGGTGCTGGCCTCGGCTGGCTGGCACGCGCCATGCGTCCGGTCGAGGTCCCCGAGCCCGCTGAGCCGGTCGAGGATCCTGCGGTCGTGCAGGCCCGCCACGAGCGAGTCGTGGCCGAGATCCGTCATGAGGAGGCCGCCGCCCGCGCCCGGGTCGAAGCCGACCTGGCTGGTGCGTCCGCCTCGATCGACGGCCTGCGCGAGCACCTGGCCAACGCCCAGCAGCAGATGCGTGACACTGAGACCCGCCACCGCGAGCAGCTGGCCGGCACCCAGCAGCAGATGCGTGAGACCGAGAACCGCCACCGTGACGACCTGCGCAAGCGCGAGGTCACCGAGCAGGGTGAGAGCAAGGTGCTGCAGAAGCTGGCCCCGGTGGCAGCACAGCTCAAGGACATGCAGGCCAAGGTGCTCGACCTCGAGAAGCAGCGCAGCGAGCAGCACGGCGACCTGGCTGCCCAGATCCGCGCCACCCGGCACAGCGCCGAGCAGTCCAAGATGGCCGCCGAGACCCTGTCCTCGGCCCTGCGCAACAACTCGGTGCGCGGCGCCTACGGTGAGCTGCAGCTCAAGACGTTGGTCGAGTCGGCGGGCCTGTTGAACCGCATCGACTACTCCACGCAGGAGTCCATCACCGCCGATTCGGGCGCCCGGCGCCCCGACATGATCATCAAGCTGCCGGGACGCAAGCAGGTCGCCATCGACTCCAAGGTGCCGTTCAGTGCCTTCATCGACTCCTTCCGCGACGATATCGGTGAGAAGGAGCGCACGTCGCTGCAGGCACAGCACGCCAAGCAGGTGCGGGCCCACGTGGACGCGCTGGCCGGCAAGGAGTACTGGACCGGCCTGCCCATCAGCCCGGAGTACACCATCGCGTTCATCCCGAGCGAGGCGATCCTCAACACCGCGCTCGAGGCCGATCCCACCCTGCTGGAGTACGCCTTCGGCCGTGGAATCGTGCTGGCCACCCCGGTCAACCTGTGGGCCACGCTCAAGACTGTCGCCCTGACCTGGAAGCAGGAGGATCTGGCCGAGAACGCCCAAGAGCTCGTCGAGCTGGGCCGCGAGCTCTACAAGCGGCTCGGCAAGCTGTCGGACCACGTGTCCAAGCTGGGCCGATCAATCGAGACGACCGTCCGTTCGTACAACGACTTCGCCGGGTCGCTCGAGGGCCGGGTGCTGGTCACGGCCCGCAAGCTCGATGGCATCGACGAGGCCAAGATGCTCGGCGAGGTCAAGCAGATCGACGCCGATGCCAGGCGGCTGACCGCGGCCGAGTTCACGGCGTTCGACGACCTCGAGCGACCCGAGGTGGAGCCCGCCATGGTCGAGGGGGAGACGCTGTTCTCCGACGACGAGCAGACCGGCTGACCTCTGGCACGCCGTCTCGTCGGTTCCAATTCGGCGATTCGTCGTACGCGCGGGAGCGATTCGCGGTTCTATGAGCACTCGCGCAACCGAGGGAGACGCACATGGCCGTGGACGAACAACCACCCGGGCAGCTCAAGGCCGGGGCCATCGGCTTCTTCGACGCGCTGGTCATCGGCATCAACTCCACCTCACCGGCCTACTCGCTGGCCGCGGTGATCGGTGCGATGACCGCAGCCGCCGGCGTCTACGCGCCGGGGATCCTCCTGGCGTCCTTCGTGCCGATGCTGCTGATCGCGTCGGCGTTCTTCTACCTCAACAAGGTCGATCAGGACTGCGGCACCACGTTCAGCTGGGTCACGCGGGCCATGGGGCCGTGGGCTGGCTGGCTGGGCGGCTGGGCCATCACCATGACCGGTGTCCTGGTGATCGGGTCACTCGCCGACACGGGTGTCGCGTTCGGTCTGCGGGGGGTGGGGCTGGACGACCTGGCGGACAACATGCTGGTGCGACAGGTCCTGACGGTCCTGCTGATCCTGGGCATGACATTGATGTGCGTGGTCGGCACCGAGGGATCGGCCAAGCTGCAGAATCTGCTGATCGTCCTGCAGGTCGTGTTCCTGCTGGTGTTCGCTGCGGTGGCGCTCTACCGGGTCTACGCCGACACGAGCAGTCTCGACTCGATCAAGCCGTCCCTGTCCTGGCTCAACGCTTTCGGCGCCGGGGGACCGGCGCTCACCGCTGGTCTGCTGCTCGGCGTCTTCGCCTACTGGGGCTGGGAGTCCGCGGTCAACCTGACCGAGGAGACCGAGAACTCCGCATCGGCGCCCGGCCGGGCGGCCATCTGGTCGACCGTGATCCTGCTGGTCACCTACCTGTCGGTCGGCATCGCGATCGTCGCCTACGCCGGTACGGCGTTCCTGGCCGAGAATGCCGAGGAGGAGGAGTACATCTTCCCGCTGCTGGCCACCGAGGTGCTCGGCAGCTGGGACTGGATCGTGTACTTCGCGGTGGCCACGGCCGCCGTCGCCTCGACCCAGACCACCATCATCCCGGCGTCTCGGACGGCCCTGTCCATGGCCCGACGCAAGGCGTTGCCGCAGCGGTTCGGCAACGTCCATGCGCGATACAAGACGCCCGACGTGAGCACGTGGTGGGTCGCCGGCATCGCGATCGTCTGGTACCTGGTGATCAACCAGATCAGCGAGAACGCGGCCTTCGACTCCCTCACCGCCCTGGGTCTGCTGATCGCCTTCTACTACAGCCTCACAGGCATCGCGTGCGCCGTGTACTACCGTCACCACCTGCTCGAGAGCGCGAAGAACTTTCTGCTGATCGGCGTCGGTCCGGTCGTCGGCTCGTTGCTGCTCGTCTGGCTGTTGTTCGAGGCGATCCGCGACCAGGCCGATCCGGAGAACTCCTACAGTGGCGTCTCGTGGTTCGGCCTCGGACCTCCGCTGGTCATCGGCATCGTCATCTTCGCGACCGGTGTGGTCGTGATGTTCGTGTGGCGTGTGGTCAGCCCCGTGTTCTGGAACGAGCAGTCCAGCGTCGTCGACCCCGACGTCGTCCACAGCGAGGAGTTCTGACATGACCGTGGTGCTCGGATATGACGAATCTCCCGGTGCGGCCCGCGCGCTGTCGGCGGCCATCGAGGTGGCGGCCGCCTTCGGTGAGCCGCTCGTGCTGGTCTACGGAGTCGCACCCCCGGGCTCGCTCGGGGAGGAGTACGCATCACATCGAGATGCCGTCGCTGTCCTGGGCAAGGAGGCACTCGCGCACGCGGTCGACGCCGCGAACGAGGCCGGGGTGCCCACCACGGTCGAGCTGCTCAACGAGAAACCGGCGCAGGCCATCTTGACCGCAGCCGACAAGCACGACGCACGCGTCATCGTGGTCGGGTCATGGGGCGAGAGCCCGTTGCGGGGGGCCATGCTGGGCTCCACCCCGCACAAGCTGCTGCACCTGTCGCGCCGGCCCGTGCTCTGCGTCCCTGCTTACGAGTAGACCCGGCACCCCGAGTTCAGCTCTCCATCGAACCGTTTTCAGCGCGAGAACGGTTCGATGGAGAGCAAAATTCGATCAGCCGAGAGCGTTCTCGAGGTCGGCGACCAGGTCGGCGGTGTCCTCGATACCCACCGACAGACGCACCAGGTCGTCAGGAACCTCCAGCTGTGAGCCAGCCGTCGAGGCATGGGTCATGGCGCCCGGGTGCTCGATCAAGGACTCGATGCCGCCGAGGCTCTCGGCCAGGGTGAACAGGTCGGTACGGGCGCAGACGTCGAGCGCGGCCTGCTTGCCTGCGGCGAGCCGGATGGAGATCATGCCGCCGAACCGGCGCATCTGGTGCGCGGCCGTGTCGTGACCGGGGTGCTCGGGCAGCCCCGGGTACAGCACCTGGCTGACGGCCGGGTGGCCGACCAGCATGTCGACGATCGCCTCGGCGTTCGTGCAGTGCTGCTCCATGCGAACGGCCAAGGTCTTGGCGCCGCGCATCGTCAGGTAGGCGTCGAAGGGGCCGGGCACACCACCGGCGCCGTTCTGCAAGAACGCGAAGGCCGCGTCGAGCTCGGCGTCGTTGGTGACCAGGGCGCCACCCACGACGTCGGAGTGACCGCCGAGGTACTTGGTGGTCGAGTGCAGCACCACGTCGGCGCCGAGGTCGAGGGGCTGCTGCAGGTACGGCGACGCGAAGGTGTTGTCCACGACGAACTTCGTCCCGGCATCGTGGGCGATCTGGGAGATCGCCGCGATGTCGCCGACGTTCAGCAACGGGTTGGTCGGCGTCTCGATCCAGACGGCCCGGGTGCGGTCGGTGATGGCAGCGCGCACGGCGTCGAGGTCGTTGACGGCGGCCACGCTGTACGTGACGCCCCACTGGCTGAACACCTTGTCGATGAGGCGGAACGTACCGCCGTAGGCGTCGTCGGGGATGACAAGGTGGTCGCCGGGCTTGAGCAGCGACCGCAGGGCACAGTCGGTCGCAGCCATGCCGGAGCTGAAGGCCCGACCGAAGCTGCCTCCCTCGAGCGCCGCGAGCTGACCTTCCAGAGCGGTGCGGGTGGGGTTGCCGGTGCGGGCGTACTCGTATCCGTCGCGCATGCCGCCGACGCCGTCCTGGGCGAACGTGGAGCTGGCGTAGATCGGCGGATTGACCGCGCCGTTGGTCGAGTTCGGCTCATAACCTGCGTGGATCGCGCGGGTGGCGAAGCCGTGGGCGGCGTGCTCGTCGGTTCCGTCGTTGCTCACTTGTGAACTCCCAACAGGTCGTGGCGGGTCAGGACACCCAGCGGTTTGCCGTCCTCGATCACCATGACGGCATCGCTGTCGCTGAGAGCCTTCAGCGCGTCGTCGAGACTCTCGCCCGATCCGAGCAGCGGAAGCGCCGGCTCCATGTGCTCTCCGACGGCGTCGGTCAGTGCGGCGCGGCCCTCGAAGACCGCGCTGATCAGGGCACGTTCGTTGACGCTGCCCGCGACCTCGCCGATCACGACCGGCGGCTCAGGACCGACGACCGGCATCTGCGACACGCCGTACTCGCGCAGGATCTCGATGGCGTCGCGAATGGTCTCGGACGGGTGGGTGTGCACGAGGTCGGGGATGGCGCCGGACTTGCTGCGCAGCAGGGTTCCGACGTCCATGACGAGCCGGGTCGGGTCCAGGGGGGCGCGCAGGAATCCGTAGGACGACATCCAGTCGTCGTTGAAGATCTTGGACAGGTAACCGCGGCCGCCATCGGGCAGGAGCACGACGATGACCGCGTCAGGGCCTTCGCGCTCGGCGATCTTTGCCGCTCCGACAGCAGCCATGCCGCACGATCCGCCGACGAGGAGGCCTTCCTCGCGGGCGAGGCGACGGGTCATGTCGAAGGAGTCCGCGTCACTGACGGCGATGATCTCGTCGGTGATGGAGGGATCGTAGGCGGTGGGCCAGAAGTCCTCCCCGACGCCCTCGACGAGGTAGGGCCGGCCGGTGCCGCCGGAGTAGACCGAGCCTTCGGGATCAACACCGATCACCTTGATGTCGGGGTTTTGCTCCTTCAGGAAGCGACCAACGCCGCTGATGGTGCCTCCGGTCCCGACTCCAGCCACGAAGTGGGTGACCTTGCCGTCAGTGTCCGCCCAGATCTCGGGTCCGGTCGTCTCGTAGTGACTTTCCGGATTCATGGCGTTGGAGTACTGATCAGGCTTCCACGCGCCTTCGGTCTCGCGGACGAGACGGTCCGAGACGTTGTAGTAGCTGTCGGGGTGCTCGGGGGGCACGGAGGTGGGGCACACCACGACTTCGGCGCCGTAGGCGCGCATCGTGTTGCGCTTGTCGTCACTGACCTTGTCCGGGCACACGAAGATGCACGTGTAGCCGCGCTGCTGGGCCACCAGCGCGAGCCCGACACCGGTGTTCCCCGATGTCGGTTCGACGATGGTGCCGCCGGGCTTCAGGGCGCCGGACGCCTCAGCGGCGTCAACCATCTTGACCGCGATGCGGTCCTTGGCGCTGCCGCCGGGGTTGAGGTACTCGATCTTGGCGGCGACCACCCCTGCTCCAGGGGCGACGACGTTGTTGAGTCGCACCAGCGGGGTGTTGCCGATCAGGTCGACGACGTGCTCAGCGATACGCATGTCGCCATTGTTGCACCCGCCCAGAGGGCTCAGGGAGTGGTCAGGACGGGGGCTGCTTCGTTGACGGCGAGGGTGCCTGCGGGACCCGTCGCGGTCAGGGTTTGTGACAACGGGGCCCAGGCGCCGCCGTCCACGCGGTAGCGCACCTGATAGGTGACGTCGACACGTGGGCGGACGGTCGCGGCCGGCGCTCGATAGCGGTGCGTCACGTCGAGGTGCGGGTAGGCGCGGCCGGGGGAGCGAGTCGTGGAGCTGGTGCCGTCGCCGTGCGTCCACGCGAAGGAGGCGGGTGTGGCCTCGATGTCGACGGCGAAGCCCAGCAGCTCGATCGACCGGTTGAACGGGGCCGGATCGGTGTAGAAGTTGGTCTCGACATTGACCAAGGTGGTGGCGCCCGGTTCGATGCGGATCGGCAGCGACGGCATCCCGATCTCGCGCACCGCAGCGAGCACGTCACCCTCGGTGAGCTCGCGCTCGTCAGCTTCTTCTTCACCGTCTGCTTCCGCTTCGGCAGGTTCGTCGAATTCCTCGGCGTAGCAGCGGGTCACGCCCTCGGTATCGAGCACGCAGCGCTCGAGGTCTTCCAGAGCTGGGCGAGCTAGCTTGCCCGGCGAGGCTTCGACGGAAGAGCCGACGACCGGGGCCGTCGATTGAGAGGGCCGAGCGATGCCGGGGGTTCGCTTTTCAACTTGCAGGTGAAGCGAGGGAGTCCAAGCGTCCGGCACCACATTGACGTCGGCCTTCGCCGACGATTCGATGAAGACAAGGCTCAATGCTGCTGCCGGTATCGCGATCAGACGACTCATTCAATCCTCCAGAATGCTGATGTCTTCGACCTTGAACGGTGCTCCGGAGGTCAATTGAAAGTTGAACCGATAGTTTCTGCTTCCCGAACCCTCGAGAACAGCCGCAGTTACCTCAGCTGTTAACGGTTCGCGGGAGGTGCCGACCCGAACCGTCTTTAGGGTCCAAAACTTCTCCGTCGGTCGTCCGCCGTCTACGTCCGCTGCCAATTGATCCGCGTAACTTGAACAGCCACCGCAATTTGTCGAGGACACGGCTGTGAGGCCTTCTACATCTCCGGTCCGCGCGGCGAAGTTTAAGTTGTCAACCCAGTGGGTCACGAACGCCGCGGCACCTTCGGGCGTGTCCTCGCTGGCCTGCGGCGGCATGGGCGGGGGAGTCGCGGTGGAGGTGGGGGTGGCGCTCGTCGTCGGATCACGCGGTTGCGGGTCGCTGGAGCAACCGGCCAGCACCAGGGCCACGGCGATGAAGAATCCCCCGATTTTCATGCTTGTGAAGTTACCGCCGTAGGAGACGATGTGTCCATACCCGCGAGGACGCGTGTGGACAACCCCGATCAGGGGCGCAGTGGCAGCCCGTTGCCATCACGGGGGTCGCCGGTCAGCGTCACGATGCCGTCGATGAACGGCCAGATCGCACCGATGCCGCACGTCAGGATCGTGAGCACCAGCTGTCCGACGCCCAGTCCGACATGACCGGCATAGATACGACCGATACCCAACGGGACCAAGATCTGCAGGAGCCCGACGACCAGCTTCTGCTTGTCGGAGAAGGGCAGGCCGCTCCTGGGGTCGTATCCCCACGGCGCCTGCGGGCCGGCGCCGTACGCGAAGGGACTGCCGGGTGGCCCATAGCCATAGGGAACGTGCCCGTATCCCGGCTGCGCTTGAGGAGGTGGCGACACCTGTGCCCCGGGTGGAGGCACCTGACGTGGATCGGGGACGCCGGGCTCGGGTGGGACCGTCACGGCCCCACCCGAGCGATTCGGCTGCTGCCCCAAAAACCTCATCGGCGCGATGTCACAGGACCACGCCTGACGGCGCTCGACCGTCGTCGATGTTCGCGTACGGGTCGGCGACCTTGGCTTGCTTCTCGGGATTCTGGGGCCACCGCTCCTCCAGCAGGACCGCCAGGGCCGAGGCCGTGAACACCGTCGAGATGATGCCGACCCCCAGGCCGATGAGCAACGCGATGGCGAAGTCGGTCAGCGAGTCGCCGCCGAGCACGGCCAGTGCCGCCAGGATGAACATCGCGCCGAGGCCCGTGTTCACCGTGCGGGGGATGGTCTGCAGGATCGCCTCGTTGACCACCTTGCGCAGCGGTCTGCCCTGATCTCGGGATCGGTGTTCTCGAATGCGGTCGAACACCACGATCGTGTCGTTGACCGCCAGACCGATGATGGACAGCACCGCGGCGAGGAAGACGCCGTCGATCGGTTTGCCCCACCAGGCGAACGTGCCGACCACGGTCAGCACGACCGAGGACATCGACAGCACCGCCGCCAGCGCGAACGTCCACCGGAACCGCCAGGCCAGGTAGAGCATCTGCGCGGCGATCGCGATGCCGAAGGCGATGAGTGCCTTGTTGCGCAGCTCCTCACCGAGGCTCGGTCCGATCAGCTCATCACGTTCCTTGGTGACGTCGCCGCCGGCAACCTCACCAATCGCCTGTTCGATCGTGACGGCCTCATCGTTGGAGACCTCGTCGACGCGGACGCTGATGTTCTCTGACTCGCCGTCACCAGAAGAGGACTGCACGACTGCGCGGGGGAAGCCGGCTTCGCTGACGGCGTCTCGGGCCGCCTCCGGGTCGACCGGGGTCGCGGTCGAGTACTCCAGCAGACGCCCACCAGTGAACTCCACGCCGAGATCGAGGCCACGCAGCACCACGCCTCCGATCGACACCACGGCCACGACCAGCGTCACGACGATCCACGTGCCGCTGCGGCGCATGATGTCCGGCCCGTTCTCGTCGAGCCAGCGGCGAATGCGGCCAGTTCCGGCCAGACCGGTCAGGCCGGGACGATTCTTGACGAAGGAGCGCCGCACCAGGAAGTCGGTGAGGACTCGAGCGATCACCAGAGCCGAGATCATCGACGCCACGACACCGATCGAGAGCGTGACGCCAAAGCCCTTGACCGGGCCGGAAGCGAAGAAGAACAGCAGCCCGGCGGCCAGCAACGTGGTGACGTTGGAGTCGAGGATCGCCGTCCAGGCCTTGTTGAAGCCGGTCTCCAGCGATGCCTGGAGATTGCCCGACTCCTTCGCGGCGTACTCCTCCCGGGCTCTTTCGAAGACCAGCACGTTGGCATCGATGGCCAGGCCGATGGCGAGCACGAAGCCAGCCAGGCCGGGCAGCGTCAGGGTGGCGCCCAGCCAGACCAGCATTCCGTACGCGAGAAGTGCGTAGGCCGACAGTGCGAAGGTGGCCATCAGACCCACGAGGCGGTACACGAACACGATGAACAGGCCGGTCAGGGCGATGCCGATGATGGCTGCTTCGACGGAGGCGTCGATGGCGGAGGCACCCAACGTCGGTCCGACGGTGCGCTGCTCGATGATGTCGACCGGCACCGGAAGCGCGCCGCCCTTGATCAGCACGGCGAGGTCGTCGGCCGTCTCCTGCGTGTAGTCGCCGGTGATGGAGGTCGAGCTGCCGCCGCCGGACTGGCACAGCTGCTGCACGACGCCGGGCGAGGAGATGACCTGCTCGTCCAGGACGATCGCCACGCGATTGCCGGCTGCCGGGTTGGCGCAGGCGTCCGCCACGAGCTGACGCCATCCGTCGGCACCCTGGTTGTTGAAGTCGACGTTGACGCTCCACTGGCCGAGCGCCTGCGCGTCGCTCGCGGCGGCGGCGTCACCGACACCGTTGCCGTCGAGCAGAGGAGCGCCGAGCAGCAGGTCCTGGCCCGTCTCGTCGGGAAGGACGACTTGGCCCTCCTCGGGCTCGACGCCGGGGCTCGCGGGCGCCAACACCTCGTGGAAGGTCAGCTGCGCGGTCTGACCGATGACCTCGGCCGCTTCGCGCGGATCCTGCAGGCCGGGCAGTTCCACGATGATGCGATTCTCACCGGAGCGGGCGATGGTCGGCTCGGTCACACCGAGGGCGTCGACGCGGCCGCGGAGCACGTCGCGGGCCCGGTCGGTCGCTTCCGCATCAGCCTCGACCCGGTCCGAGTCGCGGGTCTCGAGGACGATCTGGGTGCCGCCCCGCAGGTCAAGACCCAGGCGGGCGGAGCTGGTCAAGGCCAGCAGGAGGGCGATGGCGATCGCCGCGAAGGCGGCGACTGCGCGCCACAGAGGAGCTTTGGTCATGAAGTACTTCCAGGCGGTGGCCACGAGGGCCAGGTGAGACGGGCGGGACTGAGGCGGTGATCAGGCCGCAGGGGGCGCGCGTCCTCGAGGTGCAGCATCGCTGACCGGTGTCAGGGGAGTCAACCGGTGCGCGGCGCGGGGCGCCGGGCGGGTCACCGGCGGCTGAGCAACCCGAGGCGAGGGCGCGGCGAGTCCTAGGTGCTGCGGAGTGCCGTCCACGATGGTCGCCGGTCGCAGCTCAGGGGCGCGTGACGCCTCGGCAAGACCTGGCGTGCCCGCGGTGACGACGGTGCGGGAACTGGTCGCAAGCTGACGGGCGCTCGCCGGTGGCCCGCAGACCGCCACAGCCAGCATGCCGGCGACCAGCGTGACGACGATCGACCACGTGCGAGGTCGTCGGGTCGTTGCGGGCATGCGCCTCAGTGTAGGAGAGCCACCCGCGAGACCTGGTTCATCGGGCCGGTGATGCAGGTTCGGGACGACCCAACACGCCTCGCCGCTCCCCCTGGCGGAGCGGCGAGGTGCGGGGTCTTGGTGGGACCTGCGATCTCGTTCAAGATTAAATCGCAACACCTTTTGGGTCGGCACGAACGAGAAAAAATGACTCGTGTGAGCTACTCCGGACAGGTCCGGGATGCCTCGCCGGGATCGGCTGATCTGTTCGCTGGGTCCGGCTCGGACTTCCTAGGGTGGAGTCATGAACTCACAGCGCACCGTCGGGCCCCTGCGCCTTCCGTCCGTCGGGATCGGCTGCAATGCCTTCGGTTCGCGCATCGACGCCGGCCGTGTCGTGTCCATCGTCGACGCAGCGATCGAGCACGACGTGGCCTTCTTCGACACGGCCGACAGCTATGGGCTCGGCGCAAGTGAGGAGCTGCTCGGCCAGGCCGTCCGCGGACGGCGTGACGAGGTCATGATCGCCACGAAGTTCGGCAGGGACATGCAAGGAGTCAGTGGCGACGACCAGGGTCGACGCGGCTCGGCAGCCTACGTCCGCACATCGGTGGAGGCGAGCCTGCGCCGCCTGGGCGTCGACCACATCGATCTGTACCAGCTGCACACCCCCGATCCGGCCACCCCGATCGACGAGACGCTGGGCGCCCTGGACGACCTGGTGCAGGCCGGCACGGTGCGGGCGATCGGATGCTCGAACATGCAGGCCTGGCAGGTGGTCGACGCCGACTGGACGGCCGGCCAGACCGGGCAGACCCGGTTCGTCACGGCGCAGAACGAGTACTCGCTGTACAACCGCACGGCCGAGGTCGAGCTGACCCCTGCGTGCCTGAACCACGGCATCGGAATCCTGCCGTACTTCCCGCTCGCCTATGGACTGCTGACCGGCAAGTACCGCCGCGGCGAACCCGCACCGGCCGGCAGTCGGCTGGAAGCACGGGCGGATCGCCTGGAGGGTGCGGACTGGGATCGCATCGAGCAGCTGCGGGACTTCGCGGCTCGCCACGAGATCTCGATCCTCCAGCTCGCCATGGGCGGCCTCGCTGCTCAGCCCGCCGTGGCGAGCGTGATCGCTGGAGTCACCTCAGCCGAGCAGGTCGCCTCGAATGCCACGGCAGGTAGGTGGGAGCCGACCGTCGAGCAGCTGCGGGAGCTGGCGGCGATCGATCGGCCGACGATGTCGTACACGACGTTCGCCCCGTGACGGTGATGCGCCGGACCGGGAGCACCTCACGGTGCGTGGCCGCTCGTAGCGGCTTATTTTGGGACCCGGGGCTACCGCGGTCCGGCGCCCGATCAGCCTAACGGGCCGACTCAATGCAGACTGGCAGTGCGTTCGATCTCGGCCGCGCGTCGCAGCTGGGTGGCGGTGTCGACGAGTCGGACGGCAGAGGCGGGATCTCCCTGATCGAGCTGGGCGCGACCCACGCCGACGATGTGTGCGAACGCGGCAGCACGATCGAGCGTGACGTCGAAGTCGGGGCTGACGATGCCACGCACCACCGTGTCTACCAGCACGATGACCTCGGCCGGTCCCGGAGGATCGACGACTCCGGCGAGCATCTCGGACACCGGAGCGAACGACTTGCCGGCGGCGAACTCGACGGCAGCGGTCTCGGGGTTGCGGTGCACCCAGGTGCGCAGCGCGTACAACCGCCACAGCGTCCCGGCGAGCGAATCGGCCGGTGCGTGCGACCACAGCTCGGCGATCGTGGACAGGCCCTCGGAGTCGGCCAGGTGCAGCACCCGGTCGACCAGGAACTGGTCGTCATCGCCGTGCGGCCCACGCACGAGCAGGGTCGCGATGCGATGGCCTGCAGCGGCGGTCTCGGCGGGGTCCTCACGGTTCGGCTGCGCCTCGAAGTGACTGGCCCCGGGCAGCCCCGGACGGTGGAAGTCCCTCACCCGAGCGCTCGATCGAGCGCGGCGAGCAACGCGTCGGAGCGGCTGTCCCCACATGGCCGAGTCGTCATGGTGCCGGGCACGTGCTCGAAGATCAGTCGATTCATGGCGTAGGCGAAGGTCAGGTTCCGATCGAGGTCGTTGACCACGACTGATCCGCCCAGACCACCCCAGTAGCAGCGTCGTCCCGGCGCGACCGACGGCATGACCGTGGGGTCGGGAAGAGCCCAGCCGAGACCGAAGGTCGAGTTGATGCCCAGCACCACGTCGGTGCCGCTGACGCGAGGCGCGATGATCGACTCGACCGTCTCCGGCGACAGCAGTCGCACTCCGTCGCACTGGCCGTCGTGGGACACGACCGACTGGATGCGCGCGATGGATCGCGCGTTGCCGTGGCCGTTGGCGGCCGGGATCTCGGCGCGGCGCCAGCGCTCGCTGTTGGCCTCGCGAGCCCGTAGGAACGGACCGGTGAACGTGCGCACCGCTGGGCTCTCCGGATCGATCGATGCCGGATCGATGGCCGGATCGGTGGGCAATGGTCGGGGCGCAGTGATGGGGGAGACGCGGTGGTCGTGCTCGGCGGCCAAGCCGATGTGGAAGTCCGCACCCAGCGGTGCGGCGACCTCTCGCGCGAACCACGCGCCGATGGTCTCACCCGTGACACGACGCACGATCTCGCCGACCAGATGCCCCTGGTTCAGCAGGTGATAGCCCGGCGCGCTGCCCGGTTCCCACCAAGGCGTCTGCGCCGCGAGCATGGCGGTGGAGCGATCCCAGTCAAACAGGTCGTCGACCTCGACGGGCTGGTCCCAGCCGGAGACTCCGGAGGCGTGACTGAGCACGTGCGCGACCGTCACGGCCTCCTTGCCCGCCGCCGCGAACTCGGGCCAGTAGGTGGCGACCGGCGCGTCGACATCGATCAGTCCCCGATCGACCAGCATCATCACGCACAGGTTGGCCATGACCTTGGTGATCGACCACACGGGAACGATCGTGTCGCTCTGCCACGGCACCGTCGCCTCTGGGTCGGCCGAGCCGTGCCACAGGTCGACCACGGTGCGGCCCTCGTGCACGACACACACCGAGGCGCCCCGGTCAGCGCCGGAAGCGACCGAATCGGCGAGGAGCTCGCCGAGCTCCTCGAATCGGGGATCACAGCTGCCGGAGACACTCATGCGACCACGGTAGACCCGGCCCGGTGGGCCGGCTGGGAGGGCTGGGCCGGCGTCAGCGGATGCTCAGACGGTGGAAGTGGGGGCCTCGTCAGCGGACCTGTGGGGGATGCGGGCGAACATGGCCCGTGATCCCCGCAGGTACAGCGGCAGGACGATCGCGAGGTACAGGAGCCACCCGCCGGCCTGCAGCCACGAGGGATCCGGCTGGAAGTTGATCGTGCCCTTGAGCAGGGTCCCGTACCAGCTGTCGGGCGGGATCGTGCCGGAGATGTCGAAGACCTGATTGCCCAGATCACCGGGACCGCCGACCTGCAAGGTCAGCTGGGGCAGGAAGGCGGCTTCCTGCAGGTCGTAGATGCCGTAGGCGAGCACGCCGGCGGCCACGACGACCAGCAGGGCGCCGGTGACGGTGAAGAACTTGGCCAGGTCGACCTTCACCGCGCCGCGGTAGATCAGGTAGCCGAGCGCGATGGCGACGGCGATGCCCAGGGCGGCGCCGATGAAAGGCCGGGGCGTATAGGCGTTGGCGACCGTGCCGTACATGATCGCGGCTGTCTCGAGACCTTCGCGGCCCACCGTCAGGAACGCGACGAAGGCGATCGCGCCGGCACCGAGTGTGAGCGCATGTGCCATCTCGGACTCCAGCTCGGTCTTGAGGTGCCGTGCGGTGCGACGCATCCAGAACAGCATCCAGGTGACGAGGGCTGCGGCGAAGATCGACAACGTGCCGCCGACCAGCTCCTGCGTGCGGAACGGCAGTGAGCCGATCGCGGCCGTGATGAGGGTGAACGCGACGACCACGACCGTCAGCGCCGAGCCAACCCCCAGCCAGATGTAGCGGATGTCCTGGCGGCGATCGGTCTTGACGAGATAGGCGATCAGAATGCTGACGACGAGGCTGGCCTCGAGGCCCTCACGCAGTCCGATCAGGAAGTTTGCGAGCACGAGGCTCACTGTAGAGCAAGGGTTGCCTCACCTCAGGTCGAGAACCTGCGGCATTCAGGGGGCGTTGTTCACAGTGCCGCTGCAAGCGGGCCGGCGACGAGACCGACCTGCCAGCGCCGTGCGCCGTGCGCCTCGAGCTCGTCGACGATCGAACCCTCGGTGATGCTCGGCGGCGGCTCCCACGCGAGCGAGCGCACCAGATGGGGGCTGATCATGTTCTCCGGGGGAAGGTCGTGCTCCTCGGCCAGGGCAGCGATGACCGTGCGGCAGCGGGTCAGCCGCTCGGCCGCTGCCGGGTTCTTCTCGCTCCACGCCCGCGGCGGTGGTGGGCCATCGGTGCGGCGTCCGGTGGGTGGGAGGTCGGCGTCGGGGAGCGCGAGCCCACGCTCCACGGCGTCGAACCACTCGCTGACGAAACGACGAGGTCCACGGTTGCGCATGGCCCGCATCGCCTTGAGGTCGCCGATCGACTCGGGGGCGGACATGGCGATCTCGACCAGGGCGACGTCGGGGAGGATGCGACCGGGTGTGGTGTCGCGGGCGCGGGCGATGGTGTCGCGGGCCTGCCACAGCTCGCGCACCAGAGCCAGCGATCGGCGGCCGCGTGCCTTGTGCATCCCGGAGGTGCGACGCCACGGGTCGATCCGCTCGGGTGGACCCGTGAACGACAGCAGCGCCTCGAACTCCTCGGCGGCCCACTCGCGCTTGCCGGTGCGGGTGAGGTCTTCGTCGATCAAATTGCGCAGCTCGACCAGGACCTCGACGTCGAGGGCGGCATAGACCAGCCACGGATCAGGCAGAGGGCGGGTGGACCAGTCGGCGGCCGAGAACTCCTTGGCCAGGCTGAGGTCGAGGTAGTGCTCGACCAACGAGGCCAGACCGACGCGCGGCAGGTTGAGCAGCCGGCCGGCCAGCTCGGTGTCGAACAACGAGGTGGGACGCAGCCCGATCTCGGTCAGGCAGGGGATGTCCTGGGTGGCTGCGTGCAGGATCCACTCGGCGTCGCCGAAGGCCTGAGCCAGGGGGGCATGATCGTCAAACGCGATGGGGTCGATGAGGTGGGTGCCCGATCCCTCCCGCCTGACCTGGATCAGGTACGCGCGCTGGGAGTAGCGATAGCCCGAGGCGCGCTCGGCGTCGAGCGCCAGCGGGCCCGTACCCGCTGCGATGCGCGCGCACGAATCTGCGAGGGCCGTGTCGGTGTCGACCACCGGCGGCAGCGGGTCGCGCAACGTCAGTCGGGGCAGGACGACCTCGGGAACGACTTCTTCGGGGTCAGGCTGCGGATCGTGGGTGTGATCGGCCGTCAACGCCCGGCCCTCCTGCGCTGGAGAGGCACCACCCCGGGAGCCAGAGGAGGCAGGCCGGCGATGGCGCACAGCAGATTTGACCAGGCGGCCGCGTGATTGCCCTTGTCAGCCACAGGAGTCCACGACGCACGGACCTCGATCTGGGCGTCGGAGCCGTCGTCGTCCATCTCTCCGAAACCCTCGGAGCGGACCACGGTGACGCTGCCGCTGGCGGCCGTGTGCTCGGCGTCGTGGGCGTCGAGCGCCTCCATCAGCCAGCTCCAGCCGACGTTGGGCAGCAGGGGGTCGGCGGCCATGTCGGACTCGATGTCGGCGCGGGCGAAGGTGACGCACCGAAAGGTGCCGCCCCATGCCTCGTTGCCGGCCGGGTCGTGCAGCACGATGAAGCGGCCGGTGCCGAGGTCGTCGTCGCCGACGCGCACGTCGCCGCTGATCGCGTAGGCGTGCGGCGCGATCCGCTGGGGGGCGGGCATGTCATCGATCACGACCTCGGGACGCATGACCGCGTGCTCGATCTGGCGCACGGCGTCGGTGAACACGGCCGGTGCAGGGTTCTTCTCGATGCTGGCTACCACTCCTTGATGGTAGGTGTTTCAGGGCGTTGCGGGCGCAAGCGACACGTCTCGCAGCACCTGAAAGGATGGCGGCATGACTTCCTCGTCGTCGCTCGCCGCGAGCCCGTTCCTTGCCGCTTGTCACGGGCAGCGTCCCGATCACGTCCCGGTGTGGTTCATGCGTCAGGCGGGGCGCTCGTTGCCCGAGTACCTGAAGATCCGTGAGGGCACCGCGATGCTCGACTCGTGCTTCGAGACCGACATGGTCGTCGAGATCACGATGCAGCCGGTGCGTCGGCACGGTGTCGATGCGGCCATCTTCTTCTCCGACATCGTGGTTCCGCTGAAGGCGATCGGCGTCGACCTCGACATCGTGCCCGGCACCGGACCCGTGGTGGCCGACCCGATCCGCACGGTCGGGCAGCTCGATCAGCTGCGTGATCTGGAGCCCGACGACGTCTCCTCGATCACCGCTGCGGCATCGGCGCTGGCGCACGAGCTGGGCTCCACACCGTTGATCGGTTTCGCCGGGGCACCGTTCACGCTGGCCTCGTACCTGGTCGAGGGTGGCCCGTCGCGGGACCACCGCCGCACCAAGCAGATGATGTACGGCGAGCCCGATCTGTGGAACGAGCTGCTCGGGCGCATCGCTCGCATCGCGGGTCAGTTCCTGCGCCTGCAGGTCGAGGCCGGCGCCTCGGCGGTGCAGCTGTTCGACTCGTGGGCCGGGACGTTGTCGCTGGCGGACTATCAGCGCTACGTGCAGCCCCACTCCGCCGCCGTGCTGGACGCCGTCGCCGACCTGGGCGTGCCGCGCATCCACTTCGGAGTCGGCACCGGCGAGCTGCTGGGTGCGATGACCGAGGCGGGTGCTGACGTGACCGGTGTCGACTGGCGGGTGCCGCTGGACGAGGCCGTGCGACGGATCGGCCCCGACGCCATCGTGCAGGGCAATCTCGACCCGACCACGCTGTTCGCTCCCACGGAGGTCGTGCACGCGCGGGCCGCCGAGATCATCGCTGAGGGTGCTGCCGCCCGTGGTCACATCTTCAACCTGGGCCACGGCGTGCTGCCCGCCACCGACCCGGACACTCTGACCCGGCTGGTCGACTTCATCCACGCCCAACCGGTCCCCGGTCCCTGACATGACGCCGGCGCCACGCACGGTCGCCGTCATCGGCGGCGGGATCGCCGGCCTGACCGCCGCCTACGACCTGGCGGCGGCCGGCTGCGAGGTCACCGTGCTGGAGACCTCCGATCGCGTCGGTGGCAAGCTGCGGCAGGCCGAGGTCGGTGGCATCGCGGTCGACGTCGGCGCAGAGTCGATCCTCGCCCGCCGTGCCGAGGGCCTTGATCTGGTCCGTGACATCGGTCTGATCGACGCCATCGAGCACCCGAGCACTGCCTCGGCCTCGATCTGGACGCGCGACGCACTGCGTCCGATGCCACCCACGGTCATGGGCGTCCCGGCCGATCTCCAGGCGCTTCTGGCGTCCGGGATCGTCACCGAGGCGCCCGAGTCCGCGCCGGCTGCGGTGCCCGACGAGGACGTCTCAGTGGCCTCGTTCGTCGAGCAGCGGCTGGGGCGAGAGGTCGTCGACCGCCTGATCGAGCCGCTGCTCGGTGGGGTGTACGCCGGTCACTCCGACCGATTGTCGTTGCGGGCCACCGCCCCCCAGGTGCTGGCACTGGGCGGAGATCTGGTGAGCGGCGCCGCTCGGTCCTTGGCCGAACGCGCCCAGGCACAGCAGTCGTCCCAGCCGTCGCCGGTCTTCTTCGCGCCCACTGGCGGCGTCGGCACCCTGCCCGATGCGATCGTGGCAGCCGGTGACTTCGCGGTGCGCACCTCGACCACGGTGCGCGGACTCGACCGGTTGCCCGCCCACGAGCCGGGGTCGCCCCGGTGGCGTCTGACCATCGGGCCGACGACGGCCATCGAGCACCTCGAGGTCGATGCTGTCGTGGTGGCCACGCCTGCACCGGCGGCAGCGCGCCTGCTGTCCGACGTGGCGCCGCGGGCCGCCTTCGCGCTGGCTGCGGTCGAGTACGCCAGCGTCGCGCTGGTCACGTTCTGTCTCGGTGGGGAGTTCCGCACGACCGGCTCAGGCTTCCTCGCACCACCCGTGGACGGCACGGTCATCAAGGGCGCCAGCTTCTCGAGCTCGAAGTGGCAGTGGTCCCGTGATGCGGCGTCCGACCGTGCCATCGTGCGGACCTCGATCGGCCGGGCCGGCGAGACTCTGCTGCTGCAGAACGACGACGAGAATCTCGTCCGGCTGGCCCTCGCCGACCTCACGGCGGCCGTGGGCCAGGCGGGACCGGTCATCGACGCGCACGTGCACCGGTGGGGAGGGGGCCTGCCGCAGTACGAGGTCGGCCACCTCGACGTCGTCGATGAGATCGACGCCGACATCGCCTCGGTCGAGGGCCTCGAGGTCTGCGGCGCGGCTTACCGCGGCGTGGGGATCCCGGCCGTGATCGGCACGGCCCGGGTCGCTGCAGCTCGATTGTTGGGACGCGAGACACTGGGGTCGTGACGACGATTCCGAACAAGGGCAAGCTGGCCAAGGACATCAACGAGACCATCCGCTACACGATGTGGTCGGTGTTCCGACTCGACCGGGTGTTCGGCGATGCCGCCGACCGTGCGGCAGAGGCCGCCGAGGTCGAGGAGCTGTTCGCGGCGCTCGCGGCGGACGACGTGATCGTGCGCGGCGCGTACGACGTCGGTGGACTTCGAGCCGATGCCGACCTGATGCTGTGGTGGCACGCGCCAGACAGCAGCGGTCTGCAGAACGCCTATCACCGCTTTCGACGCACGGCGCTCGGATCGCGCATGGTGCCGGTGTGGTCGCAGATGGCGCTGCACCGACCCGCCGAGTTCAACCGATCGCACATCCCGGCCTTCATGGCCGAGGACGAGGTCCGCAGGTTCGTCTGCGTGTACCCGTTCGTGCGCTCCTACGAGTGGTACCTGCTGCCCGACGACGAACGCCGCGAGATGCTCAAGGAGCACGGCATGCAGGCTCGTCCGTACCCCGACGTGCGCGCCAACACGGTCGCTTCGTTCGCCCTGGGCGACTACGAGTGGATGCTGGCCTTCGAGGCCGATGAGCTGCACCGCATCGTGGACCTGATGCGCGACCTGCGCGCCAGCAAGGCACGTATGCACGTCCGCGAGGAGATCCCCTTCTACACCGGGGAGCTGCACGCCATCGGCGATCTCGCCCAGCTCTGGCCCTGACCCCGGCTCCCCGCCGGGACTGTGGTCAGTCGGGCTGCTGGGTCAGGGCGACGCCGTTGATGCAGAAGCGCTGGTCGGTCGGGGTGTCGAAGCCCTCACCCTCGAAGACGTGGCCGAGGTGCGAGCCGCAGCGTGCGCAGCGCACCTCGATGCGGACGCCGCCGAACATGGACCGGTCCTCGATGTACTCGACCCGGTCCTCGGCCATGGGGGAGTAGAACGCCGGCCATCCGCAGTGCGCGTCGAACTTGGTGTCGCTGCGGAACAGCTCGGAGCCGCAGGCGCGGCACCCGTAGACCGACGGAGTGGTGTCGGTCTCGATGGGTGAGCTGAAGGGTCGCTCGGTGCCCGACTTGCGCAGGACCTGGTACTCCTCGCGGCTGAGCTCAGCCTTCCACTCCTGCTCGGTCTTCTCCACGTCATAGGCCATGGGCCCAGCCTACGTCGGCGCGCCCACCTTCACCGTTGGTCGGTCCTGGCCCTGGTCAGCCTTGGGATTCGATCGGGTACCGCTCGATGAGGTGCAGCGTCGGGACGTCGAGCACGCGCTTGGCGCGTGAGCTCCAGTCGATGTGGAAGAACTCCTTGAGGAAGTGCGTCTCGGTGAGGATGATGACCTCGCTCGAGGCGGTCTCGGCCACCAGGGCCTTCAGGGTGTCGATGGGGTCGGTGTCGACGAGCTGGCCGGTGGCTTCCTGGCCGCGATCCCGCAGCAGCGCCATGCTCGCATCGAGTGCTGCCTGTCCTGATTCCTTGACCGTGTCCTGCATCTCCTCGATCAACGACGGATCGGGCACGGCAGCCACATGACCGCCGCCGAGCGCACTCATCGACGACGTCAGGGTTGCCGTCGAGTTCTCGATCGGCATCAGGAGGTGGTAGCGAACCGTGTCCTCGAGCCCTTCGTGCAGGGCCACGACCTGATCGGCATCAATGTCCTCGAGCTGGCTCTCGACCAGCAGTGTGACGTCGTACATTCGGGTGTCCTCTCGTCGGTGGCCAGACTAGTACCTCTGCCCCGCAGCGCCCGTAGGCTGCCGTCATGACCTCTCTCTCCGCTCGACTGGCCACCTCCGGCCCGATCGACGTGTCCCTGTTCGACTCACGGGTCACCACGGGATTCGACGGCGACAAGGCTGATGCTGCCGCGGCCATGGTGACCTTGGGCGAGGAGCTGTCGGACCTGCAGGAGCGTCTGTTCGCGCAGGCGCGTGCCGGAGTGGGCACGCAGCGCATCCTCCTGGTCATGCAGGGCATGGACACCTCGGGCAAGGGCGGCATCATCCGCAACGTGGCCGGCCTCGTCGATCCGCAGGGTCTGCGGATCACGGCCTTCAAGAAGCCCACGGCCGAAGAGCTCGAGCACGACTTCCTGTGGCGGATCGAGCAGGCGCTGCCCGACGCCGGTCAGATCGCGATCTTCGACCGGTCGCACTACGAGGACGTGCTCATCGGCCGGGTGCGTGAGCTGGTCCCGCCCGAGGAGGTCGAGCGCCGCTACGAGGCGATCAACGACTTCGAGCAGAGGTTCGTCGACGATGGCGGGACCGTCGTCAAGTGCTTCTTGCACATCACGCCCGAAGACCAGAAGGAACGGCTCGCCGAGCGCCTGGCGGATCCGTCGAAGTACTGGAAGTACAACCCCGGTGACATCGACGAACGACTGCTGTGGTCGGACTATGCCGTCGCCTACGGCATCGCGCTGGAACGCTGCTCGACCCAGACGGCCCCGTGGCACGTCGTGCCCAGCGGCCGCAAGTGGTACCGCAACTGGGCGATGGCGACGCTGCTGGCCGAAGCGCTGCGCGCGATGGATCTGCAGTGGCCAGGTGCTGAGTACGACGTCGAGGCCGAGAAGGCGCGACTTCGCGCATCCTGAGGCTCAGACGGCGAGCGGCTCCAGCGGAACGAGTTCGACAGCGCCGACGGCGTAGCGCGCCAGCACGGCGTGGGCAACCTCGTCGTGGACACCGAGCGGTTCGGCGACAGCCACCGCGCCTGCCTCGATGGCCAGCTCGCGGACCCGTGCGGACTGCACCCCGGGTGCGATGAACGCCATGCCGACCGCAATGTGGCGGCGTCCGTCGGCGCGGTGCGCCCGGACGGCCTCGCCCGCGGCCGGGGGAGCGGCGGTCGCGAAGGCGGCGATGGTCGGCAGGTGGTGATGCTTGCCCCAGGCGCGCGCCACGCGGGCGATGAAGGCGTTGGCCAGGGGGTCGGTCGAGCCGGGACCGGCAAGCACCAGCGCGTCGAGCTCGCGGACCCGGTGCTGCGCCAGGGCTTCGCGCAGGCGCTCGTCGAGCACTCGGAAGAAGGTCGACTCCATGCCGAGCACCCGAGTGACCTGGATGCGCACCGAGGAGTGTTTACGCTGCACGGCCTCGATGGCCAGCGCCACGTCGGCCGCGGCAAGCTCAGCCTCGGAGAGCAGCAAGGGAACCACGACGATCTCGTCGTGCCCTGCGCGAGCAAGCCGTGCGATGACGGCGTCCAGCCCGTTCTCGCCACCGCCCAGGAAGGCGGTCGCGGTGGGCAGGTCGGGGCGGGTGGTGGCCACCAGGTCGGTCAGTGCCTGGACCGTGGCAACGGTGCGAGGGTCGCCTCCGTCGATCGCGAAGGAGACCAGCGCGGGGGCGCCAGAGGGAGCGCGGTCGCGGGAGGGGTGAAGCGTGGTGATGTCAGTCAGTGCAGCCATGAGAATCCTCAGGGACGGGGAGCGCAGCGGTGTCGGTCGAACCGTGGGCCGCCACGCGCCGGACGAGATGGGGGTCGGGTCGCGTGGTGTTCAGCGGCACAGCATGGTGTGCGCGCGACCGAGGTCCACGTGGAGTCGTTCCACGAGCCAGATGTGGCGAGCCGAAAGCATGTCCATAGTCTGGACGAGCGTCTCACCAACACCAACCACGAATCTCAGGTGTTGAGATGCCCGTCCAGCAGGTGATATTACCGGTCGTGTTCATCGGTGCTGGCCTGCGGAAACTGCTCGCCGATGTGGTGTGAGTCATGCTCCACTGAGTCCAGCCATCTCCGCGCCACGAGCCGCAGTCGGGGCACAGGGGCGGCTGTCGACGAGTCTCCTGCGACCCGCTGACGGTGCGCGATCGGGCTGTGTCGGGTCGATACCGTGGGGGCATGGTGGCCGAGGCGGTGGATCGACCGCGCAGCCTGGTCGCCGCGCGGCAGTGGGTCATGCGGCTGCTCGCGCGCACCATCTCGAGCTGTTTTCGGTACCGGGTGACCGGGCTGGCGGCCGAGGCGGCGTTCTTCGCGATCTTGTCGCTCCCGCCGCTGGTGTTCGGTCTGGCCGGAACCATCGGCTACATCGCCAAGCGCTACGACGTCACGCAGGTCGAGGTGCTGAAGGATCGGGTGATCGACCTGTCGTCGCAGGCGCTCACGCCCGAGACGGTCAACGCCGTCATCACGCCGACCCTCGACGAGGTCCTCACGGCGGGCCGCATCGACGTGATCTCGATCGGATTCGTGCTGGCCCTGTGGTCCGGCTCGCGTGCGTTGAACGTGTTCATCGACACGATCACGATCATCTACGGCATGGGCGGGCGACGCGGCATCGTCAAGACCCGCGCCCTGTCGTTCGCCCTCTACATGGTCGCGCTCCTGGTCGGGATCGCGCTGGTGCCACTGGTGCTGGCCGGCCCGGACGTCGCCGCCAACCTGCTGCCGGACCGGCTGGCGATGCTGAGCCAGCTGTACTGGCCCTCGGTGCTGGTGTTGTCGGTCGGTTTCATCGCGACGCTCTATCACACTGCCGTGCCTCTGCGGCGCCGCTGGCGCAGGGCCCTGCCGGGTGCGTCGTTCACCGTGCTGATGTGGGTGTTCGGCAGCTACTTCGTGCGGTGGGCCCTGGGCTTCTCGACCGGCGGCACCTCGATCTACGGCCCGCTGGCCGCGCCGATCGCCATCTTGCTGTGGCTGTACGTCATCTCGATCGCGGTGCTGATCGGGGCCGCGATCAACGCCGCGCTCGACGAGGCCGTGGATCACACGGAAGATCTGGAGCAGGCGGTCTAGGCTGGCGCGCATGAAGCGCCTGATCGATGCCCTGATCGTGTTGTCGGTGCTCGCCATCATCGGCGCCGGTGTCCTGTACTGGATGCTGCGCGACGACGATGACGAGGTCCGGGACCGCGCCGGCGTGCCCGAAGCGGCCCCGGTCAGCCGGATCTCCAGCGACGGTGTGGAGAAGAACATCTCCGAGCGCCTCACGGCGCGCACCGGTCGCGCCGTGAGCGTCGAGTGCCCGGCCAAGGTCAACGAGCTCGTGGGGACGACCTTCGACTGCGAGGCGTTCTTCGACGGCGATGCCGAGGTGGCCACCGTTGCGAAGGTCGAGATCACCGGCGGAGGCGGTCAGTTCTCCTGGACCTCCGAGAATGCCGAGACGCCCGAACTGGACGAGGAGAGCCCGTAGGCGCCTCGAGCACTACAGGTTCAGCTGGCGAGTGGTCCTCGTCAGAGCCCCGTCCTTCTTCTCCAGGAAGACGATCTCGCCGAAGTTCAGGGGCAGCCAGTCCTCGTCGTTCTCGGTCAGGGGTTCGGAGGCGAAGATGGCCGATGTCGCATCCTCGGCGCTGCGGACGTCGACCTCGTAGGAGTCTTCGTAGTCCTGGAAGTTCGTACCGAGCAGCACGTACATGGGTTCGAGCAGCATGCCCAGGGCGAGCTCGTCGGAGCCCGGCTCGGACTTGCGGAGCTCTTGCCAGTCACCTGAGGGGTGGGTCTCGCCGTCGGGCCCCGCGCCGTAATTCACTCCGATGATCCTGTCCTGAGTCACCAGGGCGATCTTCAGCTTGGTCAGGGAGACCAGGTCGAGCTTGCGCTGGGCCTCGATGATGACCGTCAGCATCTTCTCGAAGGCGCGCTGGACGTCCTCGTTGCTGTTGCCCTCGAGCAGGGACAGCAGCAGGACGTAGAGGAACTCGGTGTCGGTGGTGCCCCGCATCTGCGCGAGGTAGGTGTCCTTGCAGTGCGCCAGCAGCTCGCGCTGCAGGATCAACCAGTGGGGCAGGTCGCCGTTCTGGGCGATGATCCACGGCGTCTCCTGGTAGGAGAAGGGGTGGCAGTTCTCGTCGGCGAGGACGACACCCGCGTCGTATCCCGCAGCCCGCACGTGGGCCAGGAGTGTGCTGGCCTGAAGGCTGGGGATGATTCCCTCGGCGTTGTCGTCGTAGAACGCGGCCATCGGCCTGCGGTACACCAGGGGCTTCTCGGGCCTCAGCAGATGCTCGCTCCACGCTCCGAAGCCCCACCCGGCCAGCTGGAGGAGCGGGTGGAGCTCGGGGTCCAGGGTCTGGTTGATGAGGCTGTTGTCTGGCGACAGCAGCAGGCTGTTGACGGGGATCTCCGGCCCGATGTAGGCAAGAACGCGGCACATGTGGGTTCCTCACTGGGTCCGTCGGAGCGGATCCGATGTCATCAGAGCATGGTCGCCAGGAAGCAGCGGGTTCTCCTCGGATCCTGGACTCCGGCGTCCGAGATGAAGAAAGCCCCGGTTTCCCGGGGCTCTACTTCGGTGGGCGATACAAGGATCGAACTTGTGACCTCTTCCGTGTCAGGGAAGCGCGCTACCGCTGCGCCAATCGCCCATGCTGTTCAGTTGTTGCTCATGCTCGAGGTGGGTACGGGATTCGAACCCGTGTGCACGGATTTGCAGTCCGTTGCCTCTCCTCTCGGCCAACCCACCGCAGGATGGGTGACGAG
This sequence comes from Aeromicrobium sp. CF3.5, assembly GCF_051262695.1. Lineage (NCBI taxonomy): Bacteria > Bacillati > Actinomycetota > Actinomycetes > Propionibacteriales > Nocardioidaceae > Aeromicrobium > Aeromicrobium sp. CF3.5. The sequence continues at coordinate 33,708 of NZ_JBIMEZ010000007.1, forward strand.
ACCCGTTCCGAGCGGACGACGGGATTCGAACCCGCGACCCTCACCTTGGCAAGGTGATGCGCTACCACTGCGCCACGTCCGCGTAGCCTCAATTGGAGGCGACACGAGACTTTAGCCGATCCGATGGGCAGGCTCCAAACCGGGGGGCGGCTAGCGTGGGCTCATGATCGCCTGGGTGAACGGCCGCCTCCTCGAAGACCCTGCGAGCCCGGTCGTGAGCCTGCTCGACCACGGCATGGTCGTGGGCGACGGAGTCTTCGAATCCATCTCCGTGACGAACGGCGAACCGTTCGCGGTGACGCGTCACCTGGACCGCCTGGTGCGCTCCGCCGGAGGACTCGGCATCGGGGCCCCGGACCTCGCTGCGGTGCGCGAGGGCATCGCCGCCACCGTCGAGGGACAAGATCTCGGCTTCGGGCTGATCCGGGTCACGGTGACCTCGGGCATCGGGCCGCTGGGCTCACCGCGTGGCACCGGTCCGCAGACGGTCTCGGTGGTCACCGCGCCGATGGTCAAGCCGCCGACGGTCGCCTCGGTGGTCACCGTGCCGTGGGCACGCAACGAGAAGGGCGCATTGTCCGGGCTCAAGACCACGTCCTATGGCGAGAACGCGAAGATGATCGCCTGGGCCAAGGCGCAGGGCGCGGGTGAGGCTGTCATGGCCAACACGCAGGGCCAGCTGTGTGAAGGCACGGGATCCAACGTCTTCTACGTCCTCGACGGTCAGATGTGCACGCCCACCCTCGCCGCCGGCCCGTTGGCCGGTGTCACCCGCGCCCTGGTGCTCGAGTGGTGTGGACCCGAGCTGGACATCGTCGAGCGCGACGCTCCCCTGGAGGTGCTCTTCGAGGCGGAGGAGGTCATGCTCGTCGGCACCACCCGCGACGTCCAGGCCATCGGCCGCATCGACGATCACGAAGTTGCGGCTCCCGGGCCGGTGACCCGTCGCGCGCAGGAGATCTGGGCTCGAGAAGTCATCGTGTCGAACGACCCCTGAACCCTCGATGCCCGAGCAGCGCGCGAGGTGCGTTAAGGTAGGTGGGCACTCGCGGGCGATTGGCGCAGGGGTAGCGCGCTTCGTTCACACCGAAGAGGTCACTGGTTCGAAACCAGTATCGCCCACTCGAGGAAATGGTTCCTGACCAGCAGCTATGTGGTCAGGAACCATTTTTGTTCAGTGGGTCGTGCACCATGCGTGCGGTACCTCTCAGTGCCGATCCACGTGCTGATTGAAGGCGACCGCCCGGTGCGCACGGGTCCCCGTTGCCATGGGTCCGCATGGCTAGACGACATCAGCTGTGGCTTCCCTCTTGCGCAGGGATGACATCGCGCGCGGGCTGCGTCTCCTGGGCCGCGGACTCGTTCGTGCAGGACCCACGACTCGGGTGTCCGTCGAGTAGCCGAAGACCGGGTCAGAGTGTGGACCTGTCCATCATGACGACGAGGCGTGGTCGGTGAGTTCCTCGAAAAGCACCGGAGCCGGACTCCCGCCGCGATCGAGCACAACCTGCCCAACGGCCTCACCGAATTGACCAACACCACGATCCGGCCGAGCACCCGGATCGCGTGTGGATTCAAGTCAGCCGAGGCCGTCATCGCCCTCGCGCTCCTCAACCTCGGCTGCCATCGAAGGTGCTGAGGCGCGCTTCCATAGCATCAGCCGACTGAAAACGTTCGGGTGGTGTTGGTCGTGTTGCCAGCGATGTCCTTGGCGTAAATCGTGATCGTGTACCACGTCCTCGAGGTGGCTAGTGCGGAGTCGGGGATGCTCGCGAACCAGGTCCCCGTGGTGAGCTTGGCAGGTGTCCGCGTCTGGCAGGCAGCGGAGGTCCAGGACGTCCCGTTGAAGCAGCGGAAGTCCGAGGAGCGGTACAAGACGTACTCGACGCGCGCGGTCCCGCTACCGAGTGTCGGGTCGACGGCGGTCCCGCAGACACCTCCGGTCCGTCCGGCACCGGCGCAGGCCGCGCGCCACTGCGCGTGCGTCAAGTCGCCGGTTGGCGAGGTGACGGCGAGCACGGGGGACCGGTTGTCGAGCTTGACATGGGCGGTGTGAGTTGTCTCGGAGGCGCCGGCGGAGTCAGTGGCGAAGTAGGTGATGGTGTTGTCGCCCTGCGTACTGAGGGTGAACACCAGGGATGAGCTCTTGATCGTGACAGGACTGCCACCGTTGACGCGATAGGTGATGGAGCGGATGCTCCTGCCGCCGCTTGCCGTTGCGGAGATGTTCACGGACACGTTGCTGCGTTGGTACCAGCTGCTGGGGGAGGGGGTGTCGTAGATCTGGATCTTGCTGGTCGCGCGGGAGGTGTTCACGGCGACTTTCCACGTGTTGTCGGCATTGGCGGTCGTGTCGCTGAACGCGGCATCAGCAGATTGCACCGGGAGCACGGCTGCGCTTCCGACGATGACTGCGACCGCGACGACGGCAGCGCCCGGGTGCAGCATCGTCCGGAGGGTGGTCATAGCGGCCGAAGGCGTGGCGGCGATGTCGTCGGCGTCGTCCTCAGTCGGAGGGGCACTGCGATCTCGACGCCGGTGCCTGGCGTGGCACGAGGGCCGGGACGAAAAGTAGAAGGCGATCATCGTGACAAGGATCCAGCCGATGAGCAGCGTCAGGTTGCCGTCGTTCAACCAGATCAGTGGCATTCCGACGAAGGGGACGCAGATGATGGCCCTGCCGTGGAAGTTGGCAGCGGGCACTGGCGCCACGTCGTTGTTGCGATTGGCGTCACCGGCCGTCACATAGGTCTGGTCGCCAAGATTCTCGACGACTCGGTGCAGACGGTTCTCGTGGCCCTCGGCCGCGTCAGCCGGAGTGAACAGCATGACCCGTCCGACCGGTACCGGGGACTCCCTGGCGAAGGGCTTGGTGATGACCACATCTCCCACCGAGATCGCGGGCTCCATCGAGCCGCTGCGGACCACATAGCTCGACCAGCTCCACAACGTCGGCACGGCGGCCGCGATGATCAGCGTGAGGAGCATGGCGCGGTAGACGCGAGCCAGCAACACGAGCGCCAGACCGCACCAAGCGCGCATGGGGCCCGCGATGTCGCCGGCCTCAGCGGGCTTCGGACTGCTGAGATCCACTCCGCCAGGCGGGCCTGATGGTGACGCCACGATGGCTTCTTTCTAGACGATCGGCAGGTGGTAGACGCAGGTGACCAGAATTAGTTGCTCTGCAGCTCCCACTGGAGGTCGATGCCGGTCTGCGCACCCTGGAGATTGTCGAGCTCGCTCTGGGACATACCGGTCGTGTCGAACGTCCACGTGATCTCGTACGTACGTGTCTGGGTCCCGGCGGTGACTGCCCAGCCACCGGCACCGCTCGCGTAGCTGTTGAACGCGGAGAGTGCTGTCAGGGATGCCGGTGGGAAGACCGCTCCGCCCTTGACGAACCCGGTGCAGGAACCGAAGCCGCCTCCGGTGCCCCAGTTCATGCCCACGATGACGTGGTCCTGGAGACCGGCGGGGGACAGCACAGGGTTGACCGTGTATCCCTTGACGACGCCGGGGACGGTGGCCTGCGCTGTGACGGTGATGCACTTGGTCTCGGTGTCACCGGGAACCATGCCGGTCGCCTGGAAGCGTGCCGACCCGTTGTCGTCGTCGGTGAGCGCGACGGAGCCAGTGGCCCAGTTGTTGCCGGAGTTGCGGGTGCTGCCGCTGAAGGCCGCATATGACGACTGCCAGATCAGGGCGGCGGCCGCGATGATGGCGATGGGTGTCGCGATCGCGGTGCCGATCTGTCGGGTCTTGCGGGTTGGCTTCTGCATCGTGGATCGTGCTCCCTTGACTGCTGGAGCCCCGAATGGGAGCCCTCGGGTACCACGATTCTCGGTTCGAGGTGCATTGGTCAGAGCCCAGAGACCCGTCCCTGGGTGACCAAGGTCCTGCGGTCAAGTCGGACGAATCACCTGATCGCGGCCACCGCGAGCTCGGTGGCGGTACGCCACACGAGGCCCACGGCACCGCCCCGGCGTTGATCAGGATGGATGCGAGACCGACGACGACACCGACGTTCGAGCCGATGGGGCGTGACTACATGGATCAGGTGTATCCGCATATCTCGGTGTGCACTCCGCGACCCGCTCTCGGATTTGAGACCATGAGCGCATGGCTGCAGACACCGACCAACGGCCCGCGCCTGACCCCGTGATCGAGGAGCGCGTCGAGCGCTGGGAGAAGGCCTCCGAGATTCCTTTGACGATCTCGACGCTGTTGTTTCTCGGGGCCTACGCGTGGCCCATCCTCGATCCGGACCTGAACCGTGCGTGGGACAACGCCTGCGAGACGGTGGTCTGGGTGACGTGGGTGATGGTGTTCGTCGACCTCGCGGCGCGGGTCCTGCTCGCTCGTCACCGCTGGAAGTTCATCCGAGAACACCCGCTCGATGTCGCCGTCGTGGTGCTGCCGATCCTGCGACCCTTGCGACTGCTGCGACTGGTGACGCTGCTCAGTGTCCTGAACCGCTACGCCGGCAGCTCCATGCGCGGCAAGGTCGGGCTGTACCTGGTCTCCTCGGTGTCTCTGATCGTGTTCGTGTCGGCCGTCGCGATCCTCGATGTCGAGCGCGGGGGCGACGGTCCCATCCAGAGCTTCGGCGATGCGGTGTGGTGGGCCATGACCACCATCACGACCGTCGGATACGGCGACATGTACCCCGTGACAACTGCGGGTCGATTTATTGCCGGGGGCCTGATGTTCGCAGGCATCGCGACGCTCGGTGTCGTCACGGCGTCGTTCGCCTCGTGGTTGATCGAACGGGTCGCCGAGTCGGACGAGGAGACCGAGGCGGCGACGCGACGAGACATCGCCGCACTGACCGCGGAGATCCGCACGCTGCGTGAAGAGCTGCGCAAGTCCTGACCGTCAGGACAGGCCTGTCAGGACGCGACAGATCGCAGGGCGTCACGCAGCGTCGTGGCCGACTCGTGCGGGGACAGACGTAGCGTGTGGCCGACCCGGGCACAGGTGCATCCGCTGAACAGCACCAGCGCGAGGAGCCCCAGCTGCAGATCGCTGAGCTCATGAGCGCGACCGCGGGGTCCCGATGCAACGGCCTGGTCTCCGCGTGGACCGTGAGTGCTCAGCCACCGGGAGTGCAGGTGTCTGGACAGGTCGCACCGGGTGCGCCTGCTACCGCGCGTGCGGTGGTGCACCTGCGCGGCGACCGCATCGATCACCAGCCGTTCGGCACGGGCGCTGGTGGCGGTCAGTGTGCCGGCCAGGGCCAGCAGGTGCGGGCCGTGATCGTCCAGGAGCCGTCCGGCTCTTCGTTGTCGTCGCGAGGTGCTCGAACCGATCATGATCGTCCCCAGTCTCGAAGCGCCGTCTGGGAGGACGACTGGTGCCTGTGGCACGAGGCTAGCCGACCGGGCTCAACGGCCGACCGGTTTCAACGACCGAGCGAGATCTCAGGGTGTGGCGCGATGACCGAACGTCAGGTGGAAGGGTCGCAGTGCGAGGGTCACGACGGGGCGCCGGTGGGCGAGGAAGCCGAGTGGTCCGGCCGGATCGAATGACCAGGAGCCGTGTGCGAGACCGAGCCGAACCCGGCCGCGCACCGGCGAGACCACGAGGCCGCCGTGGCGGTCCTGGGCGAGGCGAAAGCCCAGGGGTACGGGGAAGGGCAGGCGGCGCGCGTTCTGCACGCCGAGCGATCCGATGCCCGCCGCCGTGTACGACCGGTGCGACTGGCGATGGAACTCGGCGAGGTCCTTGGGGATCGCCCACAGGGCCCGGCCGCCAACGCGTGAGGCCTCGCTGTCGACCCAGATGTGCGTGATCGAGACTCGGGGACGCCAGCCGTGCCTCACCAGGACGGTCGACATGATCTCGTCATAGGTCAACGGGCTGGGTTGGTCATAGCGGAAGAACGCCGCCGAGACGATCGTGCGACCGAACAGGTGCACCGAGCGGGTGACCGCCGAGGCCGGCGGGGGAGCGGCGCCCGCCGGCAGCAGCCAGACGCCCACGTAGGCGTGGCCGTGCAGGTCCCACGGTTCGACCGGATAGCTGGCCATGTCAGGCCCACTCGAAGGCGTCAGGCTCCAGCGTACGAGTGCGTCTGGCGTACGGATGGGTCGAACCGGGCCAGTTCGACGTGATGCGCCCGGAGCGGTGGCGGTACCAGTTGTCGCAGTGTGCCCATGCGGAGTGCTCCAGCTCGTCCTGGACCTCCTCGTCGTAGGACTGCTCGGCGTCGGCGGTCACCTCGATCGAACGGTGGGAGCCGGAGGCCATCTGGTCGAGCGCCTGTCGCATGTGTCTGGCCTGCGCCTCGAGCATGTAGATGATCGAGCCACCCCCAAGGTTCGTGTTGGGCCCGTAGGAGATCAGCAGGTTCGGAAAGTGCGGCACGTAGATGCCCAGGTACGCGCGAGCACCGTCGTTCCACTGCTCGGCGAGCTTGCGGTCATCGCGACCGACGATGTCGATCGAGCCCAGGAAGTCCTGGGAGTCGAAGCCGGTGCCGAAGACGATGACGTCGGCCTCGTGGTGCGTGCCGTCGGCGGTCTCCAGGCCCGTGGCCGTGATCCGGGTGATGCGATCGACCTCGACGTGGACGTGCGGCTGGGTCAGGGTGGGGTAGTAGTTGTTGGAGAACAGGATGCGCTTGCAGCCCACGGGGTAGTCGGGAGTGAGCTTGTCGCGCAGCGCTGTGTCGTCGATCTTGGACCTCAGGTGGTGCAGCGCGATCGACTGCTGCAGCCGACCGACCCGTGAGGAATCGTCGAGACCACGGGAGAACTGCTCGCCGGCCAACCACACGAGGGGACGCTCGAAGCGGATCGCCGGGGCGTACCAGCGAGGAAACGGCCCGTCCGGCTTGGGCAGGATGTAGTTCGCCGATCGCTGGAAGATTCGCACCTCGGCGGCATGCTCGGCCACCCGCGGGACGAACTGGATCGCGCTTGCCCCGGCCCCCACCACGGCCACCCGCTGGCCCGCAAGGTCGACACCGTGATCCCACTGCGCCGAGTGGAAGGAAGGCCCTCCGAAGTCCTCGATGCCCGAGATCGGAGGCAGGACGGGGCGGGAGAGCTGCCCGACGGCCGGGACCAGGATGTCGACCCTGTCCGAGCTGCCATCGGCGAACCCCACGGTCCAGGCCGCGGTCGACTCGTCCCACCTGGCCGAGACCACCTCGTGGTCGAACCGAATGCGGTCGGTGATGCCGTACTTCGCGGCGACATCGCCCAGGTACTCCAGGATCTGGTCCTGCAGCGCGTACCGGCGCTTCCACCGGGTGGTCGGCTCGTACGAGAAGGAGTACAGCGGCGAGGGGACGTCGCACCCGGCACCGGGGTAGGTGTTGTCGCGCCACACGCCGCCCAGTGCTTCGTCGCGCTCCCACAGGCGGACGTCGGTGTGTCCGGCCCGGATCAGCTCGATGGCCACGGCCAGGGCGCCGAACCCGGAGCCGATGATGCCGATGGACAGGGTGGTGGGTGCTTGACTCACGTGTGCTCCTCGACGAACAACAGGATCGACGAGGTCAGCAGGGTCGCCGCCTCGTCCCGTGTGAAGGTCTGCCGCTGCAGCCACTCGCGGCAGACAGCCTTGGTGAGGGCGGCCATGGGGCGAAGGCGGGCCCGCAGCGCGGCATCGTCGGGCAACCCGATCGCGTCGAGCACGAGCCGGGCAGCACGGTCGTCGGCCTCGTCGACGATGGCCTGGATGTCGGAGTCGCCGTGCAGGTTGGCGGCGCCACTGGCATTGACCCAGGCCTGCCCGTAGGTCGTGGCCGCATCGAGGATCCACTCCACGGTGATCCGGGTGCGCTCGGCGGTGGTGTGCTCGTCCAGATTCCGAAGTGGGGTCTCGGGCATCATCACCGAGTCACGCATGGCTTCGAGGAACAGCTCACGCTTGTTCTCGAAGTAGTGGTTGATGAGCCCGCGAGCCACGCCTGCCGCAGCGGCGAGCTCGGCGGTCGAGACGCGGTCGTACGGGCGGTCCGCGTAGAGCCGTTGAGCCGCCACCAGGATCTGCCGGCGACGCACCACCGGGTCCAGGCGCACCCGGGGGGCGGGTGATCCGGCTGTGGGCATGCAGGCAAGCGTCGCAGCCTGTTGGCAGAGTGTCAATAAGGAACTATGCTGCGGTGATGGCCAGCACTCATGACTACGACGTCCTCGTGATCGGATCGGGTTTCGGCGGAAGCGTCGCTGCGCTTCGGCTCACCGAGAAGGGCTATCGCGTCGGTGTGCTGGAGATGGGCCGGCGCTTCGCGGACGACGAGCTGCCCGAGACGTCGTGGCGGTTGCGGCGCTATCTCTGGGCTCCGTGGGCACGGTGCTTCGGCATCATGCGCATCACCTTGCTCAAGGACGTGCTGATCGCCAGCGGCACCGGCGTCGGGGGAGGTTCGCTGGTCTACGCCAATACGCTGTACCAGCCGCTCGATGCGTTCTACGAGGATCCGCAGTGGTCCCACATCACGGACTGGCGCAGCGAGCTGGCGCCACACTATGAGCAGGCCCGCAAGATGCTCGGCGTCACGACGTACCCGGGATCGACACCCGCCGACCACCTGATGTCCGACATCGCCCACGACCTCGGCGTGGGCGGGACCTTCCACCCGGCCGACGTCGGCGTGCTGTTCGGCGAGCGCCCCGGGCAGGACATGGGCGATCCGTACTTCGGAGGCGCCGGTCCTGATCGTCAGGCGTGCATCGACTGCGGCGCGTGCATGACCGGATGTCGCCACAACGCGAAGAACACCCTGGTCAAGAACTACCTGCACCTGGCTGAAAGCGGTGGGGCTGAGGTGCTCGAGCGCACGACCGTGACCGACGTCCGCCCGCTGGAGGGTGGGGGATACGAGGTCCGCACGCACCGCACCGGCAATCGGTTGAGCCGACGTCGATTGACCGCGGAGCAGGTGGTGTTCGCCGGCAACGCGTTGAACACCCAGAACCTGCTGCATCGTCTGCGTCGGCGGTCGCTGCCCGATCTGTCGCCGCGCATCGGCGAGCTGAGCCGCACCAACTCCGAGGCGGTGCTGAGTGCTCGGTCCCCGGCCAAGGACGCCGACTTCACCCCGGGTGTGGCGATCACCTCCTCGTTCCACCCCGACGACCAGACCCACGTCGAACCGGTCCGGTACGGCCGGGGTTCGGGCGCCCTGAGCCTGATGAACATGGCGCTGCCAGATCGTCCTGGTCCTGGCGGTCGGCTTCGCGCAGTCGCGCGCGGCTACCGGATCCTGGGCCTGCGTGGCACCTGGCGCATGCACTCGCCGCGGCGGTGGGCCGAGCAGTCGATCGTGGTGCTGGTGATGCAGTCGCTGGACAACTCGATCACCACCTATCTCAAGCCCCGCCTGTTTGGGCTTAGCCAATTCGGGTCGCGGATGACCAGCCGGCAGGGCATCGGTGAACCGAATCCGTCATACATTCCGGCGGCCGATGCCGTGACCAAGAATCTGGCTGAGCGGATCAACGGCTATCCCGGCAGCTCGGCCGGTGAACTGGTCGGGGTGCCGCTCACGGCGCACTTCATCGGCGGCTGCGTCATCGGCCGGAGCCCGGCTGAGGGTGTGGTCGATCCGTATCAGCGGGTCTTCGGCCACGAGGGTCTGCACGTCAGCGACGGGTCCACGATCACGGCGAACCTGGGTGTGAACCCGTCCTTGACGATCACGGCGCAGTCCGAGCGGGCGATGTCGCTGTGGCCGAACCGGGGCGAGGCCGATCCGCGGCCTGCGCTGGGAGACCCGTACGAGCGCATCGACGCGGTCGCGCCCGACGCGCCAGTCGTCCCCGCCGACGCTCCTGCCGCGCTCGTGCTCCCGATCCCGACCGTGCCGCCGAGGCGCGCGGAGACCGAGGCGGCCCCCCACTAGGGTGAGGGCAAGCAGCACCCGCCATCCGTAGGGCGGGTCATCATCCAGGAGGTTGGTCATGCCCGAGATCCAGGTCGAGAACGAGCCGCGATCCGTCGAACCGGGCACCAGGGCCTGGCAGCTGTTCGCCGACACGCCCGAGGTCATCGCCGCCCGGGTGGGCGATGAGCTCAAGGACCTCGCCCACGAGCTCGCCGATGGCGATGCGGTCGAGCCAGTCACCATCGACAGCCCCGACGGCCTGAACATCCTGCGTCACTCCACGGCCCACGTGATGGCCCAAGCCGTGCAGGACCTGTTCCCCGACGCCAGGCTCGGCATCGGCCCGCCAATCACTGACGGCTTCTACTACGACTTCGACGTCGCAGAACCGTTCGTTCCCGAGGACCTGGTCAAGATCGAGTCCCGGATGAAGAAGATCATCAAGGAGGGCCAGAAGTTCGACCGCCGCGAGATCGACGACGATGCGGCGCGCGCCGAGCTGGCCGACGAGCCGTACAAGCTCGAGCTGATCGGCCTGAAGTCGACGGCAGCCCCCGGAGATCTGCAGAACGCGGCCGAGGGCGCCGGTGTCGAGGTCGGTGACGGCGGCCTCAGCATCTACGACAACCTCAAGCGCGACGGCTCCCGGGCGTGGGGCGACCTCTGCCGGGGACCGCACCTGCCCACCACCAAGCGCATCCCGGCCTTCACTCTCATGCGTTCGGCCGCGGCCTACTGGCGCGGTGACGAGAAGAACAAGCAGCTGCAACGCATCTACGGCACGGCCTGGCCGACCAAGGAAGCCTTGGATGACCACCTGCATCGCATCGAGGAGGCGCAGCGCCGCGACCATCGTCGCCTCGGCACCGAGCTCGACCTGTACTCGTTTCCCGACGAGATCGGCTCCGGCCTGCCGGTGTTCCACCCCAAGGGCGGCGTCATCAAGCGCGAGATGGAGGACTACGTCCGCCGCCGGCACATCGAGGAGGGTTTCGAGTACGTCGGCACCCCCCACGTGGCCAAGGAGGAGCTGTTCTACACCTCCGGACACCTCCCGTACTACGGCGAGGGCATGTTCCCGGCGCTCGACCTCGATGGGATGGACTACCGGCTCAAGGCCATGAACTGTCCCATGCACAACCTGATCTTCCGGTCGCGCCAGCGGTCCTATCGCGAGCTGCCGTTGCGGCTGTTCGAGTTCGGCCACGTGTACCGCAACGAGAAGTCCGGCGTCATCCACGGCCTGACCCGTGTGCGCGGCTTTGCGCAGGACGACTCCCACTCCTACGTCACGCCCGAGCAGGCGCCGAGCGAGGTCAAGCACCTGCTCGACTTCATGCTCAGCCTGCTGCGCGACTTCGGGATGGACGACTACTACCTCGAGCTGTCGACCCGTGATGACCGCGCCGACAAGTTCATCGGGTCCGACGAGGAGTGGGAGCTCGCGACGCAGGTCCTGGCCGACGTCGCCGCGTCGAGCGGTGTCGAGGTCGTGCCCGATCCGGGGGGAGCTGCCTACTACGGGCCCAAGATCTCGGTGCAGGCGCGCGACGCGATCGGTCGCACCTGGCAGATGGGCACGGTGCAGTACGACTTCAACATGCCTTCGGCCGAGCGGTTCGACCTGGAGTACATCGCTCCTGACGGCACCCGTCAGAAGCCGGTGATGATCCACTCAGCCAAGTTCGGCTCGATCGAGCGGTTCATGGGCGTGCTCGTCGAGCACTACGCCGGTGCCTTCCCGCCGTGGCTCGCGCCCGTCCAGGTGGTCGGCATCCCGGTCGCCGAGCGGCACGCCGACTACCTCTACGAGCTGGCCGCCCGACTCAAGCCGATGGGCATCCGGGTCGAGGTCGACGCGTCCGACGAACGCATGCAGAAGAAGATCCGCACCGCACAGACCCAGAAGATCCCGTTCATGCTGATCGCGGGCGACAACGACGTCGAGGCAGGCGCTGTGTCGTTCCGCTACCGCAGCGGCGAGCAGGAGAACGAGGTGCCGCTCGAGGATGCGATCTCCCGCATCGTCGAGGCGATCGAGAGTCGCGTGCAGGTGTGAGCCCCGACGAGCAGTCGCACGCCGGGGTGGGGGAGCCGGACGCGTTCGAACGCCTGTGGACGCCGCACCGGATCCAGTACATCAAAGGCGAGAACAAGCCGGATTCTGCCGACGAGGCCGACTGCCCGTTCTGCCAGATCCCGCAGGCCGGTGACACCAAGAGCCTGATCGTGCACCGCGGCACGGTCGCGTTCGTCGTGCTCAACCTGTACCCCTACAACGCCGGCCACCTGCTGGTCTGTCCGTATCGGCACGTCTCGGACTACACCGACCTGACCGATGCCGAGACCGATGAGGTGGCGCGACTCACCCAGCAGTCGATGCGCGTGGTGCGCCGTGTCAGCAGCCCGCACGGCTTCAACCTGGGCATGAACCAGGGGAGCGTCGCCGGAGCCGGCATCGCTGCACACCTGCACCAGCACGTCGTCCCGCGGTGGGGCGGCGACTCCAACTTCATGCCGGTCATCGGCCGGACCAAGACCATGCCCCAGCTGTTGGGCGACACCCGCCAGATGTTTGCCGACGCATGGCAGCAGGAGGACTGAATGCTCGAACGTTTCCGGCAGTTCTGGACCAACGTGTGGTCCCCGTTGGCCGACTTCCTGCTGCGGCGCGGCGTCACGCCCGACCAGGTGACGATCGTCGGCACGCTCGGTGTCGCCTTCGGTGCGCTGTTCTTCTTCCCGCGCGGCGAGCTGTTCTGGGGCGTCATCTTCATCACCGTGTTCGTCTTCAGCGACCTCATCGACGGCTACATGGCCCGACAGTCCGGCACGGCGTCCAAGTGGGGTGCCTTCCTGGACTCGACCCTGGACCGGGTCGGCGACGCAGCGATCTTCGGCGGTCTGGCCATCTACTACGTGTCGGTGCACGCCGAGGCTGACCTGGGATCGACCCGTACGTACTTCTACCTGAGCCTCGCCTGCCTGGTGCTGGGGTCGATCACGTCCTATGCCCGTGCCAAGGCCGAGAGTCTGGGCATGACGGCCAAGGGCGGCATCGCCGAGCGCGCGGACCGGCTGGTCGCGATCCTCGTGCTGACGGGATTCAATGGGCTGCTGGGCTGGAACTTCCTGACCGAGATCATGCTGTGGATCCTGGCGGTCGCCAGCCTCATCACGGTGTTCCAGCGCATGATGATCGTGCATCGCCAGGCAGTGCTGGATCCCGAGCTGTAGGGAACACATATGTGACACGCCTAATGTCACATGATGCTTGACCCATAGATCATGTCGTGTCCATACTGTGGGTATGAGCATTCAGGAAGCCGTTCCGTACCGCGCCGCTGCAGACCTGCCGGAGCTGCCGGAGATGTCCCCGCACATGACGCGCGAGGAGTACCACCGGGTGCTTGAAGATCTGTCCCAGGCCTCAGTCGACCGTCACTTCGACGCCTTCCGCGACATCGCGTGGGACCACCCCGACTTCCAGGTCGATCCGACCGACACCCGCTGGGTCCTGCCCAAGGTCGATCGCATCGGGTCGTCGCAGTGGTACCAGGCTCAGCCGCTGGACCAGCAGATCAGGATCGGCATGTGGCGCCAGGCCAACATCATGAAGGTCGGTCTGCAGTTCGAGCAGATCCTGATCCGCGGCATCATGCAGTACGTCTTCACCCTGCCCAACGGGTCACCGGAGTTCCGCTACCTCACGCACGAGGCCACCGAGGAGTGCCACCACACCCAGATGTTCCAGGAAGGCGTCAACCGTATCGGCGTCGACGTTCCGGGCATGCCGTGGTGGATGCGCAAGGTCGGGACGGTCCTTCCGTGGTTCGGCTCCCTGGCTCCCTTCGCCTTCTTCGTCGGCGTGCTGGCCGGCGAGGAGCCCATCGACCACACCCAGAAGCGCATCCTGCGCAACGCACAGGACATGCCTCCGGTGATCAAGCGCATCATGCAGATCCACGTCGCCGAGGAGGCGCGTCACATCTCCTTCGCGCATCACTACATCCTGACCAACGCGCCGCGACTGAACTGGGCCGAGCGTCATGTCATGACGGTCATGTTCCCGTTGATCATGCGGGTGCTGGGCGACACGATCCTGGTGCCGCCGCGTGAGATGCGCACCGAGTTCGGCATCCCGAAGTCCGTCATGAAGGACCTGTACTGGCGCTCCCCGGAGTCGCGGGACAACCTGAGCGAGATCTTCGCCGATGTGCGGATGCTCGCCACCGAGGCCGGCCTGATGACGCGCGTGGGTCGCTTCATGTGGCGCATCCTGAAGATCGACGGCCGTTCCTCACGTTTCCGCAGCGAACCGGCCATCGAGTTCAGCAGCGATCCTCTGGTCGACGGCACCAAGGCTGCTTGATCCTGTGCCTCACGTCGTCACCCAGGCGTGCTGTGGCGACGCCTCGTGCGCGTTCGCGTGCCCGGTCAACGCCATTCACCCCACGCCCGATGAGCCGGACTTCGCGACGGCGGAGATGGTCTACATCGACCCCGTGGAGTGCGTGGACTGCGGTGCGTGCATCTCAGCGTGTCCGGTGGGCGCGATCACCCGCGACTACCGCCTGACCGACAAGCAGCTGCCGTTCGTCGACATCAATGCCATGTTCCACGAACCGCGACGCGAGTACCCGCCCCAGGCGCCGGTCACCCCGATCGTGCGCAAGGTCGAGGCCGAGCGTCCGTTGCGGGTGGCGATCGTGGGGGCCGGACCCGCCGCGCTGTATGCCGCCGACGAGCTGCTCAAGCGGCCCGGCACCAAGGTCACCGTGATTGATCGTCTGCCCACGCCGTACGGACTGGTGCGGGCGGGCGTCGCGCCCGACCACCCGGACACCCGCACCATCACCGACCTGTTCGCCAAGATCGAGGACGAGCCGGGGTTCTACTACGCGCTCGGCGTCGAGGTCGGGACCGACATCACCCATGCCGAGCTGGCCGAGAACCACCATGCCGTGCTGTACGCGACGGGAGCCTCGCACGATCGGGCCATGGGCATCGAGGGCGAGGACCTGCCGGGCAGCATTACCGCCACTGACTTCGTCGCCTGGTACAACGGCCATCCCGACCAGGCTGATGCCAGCTTCGACCTGACGCATCGCACGGCTGTGGTGGTCGGCAACGGCAACGTGGCACTGGACGTGGCGCGCATCCTCGTCAGTGATCCCGATCGACTTGCCACCACGGACATCGCCGACCACGCGCTGGCCGCGCTGCGCCAGAGCGCGGTGCGCGAGGTCGTGCTGCTGGCGCGACGAGGTCCGGCCCAGTCGGCCTTCACGCTGCCCGAGCTCACCGGCCTCATCGAGCACGACGACATCGACCTGGTGGTGCAGGGCGACCTGATCGACAACCTCGCCGCCTCCAGCAGCGACATCATGACGCAGGTCAAGATCGACGCGTTGCGGCACCTGCCCGAACCGACCCGAGAGCGGCGCATCGTGCTGCGATACCAGACCGCACCCGTGCGGGTCGTGGGAACGGACGCCGTCGAAGGTCTGGAGGTCGCGGCCACCCGACTGGTGGGCGAGCCGGGGGCGGTGCGCGCCGAGATGACCGACGACTCCGAGATCATCACCACGGGCCTCGTCCTGCGGTCCATCGGCTATCGGGGACGACCCGTCGACGGGCTCCCGTTCGACGACCTGCGCGCCGTGGTGCCGAACCATGAGGGACGTGTCGAGGGCATGGCGACCACGTACGTCGCCGGCTGGATCAAGCGGGGACCCACGGGCTTCATCGGAACCAACAAGACCGATGCGACCGAGACGGTCGATCGACTCGTGGAGGACTTCAACGCCGGGCTGCTGCCCGATCCTGCGGGGCGGGCGTCGGTACGACGCGTGCTGCGCGAGCGCGGAGCCCGGGCTGTCGACCACGATGCATGGCGGCGCATCGACGTGCTGGAGCGACGCAGGGGAGTGGCCGAAGGGCGTCCTCGGGTTCGCTTCACGCGGGTCGAGGACATGCTGGTCGCTGCGCAGAAGCCGCCTTCACGACGTCGCTGAGGTCGCCGGCATCTCCCACGTGTCCACGCACCGGCCTGACCGGCGGTCCACGGCTCGCGGCGAGTAAAGTCGATCCCGTTCCACCCCATCGACGAAGGATCACCTGTGAGCGACGACAGCACCATGCCCACCGGGGGCACCGGCACTGGCACCTCCCGCGTCAAGCGCGGCATGGCCGAGATGCTGAAGGGTGGCGTGATCATGGATGTGGTCAACGTCGAGCAGGCGAAGATCGCCGAGGACGCGGGCGCCGTGGCCGTCATGGCGCTCGAGCGGGTTCCGGCCGACATCCGTGCGCAGGGTGGGGTGTCGCGGATGAGCGATCCGGACATGATCGACGGCATCGTCGAGGCTGTCTCGATCCCCGTGATGGCCAAGGCCAGAATCGGGCACTTCGTGGAAGCTCAAGTCCTCCAGGCCCTGGGTGTTGATTTCATCGACGAGTCCGAGGTCCTGAGTCCCGCGGACTACACGCACCACATCGACAAGTGGCAGTTCGCCGCCCCGTTCGTGTGTGGCGCGACGAACCTGGGCGAGGCGCTGCGTCGCATCTCCGAGGGCGCGGCGATGATCCGCTCCAAGGGTGAGGCGGGAACCGGTGACGTCTCGAACGCCACCACCCACATGCGCACCATCGGCGGAGAGATCCGCCGGCTCAGCTCGATGTCGCACGACGAGCTGTACGTCGCGGCCAAGGATCTGCAGGCGCCGTACGACCTCGTCAAGGAGGTGGCCGAGGCGGGCAAGCTTCCGGTCGTGATGTTCACCGCCGGCGGCATCGCCACGCCGGCCGACGCCGCCATGATGATGCAGCTGGGCGCCGAGGGCGTGTTCGTCGGCTCGGGCATCTTCAAGTCCGGCAATCCTGCCGAGCGTGCCGCGGCCGTCGTCAAGGCCACCACGTTCTTCGACGATCCCGACGTCATCGCCAAGGTCTCGCGTGGCCTCGGCGAGGCGATGGTCGGCATCAACGTCGCCGACATCCCCGAGCCGCACCGTCTGGAGACGCGCGGCTGGTGATGCGGTCGGTCTCGTGGCCGGACGATGCTGGCTGTTCTCGTGCTCGTTCTCGAGAAGTCGCGCACGGTTGTCCCTCGGACGTGACGTTGGTCCTGGTCGCTCGTTGGTGAGCATCCGCCCGCTCCGGCGATGACGAGCGCACCGGGGCCATCGATACGGCACTGTCGCAGTCGGTGTGGCCTGTCGGGGGCCTCGAAATCGCGGTACCATGGTCCCTTCGGACTGCAGCGGTATGGGAGTGCCGCGTTCGCGGTTCGAGTAGAGGGAGATTGGTCGGCCTCGTGCCGACCCTGCCTCGGCCCCGATCGGGAGGGTTCCGAGAGGGAGAGACGGCGGTGGTGCCTCAGGTGCCACCGCCGTCCTCACGCCAAGACGGTTGACTTCCCACCCGGAGCGACGGATCCGATTCCTCAGGCTGTGAATCCACCGCCCACGGGTGGCGCCGACCGCGTCGGTAGCCTGACGCGGTGGCTTCCTCCCCGACGATCGGCGTGTTCGCCCTGCAGGGTGACGTGCGTGAGCACGTCCACGCTCTCGAAGGCCTCGGCCTCTCCGCCCTGAAGGTCCGGCGGCCCGAGGAGCTCGCTGCCTGCGACGCGTTGATCCTCCCTGGCGGCGAGTCGAGCACGATGCACAAGCTGGCCCGCGCCTTCGAGCTGTTCGACCCGTTGGTCGACGCGATCCGCGGCGGACTGCCGACGCTGGGCACCTGCGCCGGAATGATCCTGCTGGCGGACCGGCTCGAGGACGGGATCGTCGGGCAGGAGACCCTCGGCGGGCTCGACGTCACGGTCCGGCGCAACGCGTTCGGTCGCCAGGTCGAGTCGTTCGAGGGATGGTTGGACTTCGCGGGGTTCGACGAACCGGTGCACGGCGCGTTCATCCGGGCGCCCTGGGTCGAGCAGGTCGGCGCCGGGGTCGAGGTGCTCGCCACCGTCCCGCACGTCAGTGCACCAGCTGGCGCCGCCGGTAGGATCGTTGCCGTTCGACAAGATCACGTGATGGCGACGTCCTTCCACCCCGAGGTGGGACACGACGATCGCATCCACCGGTACTTCGTCGACCGCATCGTGAAGTCGTAGAAACACCGCCGGAGAAAGACTCTGTCGTAGAAGGACCTGCTGTAGAAGGATCCTGTTCCAGAAAGGACGTGCTCATGTCAGGCCACTCCAAGTGGGCGACCACCAAGCACAAGAAGGCGATCGTCGACGCCAAGCGCGGCAAGATGTTCGCCAAGCTCGTCAAGAACATCGAGGTGGCCGCCCGGATCGGCGGCCCCGATCTCGACGGGAACCCCACCCTGTTCGACGCGGTCCAGAAGGCCAAGAAGTCGTCGGTACCCAAGGATCACATCGACCGCGCGGTCAAGCGCGGTGGCGGCCTCGACGGCGCGGGCGTCGACTACACCACGATCATGTACGAGGGCTACGGTCCCAACGGCGTCGCGATGCTGGTCGAGTGTCTGACCGACAACAAGAACCGTGCCGCCATGGAGGTCCGCACCGCGATGACGCGCAACGGCGGCACCATGGCCGATCCCGGCTCGGTGTCGTACATGTTCCACCGCAAGGGCGTCATCATCGTGCCGACCGAACAAGAAGGTGGCGACACCACCGAGGACGACGTTCTCGTGGCGGTGCTCGATGCGGGCGCCGAAGAGGTCAACGACCTCGAGGGTTCCTTCGAGGTCATCTCCGAGGCCACCGACCTGGTCGCGGTCCGCACCGCGCTGCAGGAGGCCGGCCTGGACTACGACTCCGCCGACGCCCTGTTCGTGCCGACCATGACCGTCGACGTCGACGAGGAGGGCGCCGGCAAGGTCGAGAAGCTGATCGACGCCCTCGAGGACTGCGACGACGTCCAGAACGTCTTCGCCAACTACTGACCGACCGAGGCCGTCCGCGTGTCGGAGCCGCGATGACGGTGGCACCACCTAGGCTGTCGAACATGGGTTCGATCACTGGCCGCGACCTGACCGTCCTGGGCGTGGACCCCGGGCTCACCCGGTGCGGCATTGGCGTGGTGCGCGGTTCCGTCGGGCGTCCCCTCACCATGATCGACGTCGGTGTGGTTCGCACGCCCCCAGATCTCGACATCGCCCGACGCCTGCACCAGCTGGAGCAGGCCCTCGAGGCGCGGATCGTCGAGCACCGCCCCGACGTCGTGGCCGTGGAGCGCGTCTTCGCCCAGCACAACGTGCGCACCGTCATGGGCACGGCGCAGGCCAGCGCCATCGCCATGGTCGTGGCGGCCCGCCACGGCATCGCGGTGCACCTGCACACGCCGAGTGAGGTCAAGGCATCCGTCACCGGTAGCGGTCGCGCCGACAAGGCGCAGGTCGCCCAGATGGTCACCAGGTTGCTGCGCCTGGCCGAGGCACCCAAGCCGGTCGACGCCACCGACGCCCTCGCCCTGGCGATCTGTCACGTGTGGCGTGGGGGAGCGAGCAACAGGCTCGCCGAAGCCGTCGCTGCGGCCGGGGCCCGCCGATGATCGCCCACGTCCGCGGCGAGGTCGCCACCCTCACCCTCACCTCAGCCGTCATCGACGTCGGCGGAGTGGGCCTGCAGGTGCTCTGCACGCCGTCGACGATCGCCGGCCTGCGGCTGGGCACCGAGGTCCAGCTGTCCACCTCCATGGTGGTGCGCGAGGACTCGCTGACGGTCTTCGGATTCGCCGACACCGACGAGCGCGACATGTTCGAGCTGCTGCAGACTGCCAGCGGTGTCGGGCCCAAGGTCGCGCAAGCCATGCTCGCGGTCCTCGATCCGGACCGCATCCGCGCCGCAGTCGGTCAGTCCGACTTCTCGACCCTCACCAACGTTCCCGGTATCGGGCGCAAGGGGGCCGAGCGCATCTGCATCGAGCTGCGCGACCGCATCGGCGTCACGACCACCGTCGCGGCCGGGGCTGCAGCTCAGCCGTGGCGTGACCAGGTCCTCGAAGCCATGCTCGGACTCGGCATCCCCGGCCGCGACGCGGACAAGGCCGTCGAGACGGTTGCGGTCGCCCTGGCGCCCGGCGAGACCCCCGACACCTCCACGGCCCTGCGGGACGCACTGCGCACCCTGTCCAAGGCCAGCCGATGAGTGACGACTTCGACGCGATCGTGGCCGCGAACCGGGCCGAGGGCGCCGACGACCATCCCGAGGACCAGGCGTTCGAGACAGCACTACGACCGCGCTCGATCGATGAGCTGATCGGGCAGGAGCGCGTGCGCGAGCAGCTGTCCCTCGTGCTCGATGCGGCCGTCGCCCGCGGACGCACCCCCGATCACGTGCTGCTGTCCGGGCCCCCAGGACTGGGCAAGACCACGATCGCCATGATCATCGCGCACCACCTCTCGAGGCCTCTGCGCATCACGTCGGGTCCGGCCATCCAGAACGCCGGGGACCTCGCAGCGATCGTGTCGGGGATCAACGAGGGCGACGTCCTGTTCATCGACGAGATCCACCGCATGTCCCGGCCCGCCGAAGAGCTGTTGTACATGGCGATGGAGGACTTCCGGGTCGATGTCGTGATCGGCAAGGGCCCCGGCGCCACCGCGATCCCGCTGGAGATCCCCCCGTTCACGGTGGTCGGAGCCACGACGCGGGCCGGTCTGCTGCCCGGCCCGTTGCGCGACCGATTCGGATTCACCGCCCAGCTCGACTTCTACGACACACACGAGCTGCACCGCATCGTCGACCGATCGGCCGGCCTGCTGGCGCTGGAGGTGACCCACGAGGGTGGCGGCGAGATCGCCTCGCGGTCCAGGGGCACGCCGCGCATCGCCAACCGGCTGCTGCGCCGCGTGCGCGACTACGCCGAGGTGCGCGCCGGTGGCATCGTCGACGCCGACGTCGCCCGGTCCGCACTGGCTCTGTACGAGGTCGACGACCTGGGTCTTGACCGACTCGACCGTGCAGTGCTCAGGGCATTGTGCTCGAGCTTCGGTGGGGGACCGGTGGGCATCTCCACCCTGGCCGTCGCGGTGGGAGAGGAGCGGGAGACCGTCGAGGAGCTTGCTGAACCTTTCCTGGTCCGGCTGGGGTTCTTGGCCCGAACCCCGCGAGGTCGGGTCGCTACCGCCGCAGCGTGGCGACACCTCGGCCTGACAGCGCCCGCTGGTTCAGCCCAGCTGGCTCTCGACGACGACCCGGACCCCCAGCACACCTGATCGACCCACCCCACGGGATCGTGTTGCGAGGCACCCGTCATCATGGACTGTTGCCGGGGCCAACCCGTCCCGGATCGCCAACCTGGAGTGCGCCTCGTGTCCAATGATCTCGTCCAGTTCCTTCCTCTGGTCCTCCTGGCCATCTTGTTCTGGTTGCTCGTGCTGCGTCCCGCACGCAAGCGCCAGCGCGAGTTCAGTGGTCTGCAGAGCCAGCTCGAGCCCGGCCTCGTGGTCATGCTCGCCAGCGGTATCCACGGCGAGATCGTCACGACCGGCGACGACACCATCCAGCTGCGGATCGCCCCCGATGTCGTCGTGACCGTGGCCCGTCAGGCCGTCGGACGGATCATCGAGCCTGCAGGCACGACGCCGGAGAGTGTGGCCGGGCCCGAGTCGGAGTGATGGCCCGAGCGTGATGGCACAAAAGACCGCGGGGGCGTCCACAGGATCCCAGCCGACACGCACATCACGCTCGCGACGACCCAAGGGCGGTTCGTTACCGTCGAGCGTGCGCGTGGCATGCTGAACTGTCGCTCGGTACCCGCACCGGCTCGTCATTCCTATGGAGACATCATGAAGAAGACCCCCTCGGCGCTGGTGACGGCGGTCCTGATCGGCACGACGCTCGCTGCCTGCGGCGGCGACGGTGGTGGCGCGTACTGCGGCGATCTCGAATCGGCGGCCAGCGCGTTCGAGGACATCGACGGTGGCGATGTCGCGAAGCTCGACGGTGCCTTCGACACGTTCCATCAGCTCGCCGACGAAGCGCCCGACGACATCAAGGATGACTGGAAGGTCGTCGATGATGCCATCAGCGGCGTCGAGACGGCACTCGGCGAGGCGGATCTGAAGTTCTCCGATCTGCCTCAGGTGCAGGCCGGCGAACTGCCTGAAGGTGCCGACGCGACGAAGCTGCAGGGATTGTCCTCGTCGTTCGCCGCCTTGTCGGACGAGAAGTTCGCCGAGGCGTCCCAGGCCATCGACACGCACGCCACCGACGTGTGCGAGCTCGAGCTCTGAGTCCCCATCACGAGTACCAGCCCAGCGAACCAAGGACCGACGTGACAGACATCGACGATCTGATCGACTCGCTCACCCGGGTCGTGCCCGACTGGCCTGCGCCGGGAGTGCTGTTTCGAGACATCACACCCCTGCTCGGCGACATCGCCGGTTTCACCGCGGTCGTCGACGCGCTCGCCTCGGCAGCCACCGATCTGGGCGGCGTGGACGTGGTGGCTGGGGTCGAGGCACGCGGGTTCGTGTTCGGCCCCCCGGTCGCGATGCGGTTGGGCGTGGGTTTTGTTCCGATCCGCAAGGAGGGCAAGCTGCCCGCCGACGTGCACTCGGCCGAGTACGCCCTGGAGTACGGCACCGCCACGCTCGAGCTTCATGTCGACGCGATCCGGCCGGGCCAGCGCGTGCTTCTGGTCGACGACGTGCTGGCCACCGGCGGCACGCTGAGCGCCGCCGACCAGCTGGTGCGACGGTGCGGGGCCGTCGTGGCCGGCGCCGTGCTGCCGATCGAGATCAGTGCCTTGGGCGGACGCGACAGACTCGCCCCCCTGCAGGTCTCGACCCTTCGTTCCTACTGACCCCCTACCGACCGCACAGTCCCGACCGGACGGACCCGACCGGACAGAAAGGACGGACATGATGAGTCCCAACACCATGCGAATCACCGCGATCGTGCTGGTCGCGTTGCTCGTGATGGGCGCTGCAGCGACCTTGATCGGCGAGTTGGTCTGAGACCGACCGTTACGATGAACTACCAGGACCTACGGCTCTCCGCGGTGGGCCGATCGACATCGAGGAGGGTGTGTGGCTGACCGGGTCGAGCTGCCCCAAGCCGGGTCGAAGCAGGACGAGCCCAAGCCGGATGAGTCCAAGCCGGTCGAGTCCAAGCCCGACTCTGCTCCGGCGTCAGCACGCGTGCGCAACCGGTTGGCGCGCATCGGCGCCAAGCCGCCCTCGACCGACGCGGTCCTGGACCCGCTGCTGACCATTCATCGGGCCAACCATCCCAAGGCCGACGTCGCCGCCATTCGCAAGGCGTACGACATCGCCGATCGCATGCACGAGGGTCAGGCCCGCAAGAGCGGCGACCCGTACATCACGCATCCGCTGGCGGTCACCACGATCCTCGCCGAGCTCGGCATGACCGGTCCCACGCTGTGCGCCGCCCTGCTGCACGACACCGTCGAGGACACCCCGTACACGCTCGATGAGCTGCGTCAGGACTTCGGGGACGAAGTCGTGCGGCTGGTCGACGGTGTCACCAAGCTGGACAAGGTCAAGTACGGCGACACCGCCCAGTCCGAGACCATCCGCAAGATGGTCGTGGCGATGAGCCGCGACATCCGCGTGCTGGTCATCAAGCTGGCCGACCGTCTGCACAACATGCGGACCCTGCGGTACCTGCGCCAGGACAAGCAGGAGCGGATCGCCCGCGAGACCATCGAGATCTTCGCCCCGCTGGCCCACCGGCTGGGCATGAACACGATCAAGTGGGAGCTCGAGGACCTGGCGTTCGCCACCTTGCACCCCAAGGTCTACGACGAGATCGTGCGCCTGGTGGCCGATCGTGCGCCCTCGCGCGAGCAGTTCCTCGAGCGAGTCGTCAGCGACGTCGAGTCCGACCTGCGGCACGCCAAGCTCAAGGCAACGGTCAGCGGTCGCCCCAAGCACTACTTCTCGATCTACCAGAAGATGCTGGTCGGCGGCCGCGAGTTCACCGACATCTTCGACCTGGTCGGTGTGCGGATCCTCGTCGACTCGCTGGCCGACTGCTATGCGGTGCTGGGTGTGCTGCACGCGCGCTGGAACCCCATCCCGGGTCGTTTCAAGGACTACATCAGCGTCCCGAAGTTCAACATGTACCAGTCGCTGCACACGTCGGTGATCGGCCCCCAGGGCAAGCCCGTCGAGCTGCAGATCCGCACGCGGTCCATGCACCGCCGCGCCGAGTACGGCGTCGCCGCGCACTGGAAGTACAAGGAGGACCACGCGAGCGGTTCGGACGCCAAGAAGGCGGGCAAGGAGCTCAAGGCTCCAGATCCCACCGACATGGCCTGGCTGCGCGAGCTCATGGACTGGCAGTCCGAGACCACGGACTCGGTGGACTTCCTCGACTCGCTGCGCTTTGAGATGAACAGCCAGGGTGTCTACGCGTACACCCCACGCGGCGACCTGATCCAGCTGCCGGAGAACTCGACACCGGTCGACTTCGCGTACGCCGTGCACACCGAGGTCGGGCATGCGTGCATCGGTGCGCGCGTCAACGGTCGCCTCGTCTCGCTGGAGTCGCGCCTGGTGACCGGTGACGTCGTCGAGATCTTCACCTCGAAGGCCGTCGACGCCGGGCCGAGCCGCGGATGGCTCGACTTCGTCGCGAGCCCGCGGGCACGCAACAAGATTCGCCAGTGGTACACCAAGGAGCGCCGCGAAGAGGCAATCGAGCTCGGCAAGGACCTCATCGCACGGCAGATGCGCAAGGAAGGTCTGCCGCTGCACCGCCTGTTCAAGCACGACACCCTCAGCACGGTCGCCAAGGAGCTGCAGCTGGCCGACGTGTCAGCGCTCTACGCGGCGGTCGGCGAGAACAACGTCGGACCGCAGAACGTCGTGGAACGGGTGATCGACCTCGCCGGCGGCCGCGAAGGTGCGCAGGAGGACCTGGCCGAGGCCGTGGCCATGCCCTCGAACCGCACGCGACGCGAGCGCCACGTCAGCGACGCCGGCGTCCTCGTGGACGGACTCGATGGTGACGTCCTGGTCAAGCTGGCCCGCTGCTGCACGCCAGTACCCGGCGACTCCATCGAAGGATTCGTGACCCGCACGGCGGGTGTCTCGGTGCACCGCGTCGACTGCATCAACCTCGCAGCGCTGCGCAGCCAGCCGGAGCGGCTCGTCGGGGTCCGATGGACCCCGACCGGAACCAGCGTCTTCCTCGTCGCGATCCAGGTCGAGGGACTCGATCGCCCGCGGTTGCTGTCCGACATCACGCGCATCCTGTCCGACCAGCACGTCAACATCTTGTCGGCGACCCTCGCCACGGGTCGCGACCGGGTCGCCAAGACGAAGTTCACCTTCGAGATGGCCGACTCCAAGCACCTCGGCCACGTCCTGTCGGCCGTCCGCACCGTCGAGGGCGTCTTCGACGTCTACCGCCTGACCCAATGAGCCCGCAGGGCTCCCTGCGGTGACCATGGGCCGAGCGAAGCGAGGCAGGCGCCCGGGCGCAGCCCGGCAGCGGTGAGGAACGAACCGCTGGAGCGGCGAGGCACGAGCCGCGCGCTTTAACTGAAGTCGGACTGGGCCTTCTGGGCCATCTGGAGGAAGGCTTCCTTCGAGGCGATGTCGGCCTGCAGGTCCTTGATCTTCTTGGCGTCCCCGTTCGACTCGGCCTTCGCGAGCTTGTCGCGAGTCTCGTCCAGGGCGCGCTGCAGCTTGCCGATCATGTCGTCGGCGCGAGCCGACTTCTCCGGATCGGTGCTCTTCCACTGCTTCTCGCCGGCCTCGCGCACCGCTGTCTCGATGGTGCGGATCCGCCCCTCGAGCTCGTTGATGCGACCACGCGGAACCTTGCCCGCAGCCTCCCACCGGTCGGCGATGTCGTGCCACGCCTTGCGGGCGGCCTCGGCGTTCGTGATGGGCAGCAGCTTCTCGGCGTCGGCGAGGATCTCCAGCTTCTTGTCCGCGTTGACCGCGTACTCGGCATCGATCTCGGCGTTCGCGGCGTCGCGAGCGTTGAAGAAGACGTCCTGAGCACCACGGAACCGCTTCCAGAGCTTGTCCTCGACGTTGCGCGGAGCCGAACCGGCCTTCTTCCACTGCGTCATCAGGTCGCGATACTTGCCCGCGGTGGGACCCCACTCGGTCGAGCTCGAGAGTGCTTCGGCGTCGGCGATCAGCGACTCCTTGATCTTGCGAGCACCGTCGCGTGCAACCGCCTGCTCACCGAAGTGGGCCTTGCGACGGCGCGTGAAGCTGCTGCGGGCCGAGCTGAACCGGTGCCAGAGGGCATCGTCAGCGGACTTGCTGAGCCGGGGCAGCGCCTTCCACTGATCGAGGAGGTCGCGCAGACGGTCGACGCCACGCTTCCAGTCCTCCGAGCTCGCAATCTCTTCGGCCTCGGCGATGATGCGCTCCTTGTCGACCTGCGCCTCGGCGGTCTTGGCCGCCCGCTCGACCTTGCGGGCTTCGCGTGCCTTCTCGATAGCCGGCATGAGGGCGTCGAGACGTGTGTTGAGGGAGTCGAGATCGCCGAGGGCCTGGGCGTCGGTGATCTGGGAGCGGGCCTTGTCCACGGCCTTGGCCGCGTCGTCGGGACTGACCGAGCCGCCCTCGAGACGCTTCTCCAGCAGCTGCACCTCGGTGGCCAGACCGTCGAACCGACGGGCGTACATCGCCAGGCCCTCCTCGGGAGTGCCTGCCTGCCACTGGCCGATCTGTCGTTCGCCGTCGGCGGTCCGCACGAACACGTTGCCTGACTCGTCGATCCGACCCCACGCGTGAGTCGCCACATTCGTCATGGGATCCAGTGTAGGAGAGCCCGCTCGGGGTGGTGCAGGCCGCAGGGATCGCGTGGCGAGCGCGCGGCGAGAACGGTCCGGGCTCGCGTACGCTGACGGACGTGCTTCTCACCTCCTTTCCCGCCGGTCCGCTGCAGGCCAACTGCTACATCGTCTCGAGGGGCCCGGGCACGGGATGTACCGTCGTGGACCCCGGCATGGACGCGATGGACAGCCTCCGCCAGGTGCTGTCCGAGCAGAACCTCACGCCACAGGCGGTGCTGGTCACCCACGGTCACTTCGATCACATGTGGTGCGCCCAGGACGTCGCAGCCGAGCACGGATGTCCGGTGTGGATCCATCCCGCAGACCGCCACCTCCTGAGCGACCCGATGGCGGCGATCTCCACGCAGTCCGCCGCCATGCTGCGCCAGCAGCTGGACATCACCGACGTGCCCGAGTTCATCGAGCCCGCCGATGTCCGCGACGCCGTCGACGGTGCTCAGATCGAGGTCGACGGCCTCACCTTCATCGTCGACCACGTGCCCGGCCACACACCCGGCACCGTGTTCTACCGCGTCGACTACGACGGGCCCGAGGACGTCTCGCAGATCATGTTCAGCGGTGACTTCCTGTTCGCTGGGTCCATCGGTCGCACCGACCTGACCGGCGGTTCGCACGACCAGATGCAGGCAAGCCTGCGCGATCGCGTGCTGCCGCTGGCTGACGACATCGTCGTGCTCCCCGGCCACGGCCCGCAGTCCTCGGTGGGCCGCGAACGCGCCACCAATCCCTTTCTCGCCGAGGTGGTCTGAGTGGCGAAGCTGAGCGGATTCCCCGAGTACCTGCCGGCCGAGCGCAATGCCGAGCTCGCCGTGCTCGACCACCTGCGATCGGTGTTCGAGCTGCACGGCTTCAACTCGATCGAGACCCGCGCGGTCGAACCGGTCGAACAGCTCCTGCGCAAGGGCGAGATCGACAAGGAGGTCTACACGGTCCGACGCATCCACGCCGCCGAGGAGGCCGCGTCGGACTCCCTCGCCCTGCACTTCGACCTCACGGTGCCCTTCGCCCGCTACGTGGTCGAGAACGCCGGCCACCTCGAGTTCCCCTTCCGCCGCTACCAGATCCAGAAGGTCTGGCGCGGCGAACGGCCCCAGCAGGGACGGTTCCGCGAGTTCACCCAGGCCGACATCGACATCGTCGGTCGCGGCGAGCTGGCCTTCCACTTCGACGTCGAGGTCGCCCAGGTGATGGCCGAGGCACTCGCAGGCCTGCCTGTGCCCGCGCTGACCCTGCAGATCAGCAACCGCAAGGTCCTGGAAGGTTTCTACCTGGGCTTGGGCGTGTCCGAGCCGACCACCGTCATGCCGATCGTCGACAAGCTCGACAAGCTTCCTGCCGAGAAGGTTCGTGAGCTGTTGCAGTCCGATGCGGGCCTGACCCCCGAGCAGGCCGACCAGTGCCTGGCCCTGGCCGACATCACCAGCACCGACGACTCCTTCGTGGCTGCCGTCCGCTCGCTCGGCGTCGAGCACCCCCTGCTCGACGAAGGCCTCGAGGAGCTCGCCGCGGTCGTCCTGGGTGCAGGGTCCAGCTCGCTGGACGGTGTCACGGTGCAGGCCGACCTGCGCATCGCCCGCGGACTCGACTACTACACGGGCACCGTCTTCGAGACCCGCATGGCAGGTCATGAGGATCTCGGCTCGATCTGCTCCGGCGGCCGCTACGACCAGCTCGCCTCCGACGGCAAGAACACGTTCCCCGGCGTCGGTATCTCGCTGGGCGTTTCGCGCCTGCTCGCGCCCCTGTTCGCGGGCGGACTGACCGCCGATCGGGGCGTGCCGAGCGTCGTGCTCGTGGCGCTGACCGACGAGGACAGCCGGGGGGACAGCGCCGCCGTCGCCCGATCGCTGCGTGCCCGCGGCATCCCCACTGAGGTGGCAGCTGCCCCGCAGAAGTTCGGCAAGCAGATTCGCTACGCCGAGCGCCGCGGCATACCGTTCGTGTGGTTCCCCGAATCACCTCACCAGGTCAAGGACATCCGGTCCGGCGACCAGGTCGAGGCCGACCCCGGCACCTGGAGCCCACCGGACGAGGACCGCAAGCCCCGCATCACCCCACCAGACACGTCCCGCGCCACCACCCCTAGTACAGGAGCACCCTCGTGATTCGCACCCATGACGCCGGAACCCTGACCGCCGCGAACATCGGCGACCAGGTCACCCTCGCCGGATGGGTCGCACGTCGCCGTGACCACGGCGGTGTCGCCTTCATCGACCTGCGCGAAGCTTCTGGCGTCGTCCAGGTCGTCGTGCGCGAAGAAGTGGCGCACCAGCTCCGGGCCGAGTTCTGCCTCAAGATCGTCGGCACCGTCAGCGAACGTCCCGCGGGAAACCAGAACACCGCGATCGACACCGGTGAGATCGAGGTCATCGCCGACGACGTCGAGATCCTGTCCACCTCTGCACCGCTGCCCTTCCCGATCGACGACCATGCGGCCTCCAGCGCCGGCGAGGTCGGCGAGGAGACGCGACTGCGCTACCGGTACCTGGACCTGCGCCGCAACGCGCCTGCTCGCGCCATTCGTCTACGCAGCAAGATCAACGCCGCGGCGCGACGCGTGCTCGAGGAGCGCGACTTCGTCGAGATCGAAACCCCCACCCTCACCCGATCGACGCCCGAGGGCGCACGTGACTTCCTGGTGCCTGCGCGCCTGCGTCCGGGCAGCTGGTATGCCCTGCCGCAGAGCCCGCAGCTGTTCAAGCAGCTCCTGATGGTCGGCGGCATGGAGCGGTACTACCAGATCGCGCGGTGCTACCGCGATGAGGACTTCCGTGCCGACCGCCAGCCGGAGTTCACCCAGCTCGACATCGAGATGAGCTTCGTCGAGCAGTCCGACGTGCTCGAGCTGATGGAAAGAATCATCCAACAGATGTGGGCCCTGGTCGGTCATGACGTCCAGCTGCCCATCCCGCACATGACCTACGCCGAGGCCATGCGCCGCTTCGGTTCAGACAAGCCTGACCTGCGCATGGGCCACGAGCTGGTCGAGTGCACCGAATACTTCGCCGACACCGAGTTCCGGGTGTTCCAGGCCGAGTACGTCGGCGCCGTCGTCATGCCCGGCGGAGGCTCGCAGCCGCGCCGTCAGTTCGACGCCTGGCAGGAGTGGGCCAAGCAGCGTGGCGCCAAGGGTCTGGCCTACGTCACGATCACCGAGGACGGCGAGCTCGGGGGACCGGTCGCCAAGAACCTGTCCGATGCCGAGCGCGCGGGACTGGCCGCTCACGTGGGAGCACAGCCCGGCGACTGCGTCTTCTTCGGCGCCGGCACCACCAAGGCGATGCGTGCGCTGCTGGGCGCCGCCCGGCTCGAGATCGGACACCGGCTCGGTCTCATCGACGAGTCGGCATGGGAATTCGTCTGGATCGTCGACGCCCCCCTGTTCGAGCCGTCGGGGGACGCCGTGGCCTCCGGTGACGTGGCCGTGGGCGCGGGCGCGTGGACCGCCGTGCACCACGCCTTCACCTCTCCGCAGGACGTCGACACCTTCGACACCGATCCCGGCAACGCCCTGTCGTACGCCTACGACATCGTCTGCAACGGGGTCGAGCTGGGTGGGGGCTCGATCCGAATCCACCGCGAGGACGTCCAGCGCCGTGTGTTCGCGGTCATGGGTCTGCCCGAGGACGAGGCCCGCGAGAAGTTCGGTTTCCTGCTGGACGCCTTCACCTTCGGCGCCCCGCCCCACGGTGGCATCGCGGTGGGCATGGACCGCATCTCGGCCATGCTGGCCGGTGCCGACTCGATCCGCGAGGTCATCGCCTTCCCCAAGTCCGGCGGCGGCTACGATCCCCTGACCGCTGCACCCGCCCCCATCACGCCCCAGCAGCGCAAGGAGGCCGGCGTCGACGCCAAGCCCGACGCGGCCACGACCGACTCCGCGCCGCCCACCGAGGCTCAGTAGCCCTCGTCGAGCCGGTGATGGCTCACCAGGTTACGTAGGTTTGCCAGCACTCATCAGGGAGAATTCGCCCGGTGACGTGATGGGACCCCTACGTCACCTGGTCAACCGCACACCCGACGACCGCGTAGCCTCGGGGCGTGCAGTTCATCGGGGTCGACCTTGCGTGGGGGACGAGGCAGCCGACCGGGCTTGCGGTCCTGAGCGAGGACGGTCACGTGGTCCATCTCAGCGCCGTGCGGACTGATGAGGAGATCGCCGAGGCGCTCACGCCCCATGTCGCCGGTGAATGTCTCGTGGCCATCGACGCGCCCCTGGTGGTGCGCAACGAGTCGGGCTCGCGGCCGGCGGAGAAGGCGTTGAGCCGCGACTTCCGCCGATTCGACGCCGGGACCCACCCGACCAACACCGGAAAACCGGAGTTCGCGGACGGAACTCGGGGAGCGCGGGTCGCCAAGCTGCTGGGACTCGACATCGATCCGAGATCGGGCCGCCAGCGCCGGGCGATCGAGGTCTACCCGCATGCTGCGACCATCGTGCTGTTCGACCTCGACCACATCGTGCGCCACAAGAACAAGAAGGGGCGCGACCTCGAGCAGCTGCGCGGCGAGATGTTGCGCCTGATGGGGCTCATCGAGTCGGTGGTCATCACCAACGACTCCTGGACGGAGCTGCGCTCGCAGGTCGAGCGGGCGACCCGCAAGAGCCAGCTGCGCGTCGTCGAGGACCAGGTCGACGCCGTGATCTGCGCCCAGGTGGCCCGTGTGGCGTACCGCACCCCCCACGCGGTGACCACCTACGGAGACCTCGAGACGGGATACATCGTCACGCCCACCCTGCCGGACTCGGCACCGCGCGACGGGCAGGACGATGCCGTGCCAGCGCGAAGCGCCGTGCGCGACTACGCGGCCCAGCACGCCGATCTGCGACGTGAGAGCGAGGACGCGGTCGCAGCCGTGCAGGGCCTGCTGGACGACGCTGGCGTCAACTATCTCTCGGTGACCGGCCGCGCCAAGAGCGTCGCCTCCTTCGCCGAGAAGTCCCGACGTGCTTCTGGGGGAGTGCCGTTGTACGCAGACCCCATGACCCAGATCACTGATCAGATCGGGGTGCGCGTCATCGCCTACGTGGCCAGTGACGTCGAGGCGGTGGCTGATCTGCTGGTCGACCACTTCATCGTCAAGAACGATCGGGACATGGGGCTGGAGACCGCCAGCGAGGGGTTGTTCGGCTATGCGAGCCGACACCTCCTGCTCGCCACTGCTGCATGCGACGGAGCCCCCGGCCGGAACTTCCAGGTGCAGGTGCGCACCGTGCTGCAGCACGCGTGGGCCGAGTTCGAGCACGACATCCGGTACAAGGGATCGGTACCGGCCGAGCACGCGCGTGAGTTCGACCGTCGGTTCACCCTGGCGGCTGGGCTGATCGAGCTGGCCGACGCCGAGTTCGCCGCGATCCGTGCGCGTCTACGGGGCGTTGCCCCCGATGTGCCGGGATCGGACGACGACGATCCACGGATCGACCCGCGCGAGCTGGCGGCCTTTCTCGCCGGCCAGTTCTCCGACGCCGAGTGGTCTCGCAGCGATCACTACGGCTGGATCTCCGGACTGCTCCTCGAGCTCGGCATCATCTCGCTGGACGAGCTCGGGGAGGTCCTGCGTTCGGCCGACGACGCCACGATCGCCCGCCGGATGGACTACCGGTATCCGCCGGCAGCCGTGCGCCGCCTCGACGATGCGCTGCTGTGGGTGCACGGTGAGCAGTTCGTGCGGCTGCACGGCAATGCGCACCGGCGCGAGGCGCTGCGTTCACGTCTGGAACGTCTTGGACGTTCCGGCGACCCTCGACCTGACTAGCCACGCGCCATGGCCACGGTGGCGACCCGCGCGTAGCGCTTGATCTCCTGCAGGGGAACGGACGCTCCCACTGGCATGCCGGGCCGGGACTCGCCGACGGACAGCTGGAGCATGGCGAGACTGATGATGCCCAGCGCCTGCGTGTACAGGATGTTGGACAGCAGCACCGGATCTGCGTCGGCGAAGTCGCCGCTGGCCATGCCGTCCTCCAGCACCTGCACGACACGGGTCAGGCTCGACCACATGGCTTGGCCGAGGCTGATCATCACCGGCTGGCCCACCTCGGCCATCAGCTCGTCACCGGGGCGCCGCACCAGGGCGAGCGCGCAGTCGACGAAGGCTGGACGCTCGACCCCGAACTCGATCATCGCGTCAGACAGCTGCTCGAGCCGGACCGCCGGTGCGGCGGCATCGTCGACGGCGTCGGCCAGGGTCTCGGACAGCTCGGTCAGATATCCGACGAGAGTGGCGGCGAACAGCTCTTCCTTGCCGGAGAAGTGTCGGTAGATGATGGCGCGGTTGATGCCCACCGCCCGGGCGATGTCCTCGATCTGGGCGTCGCGAGCGCCGTTGGCATCGAACAGCTGGCGGGTCGCCGCCAAGATCTCCTGACGGCGTGCCGATCGGCGATCAGTGGTGGTGGTTGCCTCGTCGGTGGCCATCACTCCACTCTAGAACGGCGACTGTCAGAGGCGACACGTACGCTCGACGCCATGAGGTCAGTGTCGGAGTTGAGGCGTCAGGTCGCCCCCATCGAGGTCGTCTCGGAGTACCAGCCGGCGGGCGATCAGCCGGCGGCGATCGACGAGCTGCAGCGGCGCATCGAGTCCGGCGTCCAGGATGTCGTCCTGATGGGCGCCACCGGCACGGGAAAGACCGCCACCACGGCATGGTTGGCCGAGAAGCTGCAGCGACCGATGCTGGTCCTGATGCCCAACAAGCTGCTGGCCGCGCAGTTCGCCAACGAGCTGCGCGAGCTGCTGCCGCACAACGCCGTCGAGTACTTCGTGTCGTACTACGACTACTACCAACCCGAGGCGTACATCGCGCAGAGCGACACCTACATCGAGAAGGACTCCTCGATCAACGAGGAGGTCGAGCGGCTGCGGCACTCGGCCACCTGGTCGTTGCTGACACGCCGCGACGTCATCGTGGTGGCGACCGTGTCGTGCATCTACGGACTCGGCTCGGCCCAGGAGTACCTCGAGCGGATGATCGGCTTCAAGGTCGGTGAAGAGGTCCAGCGCGAGCAGCTGCTGCGCACCCTCGTTCAGGCGCAGTACGTCCGCAACGACGTGGCCGCCACCCGAGGCACGTTCCGCGTCAAGGGCGACACCCTCGAGATCTTCCCGGTCTACCAGGAGATGGCGGTACGGGTCGAGTTCTTCGGTGACGAGATCGAGCGCCTCATGACCCTGCATCCCCTCACCGGGGAGGTGCTCAGCGAGGACGACGAGCTCTTCGTCGGCGCGGCCACGCACTACGCCGCGGGCGACGCCACGATGCAGCGCGCCATCGGCTTGATCGAGACCGAGCTGGTCGAACGACTGGCCGAGCTCGACCAGGAGGGCAAGCTGCTGGAGGCGCAGCGCCTGCGCATGCGCACGACCTACGACATCGAGATGATGCAGCAGGTCGGCACGTGCTCCGGCATCGAGAACTACTCGCGACACATGGATGCCCGCGGCCCCGGCACGCCGGGCCACTGCCTGCTCGACTACTTTCCCGAGGACTTCGTGCTCGTCGTCGACGAGTCACACGTGACCATCCCGCAGATCGGCGCCATGTACGAGGGCGACATGTCACGCAAGCGCTCGCTGGTCGAGCACGGCTTCCGTCTGCCCAGTGCCATGGACAACCGCCCACTGAAGTGGGAGGAGTTCTTGCAGCGCATCGGTCAGACGGTCTACCTGTCGGCCACCCCCGGTACCTACGAGCAGACCAAGGTCGACGGCGACGTCGTGGAGCAGATCATTCGCCCCACTGGCCTGATCGACCCCGAGGTCATCATCAAGCCCACCAAGGGTCAGATCGACGATCTGATCGAGCAGATCCGCGGCCGGGTCGACAAGAACGAACGTGTCCTGGTCACCACGTTGACCAAGAAGATGTCCGAGGACCTCACCGACTACCTGCTCGAGGCCGGCATCCGGACCCGCTACCTGCACAGCGAGGTCGACACGCTGCGTCGCGTCGAGCTGCTGCGCGAGCTGCGGATGGGCGAGTACGACGTCCTGGTCGGCATCAACCTGCTGCGTGAGGGCCTCGACCTGCCCGAGGTCAGCCTGGTGGCGATCCTCGACGCCGACAAGGAGGGTTTCCTGCGCTCCGGGCGTTCCCTCATCCAGACCATCGGTCGTGCGGCCCGCAACGTCTCGGGTCAGGTCATCATGTACGCCGACCGCATCACCGACTCCATGGCACTGGCCATCGACGAGACCAATCGTCGCCGCGAGAAGCAGGTCGCCTACAACACCTTGCACGGCATCGACCCCACACCGCTGCGCAAGCGCATCGGCGACATCACCGACATGCTGGCCCGCGAGGACGCCGACACCACCCGCCTGCTCGCCGCGACCGGCGATCACAAGCGCCGGGGCGCGACCGTCCCGCTGGGCCAGCACACCGCCGACCTCGCCTCATTGCCGTCCGGAGAGCTGGCCGCTCTCATCGAGCAGCTCAGCGAGCAGATGCACACGGCAGCCGCCGAGCTGCAGTTCGAGCTCGCAGCCCGTCTGCGCGACGAGATCGGCGACCTGAAGAAGGAGCTGCGCGCCATGATCGAGGTCGGCGCCTGACGGTCAGCTCGCCGCGTCGAGGACGTCGGCGCGAGCCAGCATCGCCTCGCTGACCCAGGCGGCGAAGCCCGGCGCGCCGTGCGCGTCGTCGTAGCTGGCCGTGAAGCGTGCGTCCTGCACGTACAGGTGGGCAAGATTGCGCAGCATGCGAGGACCGCAGTCGTAGAACCACGTCTCCATGTGCAGGCGATGTCCCTCGGCAGCATCGAGCGCGCGGGGGTCATCTGATGCGACGTCGGCCTCGAACAAGGCGAGCAGGGTGAGCTCGACGGCATCGGACTCAACCTTGATCGTCTCCCACTGCTGACGTGTGTAGTGCTTGGTGCGCTCCGCAGACTGCTTCCACTCCTGCGTGTCACCCCAGAGCTGCTCGGCCTCGGCGGGGTAGCCGTCGTTGAAGGTGGTGCCGAAGATCTCGCGCATGTCCTCGGTGCTGGCGGGTGTGTTGTTCATGGTTGCCTCCAGGGCGTTGTCGATGGCGCGCACGAGCTCGGTGAGCTCGTCGCGTCTGGCCATGACCGCATCGCGCTGACGGCGCAGGTGGGTGCCGGTGTCGTCGTCGTCCTGCAGCATGGCGGCGATCTCCTCGAGGGAAATCTCCAACCGGCGCCACAGCACGATGGTGCGCAGCCTCGTGCGGTCCTCCGGCGTGTACAGCCGGTAACCGTTGGCCGCGCGTTCCGACGGGTGCAGCAGCCCGATCTCGTCGTAGTGGTGCAGGGTGCGCACCGTCACGCCGAGCCGGGCCGCCACGTCACCGACGGTCCAGCGGCTGTCGGCGCGAGGGGTCATGCGAACCACCGTGACGCCTCACGCCGCGTCAGGGTCAAGCCTTGGTGTCGACCGAATTGACCCTGGTCTTGAGCAGGCTCGCCACGGTCGTGACGATCAGCACGCCGACGATCACGATCAGCGAGACGCCGGTGGAGATCTCCGGGACGCCCACGTGCTCGCCGCCGTTGATGAAGGCCAGCTCGTTCTCGTGCAGTGCGTGCAGCACCAGCTTCACGCCGATGAAGCCGAGGATGATCGAGAGGCCGTAGGCCAGGTAGATCAGACGTTCCAGCAGGCCACCGATCAGGAAGAACAGCTGACGCAGGCCCAGCAGGGCGAAGGCGTTGGCCGTGAAGACCAGGTAGGGCTCCTCGGTGAGGCCATAGATGGCCGGGATCGAGTCGAGCGCGAACAGCAGGTCGGTCAGTCCGATGGCGACCAGGGTCAGGAACATGGGCGTGATGAGCCGCTTGCCGTTGATCTTGGTGGTGAGCCTGTCGCCGTCGTACTCGTCGGTCGTGGGCAGCACCTTCTTGACGAAGCGGATCATCGCGCTGTCGGACTTGTCCTCGTCGTCGTTGCTCTTCGCGTGGTCGATGACGAGCTTGACGGCCGTGTAGAGCAGGAACGCGCCGAACAGGTAGAACACGAAGCTGTAGGCGTTGATCGCCGCCGCGCCCACGGCGATGAACGCGCCGCGCATGACCAGCGCCATCGCGATGCCGATCAGCAGCACCTTCTGCTGGTACTCCTTGGGCACCTTGAAGCTGGCCATGATGATCACGAAGATGAACAGGTTGTCGACCGACAGGGCCTTCTCGGTCACGTAGCCGGCGAAGAACTCACCGCCGAAGGTGCTTCCCCACACCGACCACACCAGGAACCCGAACGCGATCGAGATGGCGATGTAGAACGCGGACCACAGGCCCGACTCCTTCAGGGACGGCGCGTGCGGCGTCCGGACGTGGGCGAAGAAGTCGAAGACGAAGAATCCGGCGATCACGGCACAGGTGATCAGCCAGGTGGCTACGGATGGGTTCACGGGGGAGCTCCGATTCGTGAAGCCCTGCAGGACAGGGCTCTGCGACACGCACCGGAGGTCTCTCCCGCCGACCGGATCGGTCGACCAGCAGTCCCGGACCGACATGGGACGGTCGTGATGACGAGAAAGCCACGGGGTGGGGATACTCCCCTCCAAGTGGTTCCATTGAACCACAGGGGTCCGAACCGCTCACGTCGATCGCGTCGCGGCCTGCGACACTGGCTCGCGGCATGTGCCGGGCCCGGCATCCACAGTGGTGTCTGCATGGCCGAACGCACGCGGGGGAGCGTCCTCGGACACGTGTGCTGAGTCAAGGAGTGACGTGGACGTATCCGCCATCGAGTGGACCCTGACGGTGGGCATCACCGTTCTGGTGATCCTGGTCGATGTCATCGTCGTGGCTCGGCGTCCGCACGAGCCCTCCACGGCCGAGTGTGCGCGCTATCTGGCGGTCTACGTCGGCCTCGCGATCGCCTTCGGCATCTGGATCACGACCTTTCACGGCTCGCGGTACGGCACCGAGTTCTTCGCCGGTTGGATCACCGAGTACAGCTTGTCGATCGACAACCTGTTCATCTTCATCATCATCATGGCCAGCTTCAACGTGCCGCGGAAGTACCAGCAGGAGGCCCTCATGGTGGGCATCGTGCTCGCCCTGATCTTCCGGGCCGTGTTCATCGCCCTCGGCGCCGTGGCGATCGAGCAGATCTCCTGGGTCTTCTACCTGTTCGGCGTGTTCCTGCTCTACACCGGCTTCAGCCTGGTGTGCGACAGCGACGATGACGACGATGGCGAGAACATGGTGATCCGCCTCACCCGCAAGCGGTTCGCGATCTCCAAGGAGTGGGACGGCCTGAAGCTGACCGTCGTGGAGAACGGGAAGCGTGCCATCACCCCCATGCTGCTGGTGGTCATCTCGCTGGGCACCACTGATCTGCTGTTCGCGCTCGACTCGATCCCGGCCATCTACGGATTGACGGACGAGCCGTACCTCGTGTTCGCCGCGAATGTGTTCGCCCTGATGGGACTGCGGCAGCTGTACTTCCTGCTCGGCGGACTGCTGAAGAAGCTCATCTACCTCTCGCAGGGGTTGGCGCTCCTGTTGTCGTTCATCGGCGTCAAGCTGATCCTGCACGCCCTGCACGACAACGAGCTGCCGTTCATCAACGGAGGCGAGCGGGTTCCCGTTCCCGAGATCTCCACGCTCGTGAGCATCGCAGTGATCGTCGGCATCCTGTCCGTCACCGCCATTGTCAGCCTGACGGTCTCGCGACGGCGCGAGAAGGCCGGGCTCAACCCCGACGGCACCCAGCCGGCTCGGACCGTGCCCCCGGACGAGACCCCCTGACGCCGGATCAGCCTCCCAGCGAGTCGATGTCCTCGAAGTCGCTGTCACCCACGCCAGTCGCCCGGTTGATGACGTAGGTGACCAGCCACAGCGCGACACCGATCACCATGAGCCCGCCGGCGATCGTGTAGACCGTGGGTTCGCGGTCGACCCACGGTCCGACGAGGAACAGGCACAGCGCCGCTGCCACGACAGGCAGCTGACCGGGAGAGGTGAAGAAGGTCTTGGCGCGCGGGTCCTTGCGTCGCAGCACCACGCACGCCACGTTGACGATCGCGAACACGCACAGCAGCAGCAGCGCCGTGACGTTCGAGAGGTTCGAGACCACGTTGGTCGGCTCGCCGTCGGCGTTGGTGGAGTTGGTGACGTAGTAGATCAGGCCCAGCGCCAGGACGGTCGAGAAGACGATGCCGGCCCACGGCGACTGACGCCCGGGCAGGACCGCACCCAGCGAGCGCGGCAGCACGTTCTGCCTGGCCATGCCGTACAGCAGGCGGCTGGCCATCAGCATGTTGATCAAGGCCGTGTTGGCGACGGCGAAGACGGCCAGGAAGGGGAAGATCCTGTCGATCGGAAGGTCTGGTGCCCCCTTGGACACGACGTCCAGCAGGGCGCGGCCCTCCGCGTCGGCGATGTTCTTGAGCTCATCGGAGGTCAGGACGCTGACCACCGAGATCGCCACCAGCATGTACAGCAGCACGGCGATGCCCAGCCCGGACAGCATGACCTTCGGGAAGATCTTCTGGGGGTTCTCCACCTCCTCGACCATGTTCACGGCGTCCTCGAAGCCGACCATGGCGAAGAAGGCGATCGACGTGGCCGCCGTGACGGCCAGGAAGAGTCCCTTGTCGTCGTAGTCGCGGAACGTGACCAGCTCGCCGACGTTGGAGTTGCCCTGGGCCATGGCGTAGAAGCCGACTCCGATGACGATGGCGAGCGCCGCCACCTCGACCAGGGTGAGGACCACGTTGAACTTCACGCTCTCGCCGACGCCGCGCAGGTTGATCACGGCCAGCAGGATCATGAACCCCATCGCGATGGCCGTGATGGTCCCCGGACCCATCGGCTGGTCGATCACTCCGTTGATCTCCAGGCCGCCGCTGAGGTTGTCGGCCAGGGTCTTGGCGCTGGTCGACGCGCTGGTGATGCCTGAGCAGACGACGGCGAAGGCCACGAGGAACGTGACGAAGTGGATCCCGAAGGCCTTGTGGGCGTAGAGCGCTGCGCCAGCCGCCTGGGGGTACTTGGTGACGAGCTCGAGATACGACAGTGCTGTCATCGCCGCGACGATGAACGCCAGCAGAAACGGCAACCAGACGAGCCCGCCGACCTTGCCGCCGATCTGCCCGGTGACGGCGTAGACACCCGCGCCGAGGATGTCTCCGACGATGAACAGCAGCAGGAGCTTGGGCCCCATCACGCGCTTGAGTTCGGTCGGATGTGTCGGCGCCGCCGCGGAGGTCATCGTCACACCTTGTAGTGATGGCAGGTTCTGGTCAATACCCCGTGTAGATTCTGCGACGTGCTCGACCTCCGCGTGACCGTCAGACGCGTGACGGGTGCTGTCATCGCACGTCGCGTCCGATCGCGGGGGATGGACCTGTCCCGCATCAGATTCATCCCCGAGCCCACCAAGATCCCGCTGCGCCGCAATGGCGTCGATCCGGTGCCGGAGATCGCTGAGTACCGGGCGACCTCGCCGGTTCGGCTGTTGCCGATGCCCTTCGACTTTCGTCTGTGGCTGGTGACCGGCCACGCACAGGGGCGCGCCGTGCTGACGGACCGCACCTCGTTCAGCAATGACATCCGTCACCTGTTCAACGGCGACGGTCCGTCGACGGCCGATGACGTGGGCGGGCTGGGCTTCACCGATCCGCCCCTGCACACCAGGTTGCGCAAGATCGTGACGCCGGAGTTCACGATGCGCCGGCTCGCCCGGCTCGAGCCGATGATCGACGACATCGTCGAGACACAGCTCGACGAGCTGGAGGCCGCCGCCCGGTGCAGCGAACCGGTCGATCTGGCCAAGCACGTCGCCTTCCCCGTACCTTTCCAAACCATCTGCGCGCTGCTCGGTCTGGACTACGACGACCAAGAGGCGTTCGCCCGCCTCGGTAGCGCTCGCTTCGACGCGACGCTGGGTGGTGCAGCGTTCGGCGCAGTGTCGGCCCAGCGTGAGTTCCTGTTCGAGGCAGTGCGGCGCCAGCGCAAGGATCCCGGACCCGGACTGATCGGCCAGATCCTGCGTGATGAGGGCGAGATGATCAGTGACAGCGATCTGGCCGGCCTCGCCGACGGCATCTTCACCGGTGGTTTCGAGACAACCGCAGCCATGATCTCGCTGGGGACCCTGGTGCTGCTGCGCGATCCGGCGCACGCCGCACTGGTGCGGGAAGGATCACCCGCGGAGGTTGATCGCGTCGTCGACGAGCTGCTGCGCCATCTCGCGGTGGTCCAGGTGGCATTCCCACGGTTCGCTCGCGAGGACATGGAACTGGGTGGTGAGTCGATTCGCGCCGGCGATGCCGTCATCGTCTCGTTGTCCGGCGCCAATCGCGATGCGGAGGCAGCGGGGGATCGACCGGAGGAGTTCGACCCGTACCGCGCGCCGGCGTCGGGTCACCTCGCGTTCGGGCACGGGATCCACCGGTGCCTCGGCGCCGAGCTGGCCCGCGTCGAGCTGCGGTCGGCCCTGCCTCGCCTGCTGCGGCGCTTTCCCGATCTGGTGATCGCGACGCCCGAGTCCGAGCTTGCCTTCCGTCAGCTGTCGTTCGTGTACGGGCTCGACGCCCTGCCGGTCACGCTGTGACCCGCGAACCAGCCGAGCGCACCCAGCACGAGCGGACTGAGACAGAGCGCATCGAGGACTGGTTCGACGAGCAGGGACTGCCCTACTTCGCCGGCGACCACGCGCGTGATGTCGAGGAGTGGGTGACGAGCTGGCGCATCGTGACGGTGCTGGTCGCGATCCTGCTCGTCTCGGCCGCGGTCGGGGTGTCCGTGGGCCTGAAGGTCGATGATGGGCCGACCGGCTCGGTGACCGGTGGGATCGTGTTCACCGTCGCGCTGGCGGCCTTCGCGGGCAGCTTCTTGCGCATGGGCACGATGGTGCGCTGGGCCATCGGTCGCACCTTCGGATCCCTGGGTCTGTTGCTGCCGCTGCTGACCCGGGCCCTTCCCCTGCTGCTGCTGGCCGTGACCTTCTTGTTCATCAACGCCGAGGTGTGGCAGGTCGCCGCGCTGATGTCGCGCAGCGTCCTGTGGTGGGCCGTGGGGTTCTTCGCCGGGTTCGGGGTGCTGTTCCTGCTCGCCCGGCTGCCCGAGGAGGTCCAGGCGGTGGAGGGGGCGGCCGTCGGCGATCGCATCGCCGATGCATGTGCCAAGACTCCCGCGGCCGCCGCATCGCGCCGTCTGGGTGGGCAGGTCACCGCGTTGCCGCGCTTCGCCCGGGCGAACCTCGTGCTGGTGCTGCTGTTCAGCCAGGCGATCCAGGTGTTCTTGCTGGCCCTCGGTCTGTTCGCCTTCTTCATGGCCTTCGGCGCGCTGACGATCCCGAGCTCGACGATCGAGGCGTGGACCGGTGAACCGGTCTCGCTCCTGCCCTCGGCCATCGGTCGGACGATGCCGGTGACCAACGACCTGTTCCAGGTCTCGGTGTTCCTGGCCGCGTTCTCCGGCCTGTACTTCACGGTGTCGGCGGTGACCGACGAGAACTACCGGCGCCAGTTCTTCTCGGGCCTGTCGGCCGAGCTGGAGCGCGCCATCGCGGTGCACGCGGTCTATCAGACGCTGATGCGCGACCAGTCGGCCCGCGACCAGCCCGCCGGCGACGAATCAGTCTAGGTCTCGACGCCGGGTTCTTCGACGTCGTCGGGGTCCGGCTGCTCGATCGGTCCGCACTGGCCGAGGGTGATCTGCTTGTACTTCTCGAAATCCGGGGAGGTGCGGGCTGCTTCGGGGTACATGCCGGCCTCGAGGTCGGCGTAGTACTGCACCGCCTCCAGCAGGTCGGCGGCTTCCTGCGAGTCATCGGAGCTGGCCTGGTCCTCG
Organism: Aeromicrobium sp. CF3.5; assembly: GCF_051262695.1. Taxonomy (NCBI): domain Bacteria; kingdom Bacillati; phylum Actinomycetota; class Actinomycetes; order Propionibacteriales; family Nocardioidaceae; genus Aeromicrobium; species Aeromicrobium sp. CF3.5. The sequence continues at coordinate 76,087 of NZ_JBIMEZ010000007.1, forward strand.
GCCAGCGGCAGTGCCGTGCGGAATCGATCGACCGTCTCGTCGAAGTCCCCGGTGTTGAACGCATCGATGCCAGCGCGCACCTCGGTGCAGGCGTCGGTGGCGGCCGGGTCGGCGTCGGGGCCGGACTCGTCGGTCGCGCCACTGCAACCGCCGAGCAGGACGAGGACCGGGAGGCTCACACCGGCGAGAAGAGTCGCTGCACGTCGCATGAGTCGAGGTTAGGTGACCTGGGCCGAACCGGCACTCGGAGATCCGACCACGACGGTGGCTTCGAGGTCGTCGTCGTGGACGGTGCGGCTGCTGAGTCCGTGGGCGGCCAGTGCGGCGGCGGTCAGCGGTGCGAGGTGGCGAGCCGTCTCGATCAGCAGGTGTCCGTCGGGGGCGAGCCAGTCGAGGGCGACGGCGGCGATTCGTCGGTGCAGCTCGACGCCGTCCGGCCCGCCGTCGAGCGCGACGTGGCGCTCGTGGTCACGGGCCTCAGGGGGCATGGCGGCGATCTGTCCGGTGGGAACATAGGGGGCGTTGACGGCGATGAGGTCGAATTGCAGATCGCGGGGGAGCGGGTCGAACAGGTCGCCGGTGTGGGTCGTGGCCGTGGGCACGTTCTGGCGCGCGCAGTCGACGGCGGACGGATCGATGTCGCTGAGGTGGATCGTCGTGTCGGGCCGATCCCGGGTCATGACCGCCGCGACCGCGCCGACGCCGCAGCACAGATCGAGCGCCCTGCTGGCCGGAGGAATCAGGGAGACGGCTTCACGGGCAAGCAGCAGGGTGCGTCGGCGCGGCACGAACACGCCAGGGGCGACGGCCAGCCGCAGTCCGGCGAACTCGGCCCACCCGAGGATCTGCTCGAGCGGCTCGCCCTGGACACGCCGGTCGACCATCTGCTCGAGATGCGCAGCGTCGCTGGCCTCGGCCGTCAGCAGGGAGGCTTCGTCCTCGGCGAACACGCATCCCGCCGTTCGGAGCCGCTCAACCAGGGTCACGAACCCAGTCAATCCCACCCCGGGCTCTACCAGCCGCGCTCTCGCCACGCGGGGATGGAAGCGCGCTCGGCACCGAGGGTCGAATCATTGCCGTGGCCGGGGTAGAAGTGCGTGTCGTCGCCGAATCGGTCGAACAGCTTGGACTCGACCTCGTCGACCAGGGTGTCGAAGTCGCCCGGCTCCCAGGTCTTGCCGACGCCACCAGGGAACAGGGAGTCGCCGGTGAACAGGTGCACGATGCCGTCGGGGTCGTCGTACGCCAGGGCGATCGAGCCGGGGGTGTGGCCGACGATCTCGATGATCTCGAGCTCGCAGGAGCCGACTCGCATGCGTGCGCCGGTGGCGACGGGGTGCGACGTGGCCACCGGGATGCCCTCGACGTCGCGCTCGCCGGCGACGGTCTCGGCGCCGGTCGCGTCGACGACCTCGGCCAGCGCGTCCCAGTGGTCCTGGTGGCGGTGCGTCGTGGCCACCCGAGCCAGTCCGCCCTCGCCGATCAGGGCGAGCAGCGTGTCAGCCTCGTTGGCGGCGTCGATCAGGGCCTGCTCGCCGGTCAGATTGCAGCGCAGCAGATAGGCGTTGTTCGACATGGGGCCGACCGCGACCTTGGTGATCTGCAGGTCGCCTGCGTCCTGGGTGTCAGCTGCGCCGCCGACCTCGACTTCTCCGGTGTACGTCATGGCGACATCGTAGGGCCCGGGCCGAGACACCGTCGGGCGGTGACATCTCACCTGCTTGGACGTCCAGACGGCTGCAGATCCACCGCGCCGCACCACACGTGAACCGGTCGCATGACGGCAGCAGACATGTGGTCGAACAGAGATTCGATAGCATGGCGACGGGGCCGTGCACTCCGGCAACTGTCGGTGTCCGTCGATACGATGGCAGTGGTCCACTGACCACCTTCGCTTCAACTGTTTCTGAGGACTTCTGTGATCGATCAACTCGTCGTGCGTGGCGCTCGGGAGAACAACCTCAAGGACGTCTCACTCGATCTTCCACGTGACTCGATGATCGTGTTCACGGGCCTGTCGGGCTCGGGCAAGTCGTCCCTGGCCTTCGACACGATCTTTGCCGAGGGCCAGCGTCGCTACGTCGAGTCGCTGTCGGCGTACGCCCGGCAGTTCCTCGGCCAGATGGACAAGCCCGACGTCGACTTCATCGAGGGTCTGTCCCCGGCGGTCTCGATCGACCAAAAGTCCACCTCGCGCAACCCGCGTTCCACGGTCGGCACCATCACCGAGGTCTACGACTACCTGCGCCTGCTGTACGCGCGTGCCGGGCGAGCGCACTGCCCGGAGTGCGGCGAGCCGATCGCCCGGCAGACGCCCCAGCAGATCGTCGATCGCATCATGTCCGGCACCGAGGGCGAGCGGTTCCAGGTGCTGGCGCCCATCATCCGCGGTCGCAAGGGTGAGTACCTCGAGCTCTTCCGCGACCTGCAGTCGCAAGGATTCAGTCGCACGGTCGTCGACGGCGAGGTGCATCTGCTCGCCGACGACCCGCCCAAGCTGGCCAAGCAGAAGAAGCACACCATCGACGTCGTCGTCGATCGTCTGCAGACCAAGGACAGCGCCCAGCAGCGGCTCACCGAGTCGGTCGAGACCGCACTCGGGCTGGCCGACGGCCTGGTGATCATCGACTACGTCGACCGCGATGACGACCACGACGAGCGCACGCGTCGCTTCTCCGAGAAGCTCGCCTGCCCCAACGACCACCCGCTCGCGGTCGACGAGCTCGAGCCGCGGTCGTTCTCGTTCAACGCCCCCTTCGGCGCGTGCAGCGAGTGTCACGGCATCGGCACCCGCATGGAGGTCGACCCCGAGCTGGTGGTCCCCGACGAGGCCAAGTCGCTCGACGAGGGAGCTGTCTCCCCGTGGGCCTCGGCGCACGTCGCCGACTACTTCAATCGCATCCTGACCGCTCTGGGCGATGAGCTCGGATTCAGCACCAGCTCACCCTGGGGCGATCTGCCCGAGCACGCACGAGAAGCGATCCTGCACGGTCACGCCACCAAGGTGCACGTGCGGTACAAGAACCGCTACGGCCGCGAGCGGTCCTACTACACAGCCTTCGAGGGCGCGATCACCTACCTCGAACGGCGTCACGCCGACACCGAGTCCGACACCAGTCGCGAGCGCCTCGAGGGGTTCATGCGCCAGGTGGCCTGTCCGGTGTGCGACGGAACGCGTCTCAAGCCGGTCATCCTCGCCGTGCAGATGAACTCGGAGACCTACGGGCCGAAGAACATCGCCGAGGTCTGCGCGTTGTCGATCGCCGACGCAGCCGACTACCTCGCGACCCTGGAGATGACCGATCGCGAGAGCCAGATCGGTGAACGCGTCCTCAAGGAGATCAACGAGCGCCTGCGGTTCCTGCTCGACGTGGGTCTGGACTACCTGGCCCTGGACCGCGCGGCCGGCTCGCTGTCCGGCGGTGAGGCGCAGCGCATTCGACTCGCCACCCAGATCGGCGCGGGCCTGGTGGGCGTCCTGTACGTCCTCGACGAGCCGTCGATCGGTCTGCACCAACGCGACAACCATCGCCTGATCGACACCCTCCTGCGCCTGCGCGATCTCGGCAACACCCTGATCGTCGTCGAGCACGACGAGGACACCATTCGTGCGGCCGACTGGGCCGTCGACATCGGACCCGGCGCCGGCGAGCACGGGGGACAGGTCATCGTCTCGGGACCGGTGGAGGACCTGCTCACCAGCAAGGACTCGCTCACCGGCAAGTACCTGTCGGGCCGCGAGTCGATCCCTGTGCCCGCCGTCCGCCGCCAGCGCGAGAAGGGTCGCGAGCTCGTGGTCCGCGGTGCCAAGGAGCACAACCTGCGCGACATCGACGTCACGTTCCCGCTCGGACAGCTCGTGGCCGTCACCGGCGTCTCCGGATCCGGCAAGTCCACCCTGGTCAACGACATCCTCTACACCCAGCTGGCCCGCAGCATCTACAACTCGCGCACCATCCCCGGTCGGCATCGCACCATCGATGGCATCGACGCGGTCGACAAGGTGATCCACGTCGACCAGTCGCCCATCGGACGTACCCCGCGGTCCAATCCGGCCACGTACACGGGCGTGTTCGACCACGTGCGCAAGCTGTTCGCCCAGACGCCCGAGGCCAAGATGCGCGGCTACCTGCAGGGACGGTTCTCCTTCAACGTCAAGGGTGGTCGCTGCGAGGCCTGCTCCGGCGACGGCACCATCAAGATCGAGATGAACTTCCTGCCCGACGTCTACGTGCCGTGCGAGGTCTGCCACGGCGCCCGGTACAACCGCGAGACCCTCGAGGTGCGGTACAAGGGCAAGACCATCGCCGAGGTTCTCGACATGCCGATCGAGGAGGCCGTCGACTTCTTCGAGGCCATTCCGGTCATCGCCCGGCACCTGCGCACCCTGGGCGAGGTCGGCCTCGGCTACGTCCGTCTGGGGCAGCCGGCCACCACGTTGTCCGGTGGTGAGTCGCAGCGTGTCAAACTCTCCGCCGAGCTGCAGAAGCGATCCACGGGCCGCACCGTCTACGTGCTCGACGAACCCACCACGGGTCTGCACTTCGAGGACATCCGCAAGCTGCTGGGTGTGCTGCAGCGCATCGTCGACACCGGCAACTCGGTGATCGTGATCGAGCACAACCTCGACGTCATCAAGACGGCGGACTGGATCGTCGACATGGGGCCCGAAGGCGGCAGCGGAGGTGGTCTACTGGTGGCTGAGGGCACGCCCGAGACGGTGGCCGACCACCCGGACAGCTACACCGGGCACTACCTCAAGCCCTTGCTGCAGCACGGACGGAAGGCTTCCTGATGGCCGGTGGACTCTTCGCACTCCTCGACGACGTCGCAGTGCTGGCCAAGCTGGCCGCCGCATCGGTCGACGACGTCGGCGCAGCGGCAGCCCGGGCCAGCGCCAAGGCCGCTGGCGTCGTGGTCGACGACACCGCCGTCACCCCGCAGTACGTGCAGGGCGCCGCCGCGCAGCGCGAGCTCCCGATGATCAAGAAGATCGCCATCGGCTCGTTGCGCAACAAGCTGCTGTTCATCCTGCCGGCGGCCCTGCTGCTCAGCCAGTTCCTCCCGTGGTTGCTCACACCCTTGTTGATGCTCGGCGGCACCTACCTGTGCTTCGAGGGTGCCGAGAAGATCTGGGAGAAGTTACATCCGCACGAGACCGGCCCGGAGAAGCCGGTCACCGAGCTCGGCCCCGAGCAGGAGAAGACCATGGTGTCCGGCGCCATCCGCACCGACTTCATCCTGTCCGGCGAGATCATGGTCATCGCGCTCAACGAGGTCACCAACGAGTCCTTCTGGAGTCGCGCGGTCATCCTGGCCGTCGTCGCGGTGGGCATCACGGTGCTCGTGTACGGCGTCGTGTCGTTGATCGTCAAGATGGACGACGTCGGACTCTCGCTCGCGCAGCGTTCGTCGTCGCTGGCCCAGCGGGTGGGCCGAACGATGGTGGCGGCCATGCCCGGACTGCTGGCGACCATCTCGACGGTCGGCATCGTGGCAATGCTCTGGGTCGGCGGACACATTCTGCTGGTCGGAGTCGACGACCTCGGCTGGACCGCTCCGTACGACCTGGTCCACCACCTCGAGGAGGGCGCTGCCGATGCGGTGTCCTCGATCGGTGCCGTGGTCGGCTGGTTGGTCAACACGTTCTGCTCGGCCATCGTGGGTCTGGTCGTGGGTGCGATCGTCGTCGCGGTCATCCACCTGCTGCCGTCGCGCCGCTCGAGCGCGGCGCACTGATCGGCGCCGATCGTGGCTGATCCCGCCAGCTACCGTCCGAAGCCGGGCGAGATCCCGGTCGAGCCCGGCGTGTACCGATTCCGCGACGCCGAGCGGCGCGTGATCTACGTCGGCAAGGCCAAGTCGCTGCGACCGCGCCTGAGCTCGTACTTCCAGGACGTCACCAATCTGCACCCGCGGACCCAGCAGATGGTGACCTCGGCGTCCTCGGTCGAGTGGACCGTGGTGACCACGGAGGTCGAGGCGCTCGCCCTGGAGTACTCCTGGATCAAGGAGTACGACCCGCGATTCAACGTCAAGTACCGCGACGACAAGTCCTATCCCTGGTTGGCCGTGACGGTCGGCGAGGACTTCCCGCGCGTCACGGTGATGCGTGGGGCACAGCGCAAGGGTGTGCGGTACTTCGGTCCGTACGGGCACGCCTGGGCCATCCGTGACACGGTCGACACGCTCCTGCGGGTCTTTCCCATGCGCTCGTGCTCCGCAGGCGTGTTCCGGCGGGCCAAGGCCATCGGTCGACCCTGCCTGCTCGGCGACATCGGCAAGTGCGCGGCACCGTGTGTCGGCCGGGTCAGCCCCGATGAGCACCGCGAGATCGTCGGCGACTTCCTGTCCTTCATGGGCGGGCGCACGGGCGGCTTCACCCGTCGCATCGAGACTGACATGTTGGCCGCCTCCGAATCCCAGGAGTACGAGCTGGCGGCCAAGTACCGCGACGACCTCGGCGCGCTCAACCGGGTGCTGGAGAAGCAGACCGTCGTGTTCGGCGACGGCACCGACGCCGACGTGCTCGGGTTCGTCGACGACCCCCTCGAGGTTGCGGTGCAGATCTTCTCGGTGCGCGGCGGCCGCATTCGCGGCCAGCGGGGCTGGGTCGCCGACAAGGCCGACGAGGCGGGCTTCCCCGAGCTCGTGCAGCGCGCGCTCATGACCCTGTACGAAGGCGCGGCCCCGACTGGCATTCCTCGCCAGGTGCTCGTCCCTGCGCTGCCGGCAGACCACGAGGCGGTGTCCGACCTGTTGACCGAGCGACGCGGAGGCCCGGTCCGCATCCGGGTGCCGCAGCGCGGCGACAAGGTCGCCCTCATGGCGACGGTGGAGCAGAACGCCAAGCAGTCCATGGCCCGGCACAAGATGCAGCGCTCGGGTGACCTGACTGCGCGCAGCAAGGCCTTGGAGGAGATCCAGGAGGCCCTCGATCTCCCCGCAGCACCGTTGCGCATCGAGTGCTACGACATCTCCAACCTGCAGGGCACCGAGATCGTCGCCTCCATGGTCGTGTTCGAGGACGGCCTCCCGCGCAAGGCCGAGTACCGCCGATTCACGGTCCGTCACGAGGGTCAGAACGACGTCGCCGCGATGCACGAGGTCATCACTCGTCGCTTCGAACGGCTCATCAAGGCCCGAGCCGAGTTGGCGCAGTCCGAAGACGGGGAGCGCGATCCCGAGAGCGGACCGATCGACCCTGAGACCGGTCGTCCCAAACGATTCGCCTATGCACCGGCCCTGGTCGTGGTCGACGGTGGTCCGCCGCAGGTGGCTGCGGCCCATCAGGCCATGACCGCGCTCGGCATCACCGACGTGGCCCTGGTGGGTCTGGCCAAGCGGCTCGAGGAGGTGTGGCTGCCCGAGGACGAGGATCCGGTCATCCTGCCGCGCACCAGCGAGGGTCTCTACCTCCTGCAGCGGCTGCGCGACGAGGCACACCGATTCGCCATCTCGCACCACCGTGGTCGCCGCAGCAAGTCCATGGTCGACAGCTTGCTGGACCCGATCCCGGGGCTCGGCCCCACGCGGCGCAAAGCGCTGATGAAGCAGTTCGGGTCGGTCAAGAAGATGCGCGCCGCGACGGTCGAGGAGCTGGCCGAGGTGTCCGGCATCGGCCGGTCCACGGCAGAATCGATCGCAGCGGCGCTGGAGACTTCCAGGCCCGAGCCAGCCGTCAACACCGCGACGGGCGAGATCTACGATGACCCGAGCCAGGAGGACACGTGAGCCTACTTCGACAGTTCGTGCTGGTCACCGGAATGACGGGCGCCGGACGCGGCACGGCGGCGAAGGTGCTGGAGAAGCTCGGCTACTACGTCATCGACAACATCCCGCCCGAGGTGCTGGGCGAGGCCGTGCGCACGATTGCCGGAACCGAGGACATCGACCGGCTCGCCGTGGTCGTCGATGCGCGCTCACGCGGGTTCTTCGGCGGGCTCAATGACGAGCTGGAGCGACTGCGGGCTCAGGGGTTCGCCTCGAGGACCTTGTTCCTCGAGGCATCCGATGACGTCCTGGTGAGACGACAGGAAGCGGCCCGGCGCCCGCACCCGCTCAGCCTCGAGGGCCGGCTCATGGACGGTTTCAACCGTGAGCGCGAGCTGCTGCGCGTCCTGCGTGGTCGAGCAGACATCGTCATCGACACCACGACGCTCAACGTGCACCAGCTGACCCAACGCGTGCGGGCAGCCTTCGAGGACGAGGCGACCCAGGGCCTGCGCGCCTCGGTCGTGACGTTCGGCTTCAAGTACGGCATCCCGATCGACGCCGACATGGTCGCCGACCTGCGGTTCCTGCCCAACCCGTTCTGGGTCGATGAGCTGCGCGACCTCAGCGGACTCGACGTACCGGTTCGCGACTACGTGCGTGGCCAACCGCGCGCCGAGGAGTTTCTCGAGCGGTACGAGGGTCTCGTGTCCCTGTTGACCGATGGCTTTCTGCACGAGGACAAGCACTTCTTGACCATCGCCTTCGGCTGCACCGGTGGCCGACACCGCAGTGTCGCGATGGCCGAGGCCTTCGCCGATCGTCTCCGCGGTCGCGGCGTCAACACCTTGGTCGTGCATCGCGACCTGGGCCGCGAATGACACGGCACCCCACACGTCGTGCGGGTCGGCCGTGATCACCCGATCGCCGGAGCTTCTGGAGGCCGAGGATCCTGACGATCAGCGGGTGGTCGCGCTCGGCGGTGGGCACGGGCTGGCCGCGAGCCTCGCTGCGCTGCGGCGCATCACCACCCGGCTGACCGGCGTGGTCACGGTGGCCGACAACGGTGGATCGTCCGGTCGGCTGCGCGAGGAGTTCGACGAGCTGCCGCCCGGCGATCTGCGCATGGCGCTCGCGGCCCTGTGTGGCGACGACGAGTGGGGCCGTACCTGGGCCGACATCCTGCAGCACCGGTTTGCCTCGCACGGGCCGATGGGGGGCCATGCCGTCGGCAATTTGTTGATCACGGCGATCTGGGACCTGCTGGGTGATCACGTGCAGGGGCTCGATCTCGTGGGGGAGCTGCTTGGGGCGCGCGGGCGCGTGCTTCCCATGGCGGCGGTGCCGCTCGACATCGAGGCCGACGTGCAGCGGCGCGATGACCCGCAGCAGCTGACGGTCGTGCGCGGACAGGTGCAGGTGGCGTCCGTCGACGGCCAGGTGGTCACGGTCCGACTCGTGCCGGCCGACCCGCCAGCGTGCCCCGAGGCCGTCGCAGCCGTCCAGGAGGCCGAATGGGTCGTCATCGGGCCGGGGTCCTGGTTCACCAGCGTCATGCCGACCCTGTTGGTTCCCCAGCTGCGCGATGCCCTGATCGAGACCACAGCGAGCCGTGCGCTCGTGCTCAACCTGACCGACGACGACGAGGAGACGCGCGGCCTGAGTCCCACCGATCACCTGGAGGTCCTGGCCGCGCACGCCCCCGACCTGCGCCTCGACGCCATCATCGCCGACCCCTCGCTGGTCGATGCCCACGGCACGCTCGAAGCGGCCGCCCAACGCCTCGGTGCTCGGCTGCATGTGGCGCAGGTGACAGGTGGGGAAAGCCCGGATCAGCACGATCCGGCACGACTGGCTGCCGCCTTCGCCACGGTCATGCGGCAGGCATAGAGTGGCGGCTTACCAGTGAGCCACGAAGCGACGAACAGGGGTGCGACCCTATGGCCATGACGGCCCAGGTCAAGGCAGAACTCGCGAACATTTCAGTCACCAAGGCATGTTGTCGCAAGGCCGAGGTGGCGTCGATCCTGCGCTTCGCGGGCGGACTGCACATCGTCTCGGGGCGCATCGTCATCGAGGCCGAGCTCGACACGTCTGCTGCGGCTCGGCGCCTGCGCAAGGACATCTCGGACATCTACGGGCACGAGAGCGAGATCGTGGTCGCGCAGAACGTGGGGGTCCGCAAGGAGACCCATTACATCGTGCGTGTGTCCAAGGACGGGGAGCTGCTCGCGCGGCAGACCGGTCTGGTCGATGGTGCGGGACGCCCGGTGCGCGGACTCCCGCCCCAGGTCGTCTCCGGTTCGACCTGCGACGCCGTCGCCGCCTGGCGTGGCACGTTCCTCGCGCACGGGTCCCTCACCGAACCGGGCCGCTCCTCGGCCCTGGAGGTCAGCTGCCCCGGCCCCGAGGCAGCGCTCGCGATGGTCGGCGCGGCCCGCCGACTCGGCATCTCCGCCAAGGGCAAGGAGGTCCGCGGCGTCGACCGGGTCGTGATCCGCGACGGTGAGGCCATCGGTGCTCTGTTGACCCGTCTGGGTGCCCACGAGTCCCTCCTGGCGTGGGAGGAACGCCGCATGCGTCGTGAGGTGCGCGCCACGGCCAACCGCCTGGCCAACTTCGACGACGCCAACCTGCGTCGCTCGGCCCGTGCCGCAGTTGCAGCGGGCGCACGCGCACAGCGGGCCCTCGAGATCCTGGCGGAGGACGTGCCGGATCACCTCAAGATGGCCGGCACCCTGCGTGTCGAGCACCGTCAGGCGAGTCTGGAGGAGCTGGGGCGACTGCACGAGCCGGCTCTGACCAAGGACGCCATCGCCGGGCGTATTCGCCGCCTGCTGGCCATGGCCGACAAGCGCGCTGAGGACCTCGGAATCCCCGACACGGACTCCTCCGTCGGCGACGACGCTCTCAGCGACGGGTAGGTCACCTGCGGGTCCCCTTCCGCCCTCCGGACAGGTGACTCGCCCGTAGGGCACGGGGGTGAGTAGGGTTGAACTGTCATCGACCCGACCACCGCAGGAGATCATTCCCCGTGACCGTTCGCGTAGGAATCAACGGCTTCGGCCGCATTGGCCGCAACTTCTTCCGGGCCGTTCGTGCCTCAGGAGCCGACATCGAGGTCGTCGCCGTCAACGACCTGACCGACAACAAGACGTTGGCGATGCTGCTCAAGTACGACTCGATCCTCGGCCGTCTCGATGCTGACGTCACGCACGACGACAGTGCGATCTACGTCGGCGACCAGAAGATCGTCGCATTCGCCGAGCGCGACCCGGCGAAGCTCGACTGGGCCGGTCTGGACGTCGACGTGGTCGTGGAGTCGACCGGATTGTTCACCGACGCCACGAAGGCCAAGGCCCACGTCGACGGCGGCGCCAAGAAGGTCATCATCTCCGCGCCGGCGAAGAACGAGGACATCACGATCGTGATGGGCGTGAACCACGACCTGTACGACCCGGCCGCACACACCGTCATCTCCAACGCGTCGTGCACCACCAACTGCCTCGCGCCGATGGCCAAGGCACTCAACGACTCGCTGGGGATCGAGCGTGGCCTCATGACCACGATCCACGCCTACACGCAGGACCAGAACCTGCAGGACGCCCCGCACTCGGACCTGCGCCGGGCGCGCGCCGCGGCGATCAACGTGGTGCCGACCTCGACCGGTGCGGCCAAGGCCGTGAGCCTGGTCCTGCCCGAGCTGAAGGGCAAGCTCGACGGCTACGCACTGCGCGTGCCCGTGCCCACGGGGTCAGCCACTGACCTGACCTTCACCGCCTCACGCGAGACCACCGTCGAGGAGGTCAACGAGATCGTCAAGGCCGCCGCCGACGGCGCGATGAAGGGATTCCTGGTCTACACCGAGGACCCGATCGTCTCCTCGGACATCGTCACCGATCCTGCGTCGTGCGTCTTCGACTCCGGTCTCACCAAGGTCATCGGCGACCAGGTCAAGGTCGTCGGCTGGTACGACAACGAGTGGGGATACTCCAACCGACTCGTCGACCTCATCACTCACGTCGGCGCGAGCCTGTAGGCGTGAAGGCGGTCTCTGATCTCGGCGACCTGTCGGGCCAGCGCGTCCTGGTCCGCAGTGATCTGAACGTTCCCCTGTCGGGTACGGACATCACCGACGACGGCCGGGTGCGCGCGAGCGTGCCCACCATCGAGCGGCTGGCCTCGGCCGGCGCTCGCGTCATCGTCGTCGCTCACCTCGGTCGGCCGAAAGGGGCCCCGGATCCGGCGTACTCGCTGAAGCCGGTCGCCACCCGACTGGGCGAGCTCCTCGGTGCCGAGGTGCACTTTGCCTCCGACACGGTGGGCGATGACGCCCGCCGCGTGGTCGAGTCACTCGCCGACGGTCAGGTCGCCGTGCTGGAGAACGTGCGCTTCAACGCAGGCGAGACCGCCAAGGACGACGCCGAACGAGGCGCGTTCGCCGATCAGCTGGCCGACCTGGCTGACGTGTTCGTCTCCGACGGCTTCGGCGTCGTGCACCGCAAGCAGGCCAGCGTGTACGACATCGCCTCGCGTCTGCCCGCTGCCGTGGGTGGCCTGGTGCAGACCGAGGTCGAGGTCCTGAAGCGCCTCACCGAGAACCCCGAGGGGCCCTACGCGGTCGTGCTGGGAGGCTCGAAGGTGTCCGACAAGCTCGGCGTCATCGAGAACCTGATCGACAAGGCTGATTCGCTGCTGATCGGCGGCGGCATGGTGTTCACGTTCCTCAAGGCACAGGGCCATGAGGTCGGAACATCCCTCCTCGAGGCCGATCAGCTCGACGTGGCATCGGGCTACATCGAGCGCGCGGCTGCTCAGGGCGTGGACCTGGTCCTGCCGACCGACGTCGTGGTGGCTCCGGCCTTCGCCGACGAAGATGCCTCGGTCGTGCCGGCCGATGCCATGCCGGCCGATCAGATGGGGCTCGACATCGGCCCAGAGTCAGCGGCGCGCTTCGCCGAGGTCATCGGCGCATCACGCACGGTGTTCTGGAACGGTCCCATGGGCGTGTTCGAGATGGCTTCGTTCGACGCCGGGACACGGGCTGTCGCCCTTGCACTCACGCAGATGAACGGCCTGTCGGTGGTCGGTGGCGGCGATTCGGCTGCGGCAGTACGTCAGCTGGGCTTCGACGACGCCCAGTTCGGCCACATCTCCACCGGTGGAGGCGCCAGCCTCGAGTACCTCGAGGGCAAGACTCTGCCCGGCCTCGCGATCTTGGAAGGAACTGACGACTGATGGCAGCAGCCAAGACGTCCGGCCGCACCCCGTTGATGGCCGGCAACTGGAAGTCCCACCTCAACCACCAGGAGGCGGTCGTCCTCGTCCAGAAGCTGGCGTGGACGCTGGAGGACAAGAAGCACGACTTCGCGAGGGCCGAGGTCGTCGTGATCGCGCCGTTCACCGACCTGCGCAGCGTGCAGACGCTGATCGACGGAGATCGACTGCGCATCGGCTACGGCGCGCAGGACGTCTCCGAGCACGACGGTGGTGCGTACACCGGTGAGATCAGTGCAGCGATGCTGGCCAAGCTCGGTTGTGGCTACGTCGTGGTCGGGCACTCCGAACGACGCGAGCACCACGCGGAGACCGACGCCGTGGTCAATGCGAAGGTGCGGCGTGCGATCGCAGCCCAGATCGCTCCGATCGTGTGCGTGGGAGAGGGTCTCGAGGTGCGCCAGGCCGGTGAGCACGTCGCGCACACCCTCACCCAGGTCGACGGATCTCTGGCCGGTCTCGACGATGAACAGATCGCCTCGGTGGTCATCGCCTACGAGCCGGTCTGGGCGATCGGCACCGGCGAGGTCGCGACCCCCGACGACGCCCAGGAGGTGTGCTCGGCGATTCGTGCTCGCATCGCCGAGACCTGGTCGCCCGAGATCGCCGATGCCATGCGTATCCTGTATGGCGGGTCGGTCAAGGCCGCGAACGTGGCGTCGATCATGGTCAAGTCGGATGTCGACGGGGCTCTGGTGGGCGGTGCGAGCCTCCAAGCGGAGGAGTTCGCGGGCATTGCTCGATTCCATGACATGCCGGACCTGTCCGGCGCCTGACCAACGAAGGCCTGACGTGATCCTGACGTTCTCGATCCTGCTCGTGATGAGCAGCCTGCTGATGATCGTCCTCGTGCTGATGCACAAGGGGCGGGGCGGTGGACTGTCCGACATGTTCGGCGGAGGCGCCTCCAGCTCGCTGGGTGGCTCGTCCGTCGCCGAGCGCAACCTCGACCGGATCACGGTCGGCATCGCGGTGATCTGGGTCGTGTGCATCTTCGCGCTCGGCCTGCTGCTGAAGGTGAGCAACTGATGGCCGCTGGCGCCATTCGCGGCAGCCGCATCGGGTCGGGGCCCATGGGCGAGGCCGAGCGCGGCGACGCCGCTCCTCGGCAGACCGTCACGTACTACTGCATCAACGACCATGACACGGTCCTGCACTTCGCGATCGAGGCCACGATGCCCGAGACGTGGGACTGCCCGCGCTGCGGAATGCCGGCCAGCCCCGACGCCAACAACCGCCCCACGGCACCCAAGGTCGCGCCCTACAAGACGCACCTGGCGTACGTGAAGGAGCGCCGCTCCGAGGACGAGGCAGCCGAGCTGCTCACCGAGGCCATCGCGACCCTGCGCGCCAAGCGCAAGTCCGGCGAAGTCATCTTCTGAGTCGACACCGTCACAGGTGTGACGCGGCAGGCTCGTCGAGGATCCAGAGGGTCCGCTCCAGCCCGGTGACGCCGGAGGCCGGGGTCTCGGCCACCGGGCTGCCGGCCACCACCCGGGCGACCGCGTCTGCCTTGCCGTCCCCGGAGACCAGGAACCACACCTCGGCGGAGCGGTTGAGGGCCGGGAAGGTCAGCGTGATGCGCTCAGGTGGGGGCTTGGGGGAGTCGTACACCTCGACGCACGAACGCACCTGCTCGTCGAGCTGCGTGAAGCCGGGGAACAGCGACGCCACGTGACCGTCGGGCCCCAGTCCGAGCAGCACGAGGTCGAACGGCTCACCCGGCAAGCTGGCGCCGTACCCGTCGGCGGCGTCGGACATCGACTGCTCGCCACCATCGTGAGCTGACGCGTCGCGCGCGGGCATCGCGTGCACGTGGTCATCGGGAATGCCGAGGCGGTCGATGAACGCGTCGCGCGCCTGCTGGTCGTTGCGATCCTCGTGCCCCGCGGCCACGAATCGTTCGTCGCCCCACCACAGGTGCACGCGCGACCAGTCCGCGCCGTCGGCCGACAGCTGCTCGTAGGCGGCGATGGCGATGGTGCCACCCGTCAGGACCACGTGGGGTTCGCGCCCCTGCTGCTGTGCCCGAGAGATCGCTTCGGCGAGCCGCTCAGCGATGTCACCGGCCAACGTGTCGGCGTCGGGATGAATGACTCGCTCGGTACTCATGTGTTCTCCAGCAGGTGCTTGACGGTTGCGCCGTAGACCTGGTCGGCGTCGAGTCGACGCAGGTCCTCGGCCAGAAGCTCGGCCATGGTGCGAGGGGCCAGAGGCACGATGCGCGACACCGATCCGGGCACGCTGAACTCACACGTCGTCTCATCGACCCGCTCGATGCGCACCTCGCCGGCCTCGGTCTCCAGCGTCACGATCATGATCTGGTCCGCGTCGACCCGTCTCCACCGGATGGGAACGCCGAGTCGGCTCTCCAACCAGGACTCGAGTAGGACGCCGGCGGGATTGCCCGAGCCGGCCGAGATGCTTCCGCCCGTGACGGGCGACCGCAGCTGGTCCAGTGCAGCTGCCAGGAGCGTGCGCCACGGCGTCAGACGGGTCCAGGACAGGTCCGTGTCGCCGGGGGAGTAGTGCCGGGCGACGCGGGTGAGGTTGCGTACGGGCTGTGACGCAGACTCCGCATCGGTGAGCCGCCGGGTGCCGAGAGATCCCATGGGGTCGGCGGCCGGGTTGCTGGGGGGCGAGCCGGGCCACCACACCACGACCGGAGAATCGGGCAGGAGCAGTGGCAGCACGGCGGACTCGGCGTGCTTGACCAGCTGGCCGGACATGCGCAGCAGGATCGACTCGCCCGAGGTCTCGTTGCCCACGCGGATCTTGGCGTGCAGGTCTGGTCGTCCCGTGCCCTTGCCGAGGATCACGCCGATGACCCGCGCCGGGTGCTCCTTGGACAAGATGGTGGCGGCGGCCAGAGCCTCGGTGACGGTGTCGTCATCGCACACGACGATCAGGGTGAGCACCATGTCCATGGCCGGGCTGCCGGAGGCGAGGCGGGCCCGCACCATCTCGCGGGCGATGTCGGATGAGTTGGTCTGTTCGAGAGTGATCTGCATGATCAGGGCCTTCTCCATCGTCGGCCGTCGCGGGCGATCATCTCATCGGCCGAGGCCGGGCCCCAGGTGCCGGCCCCGTAGGTGTCGATCGACTTCTGGCGTTCCCAGTGCTTGATGATCGGGTCGAGGATCTGCCACGACATCTCGACCTCCTCGTGCCGGGGGAACAGCGGGGGATCGCCGAGCAGAACGTCCAGGATCAGACGTTCGTAGGCCTCGGGGCTGCTCTCGACGAAGGTGCCTCCGTAGGCGAAGTCCATGTTGACGTCGCGGATCTCCATGACAGTGCCCGGCACCTTGGCGCCGAAGCGCAACGTGACTCCCTCGTCGGGCTGGATCCGCATCACCAGGGCGTTCTGCCCCAGCGCCTCGGTGTCATCGCGGCTGAAGGGTTGGTGCGGCGCCCGCTTGAACACCACTGCGACCTCGGTCACGCGGCGGCCAAGACGCTTGCCGACCCGCAGGTAGAACGGCACGTTCGCCCAGCGACGGGTGCCGATGTCGATCCGCATGGCCGCGTAGGTCTCGGTCGTGGAGTCGGCCGGGATGCCATCCTCCTGCAGGTACCCGTCGACGGGCTCGCCGCCGGCCCAACCCTCGGTGTACTGCGCGTGCGCGGTGTGCAGGTCGATGCGCTCGGGCGGCCTCGCGTTGGCCAGGATCTTCTGCTTCTCGATGCGCAGGCTCTTGGCGTCGAAGGAGACCGGCTCCTCCATCGCGATCAGGGCCATCAGCTGCAGGAGGTGGTTCTGGATCACGTCGCGGGCGGCGCCGATGCCGTCGTAGTAGCCGGCGCGGCTCCCGATGCCGATGTCCTCGGCCATCGTGATCTGCACGTGATCGACGTAGTTGCTGTTCCAGACCGGCTCGAACATGTTGTTGGCGAACCGGAAGGCCAAGATGTTCTGCACCGTCTCCTTGCCGAGGTAGTGATCGATGCGGAACACGCTCCCGGGGGCGAAGACCTCACCGACGATCGCGTTCAGCTCCTGTGCGGACTCGAGATCGTGTCCGAAGGGCTTCTCGATGACCACTCGACGCCATGCCTCGGGGTTCACCGCACCGGCGCTGGCCAGACCATGCTGCTTGAGCTTGCCGACCACGGTGCCGAACAGGCTCGGCGGGATCGACAGGTAGAACGCGTGGTTGCCCTGGGTTCCCTGGCTCGCGTCGAGCTCGGCCAGGGTCGCGGTCAGCCGTTCCCAGGCCTCGTCGTCGTCGAAGGAGCCCTCGACGAACCGCACCCCCGAGTACAGCTGCTTCCAGACCGACTCGCGCCACGCAGTCCGAGCGCCGGCGCGCGCGGCCTCGCGGGCGAACTCAGCGAAGTTCGAGTCGCCGAAGTCGTGGCGGGCGAATCCCACCATGGCGAATCCCGGCGGCAGCAGGCCGCGGTTGGCCAGGTCGTAGATCGCCGGGATCAGCTTGCGACGCGCGAGGTCGCCGGTCACCCCGAACAGCACGACACCGCAGGGGCCGGCGATCTGCGGAAGCCGACGGTCCTGCGGGTCGCGCAGGGGATTGGCGTACGCGGCGCGCCGGGTCACTGGAGCGCTTCGCGCACTGTCGCTCCTTGGAGCGCTTCGCGCACGCGGGCCAGGGCGCCGAGGTCGGACAGGTGGAGGCGCAGCACGGGGCGGCCGTGATCACGCAGCACCTGGGCGTCGCCGGCGGCCTGCGAGGCGATGAACGACCCGAAGGTGAAGTCGCGACCCGGCACGGCCAGATCCTCGATCGGGTCGCAGGTGATCTGCACGAACACGCCGTTGGGCGTACCGCCCTTGTGGTACTGGCCGGTGGAGTGCAGGAAGCGCGGCCCCCAGCCGAACGTGACCGGACGCGCCAGGCGGGTGGCGACGTCCTCGCGCACACCGGCCAGGTCGGCCAGGTCGACGCGGTCGAGGTACGCCTGGATCGCGACGTAGCCGTGGTCGAGGTCCAGCTGCCCGAACGTATCGGCGACGGCCTCGGCCACCGTGGTGCGGCTGCTGCCGTAGATCTGCACGTCGCCATCGACAGCATCCGGCTCCGGGGGAGTGGAGGAGCTGCCGAGCAGGTCTCGAGCGGCCTGCTTGGCGCTCTCGACATCGGGCTGGTCGAAGGGGTTGATGCCGATGACGCGGCCAGAGATCGCCACGGCGACCTCCCACAGCAGCATCTGCGCACCGAGCGCACCGGAGATGGCCGCGCTGTAGCCCGAGGCGGAGCTCGGCACGTCGGTGTCATCGAGCGAGCCGGTGTCGCCGACCACGGCGGCCGCGGTCGCCTTGACCAGGTCGCCGACCACGCGCAGGGCGCGCTCACCGCCGCTGGGGTCGAGGTCGCCGACGACGACGAGCACCGAGTCCAACGTGGACGATTCGAAGTTCGGCGCCTTCTCGTCGGGCACGACGACCGGCAAGATGCCCGTGCCGAGCTTGCCGGTGGACTCGGCCACCAGCTGCTCGATCCAGTCCCCGATGCCGTGCCGGGTGCGGTCGGCGATGACGAGCTTGTCGACCTCGTACCGGTGGGCCGTGCCGAGCAGCACGCCCAGCTGCAGCGCAGGGTTCTCGATCTCGTCCGTGGCGAGGTCGGCGGCGGCGTCGGCCGCGTCGTCGAGCAGCTCACCGATGTCGACGCCGGCCAGACCGCTCGGCACCAGACCGAACGCGGTCAGGGCCGAGTAGCGGCCGCCCACGTGCGGGTCGGCGGTGAAGACGCGGTAACCGGCGACGGTCGCCTCGTCGTGGAGAGGTGAACCGGGATCGGTGACGATCACGATGTGCTGGGCCGGATCGAGGTCGGCGTCGCGGAAGGCCTGCTCGTAGGCGCGACGCTGGCTGTCGGTCTCGACGGTGCCTCCGGATTTGCTCGACACCACCACGATCGTGCGCTCGAGCCGATCGGCCAGGGCTGCACGGACCATGTCGGGCTGCGACGAGTCGAGCACCGTCAGCTCGACTCCAGCGGTGTGGCAGATGACCTCGGGCGCCAGGGACGAGCCACCCATGCCGCAGAGCACGACGTGATCGAGACCGCGTCCGTTCAGCTCATCGCGCAGCGCGACGATCTCTTCGACGAGCGGCCGTGACGTGGTGGCCAGCGAGACCCAGGACAGCCGCTTGGCGGCCTCGGACTCGGCGTCGCTGCCCCACAGCGTGGCGTCCTGCGCCGCGAGCCGAGACGCCACCTGGTCGGTGACGGCCTGCTCGAGGGCGGTCTCGAGCTCGTTGCGGTCAGGGGCGGAGAGCCGCAGCTGGACCATGTCAGGCCTTCTCGATCTCAGCCTTGACCGTCTCGAGGAGCTCGGCCCACGAGGCATCGAACTTGTCCAGTCCTTCGTTCTCGAGTCGCTCGACGACCTC
The DNA here is from genome assembly GCF_051262695.1 of Aeromicrobium sp. CF3.5. Taxonomy (NCBI): domain Bacteria; kingdom Bacillati; phylum Actinomycetota; class Actinomycetes; order Propionibacteriales; family Nocardioidaceae; genus Aeromicrobium; species Aeromicrobium sp. CF3.5. The sequence goes on from NZ_JBIMEZ010000007.1 coordinate 95,435, forward strand.
GTCGTAGCTGATGCCTTCGGCTGCGAGCCCGTCGATGACGGCCTGCGCGTCCGCGTAGTGCGGGGTGACCTGGTCGCCGGTGACCTCGCCATGATCGGCGAAGGCCTGCATGGTCTTCTCCGGCATGGTGTTGACCGTGTTGCCCACGACCAGGTCGGTGACGTACATCGTGTCGGAGTAGGACGGGTCCTTGACTCCGGTCGATGCCCACAAGGGGCGCTGCCGGTTGGCTCCCTTGGCCAGCAGCGACGCGGCCCGATCCTCGGCAAAGATCTCTTCGTACGCCTGGAACGCAAGCCGCGCATTCGCGACCGCAGCCTTGCCGCGCAGCTCGTGGCCCTCGGGCAGCAAGCCATCCACGTCGGCGTCGACACGGCTGATGAAGAACGACGCGACCGAGTGGATCGTCGACAGGTCGTGGCTGTTCGCCTCGGCCTGTTCCAGGCCGTAGAGGTAGGCGTCCATCACCTTGCGGTACCGATCGAGCGAGAAGATCAGGGTGACGTTGACACTGATGCCAGCCGCGATGGTGGCTGCGATCGCCGGAAGTCCCTGTTCGGTGGCGGGGATCTTGATCAGCAGGTTGGGTCGATCGACCCGGTCCCAGAGCTTCTGGGCCATCTTCACGGTGGCATCGGAGTCACGGGCCACGCCTGGGTCGACCTCGATCGACACGCGGCCATCGACGCCATCGGTGGCGTCGAAGACCGGGCGGAGGACGTCACAGGCGTTCTGCACGTCGGTACAGGTCAGCTCGAAGACCGTGGTGTCGATGTCGGCGCCGGAGGCCTTGAGCTCGGCCACCTGGCTGCTGTAGCGGTCTCCGTCGGACAGGGCCGAGGCGAAGATGGTCGGGTTGGTCGTCACACCGACGACCCCCGACTCGTCGATGAGCTGCTGGAGGTTGCCGGACTCGAGTCGTTCGCGGGACAGGTCGTCGAGCCAGATGGACACACCGGCATCGGCGAGGGCTTGCAGTCGACTGTTCATGAACACTCCTGGGATGTGGGTGTGTTGCGGAATTAGTGGGTGTCGGCCGGACCGATGGGTCCGGCCGGACGAGCGCGGAACGGCGCGGTGGGCACACCACGTGCAGCGGCCATCGTGTCCTTGGCTGCCGCGACGACGGCGTCGGCGGTGAGGCCGAACTCGTCGTACAACTTCTGGTAGGACGCGGACGAGCCGTAGTGATCCAGGCTGACGATGCGGCCTGCATCGCCGACCACGTCGCTCCAGCCCAGCGCCACGCCGGCCTCGACCGAGACGCGGGCGCGCAGAGCCGGTGGGATGACTTCGTCGCGGTAGGACTCGTCCTGCTCCTCGAACCACTCACGACACGGCATGGACACGACGCGTGTCGTGATGCCCTCGGCTGCGAGCGTCTCGCGCGCGGCCACGGCCAGCTGGACCTCCGAGCCGGTCGCCACGACGATGACGTCGGGCTCCTCGCCGTCGGGGGCGTCGAGCAGGATGTAGGCGCCACGGGCGACGTTCTCGGTCGTGGCCCACTGTTCTCCGGTGCTGGCCTGCTCGCCGCGCGGCATGGTGGGCAGGGGCTGCCGGCTCAGGGCCAGTGCGGACGGGCGATCGGTGTGGTTCATCGCGGCCTTCCAGGCAGCGATGGTCTCGTTGCCGTCGGCGGGGCGGATGACGTCGAGCCCGGGGATCGCCCGCAGGGAGGCGAGGTGTTCGACCGGCTGGTGCGTGGGACCGTCCTCGCCGAGGCCGATCGAGTCGTGGGTCCACACGTAGGTGACGGGCAGCTGCTGCAGGGCAGCGAGCCGCACGGCTCCGCGCATGTAGTCGCTGAAGACCAGGAAGGTGCCGCCGTAGACGCGAGTGGGACCGTGCATGGCGATGCCGTTCATGATCGCGCCCATGGCGTGCTCACGGATGCCGAAGTGCAGCACCCTGCCGTACCAGTCACCGGTGAACATCTCGGTGGAGCGGCGCGGGGGCAGGAACGACGGCTCTCCCTTGGGTGTCGTGTTGTTCGACCCCGCGAGATCGGCTGAACCGCCCCACAGCTCGGGCAGCCTCGGCGCGGCTGCGGTGAGGAAGTCGCCGGAGGCGGCCCGTGTCGCCACGCCCTTGGGGTCGGCGTCGTAGACGGGCAGGTCGGCGTCCCAGCCCTCGGGCAGCTCGCGCGACGTGAGTCGATCCAGCAACGTCGCGCCGTCGGAGTTGGCGGTCCGCCAGGCGTCGAAGCCGACCTGCCACTCGGCGTGTGCGGCCTGCCCGCGATCGCGCGCCGACTGCGTGTGGGCGATGACGTCGTCGGCGATGGCGAAGGTCTGCTCGGGATCGAAGCCCAGCAGCTGCTTGGTGGCGGCGATCTCGTCGGCTCCGAGAGCCGATCCGTGTGACGCGCCGGTGTTCTGCTTGCTCGGGGCCGGCCAGGCGATCACGGTGCGCAGACGGATGAAGCTGGGCTTGTCGGTCACGGCCGCGGCCTCCTGGAAGGCGTTCCAGAGGGCCTCGACATCCTCGACGTAACCGGTTCCACCCTGCGTCCAGTCGACCGTCTGCACGTGCCAGCCGTAGGCCTCGTAGCGCGCGGCGACGTCCTCGGTGAAGGCGACGTCGGTGTTGTCCTCGATCGAGATCTCGTTGGCGTCGTAGAGCAGCGTCAGGTTGCCGAGTTCCTGGGTGCCGGCCAGCGAGGACGCCTCGGCGGAGACTCCCTCCTCGAGGTCACCGTCGGAAGCGATGGCATAGATGTGGTGGTCGAACGGGCTCTCGCCCGCTGCGGTGGACGGGTCGAACAGTCCACGCTCGCGCCGTGCGGCCATGGCCATGCCGACCGCGTTGGCGACGCCCTGGCCCAAGGGCCCCGTGGTGAGCTCGACGCCGGGAGTGTGCCGGAACTCGGGGTGGCCGGGGGTCTGGCTGCCCCACTGGCGTAGCTCCTTGAGGTCGTCCAGACCCATCGAGTAACCGGCCAGGTACAGCTGGACGTACTGAGTGAGGCTGGAGTGACCGCACGACAGCACGAAGCGGTCGCGTCCGGTCCAGTCGGGGTCGGTCGGGTCGTGGCGCATGAGCTTCTGGTAGATCAGGTACGCCGCCGGAGCGAGGCTCATCGCTGTTCCGGGGTGGCCGTGGCCAGCCTTCTCCACGGCATCGGCGGCGAGCAGGCGTGCGGTGTCGACGGCCTTCTGGTCGAGATCGGACCAGGTGAGTCCAACGGGTGCTGAGGTCACAGCGAGTGCTCCTGAGGGTGTGTCGGGAACGGAAGTGTGGGGTGCTGGACGGTTGGCACCAACCGTCGACTCCGACCCTACTCGCGTGGCTTAGACTGATGCACGTGAGTGCTGTGGATCAGAACATCGGTCGACGCTCCGGCGAACCCGATCCCGGCAGTCCCTCCTTTCTCGACGTCGGCAAGGCCTACGTGGCCCTGACGAAGCCGCGCATCATCGAGCTGCTGCTGCTGACCACCGTTCCGGTCATGTTCTTGGCGGCGCAGGGGGTGCCCGGTCTGTGGTTGGTCGTGGCGACCACGGTCGGCGGGTATCTGTCGGCCGGCAGCGCCAACGCGCTGAACTGTGTGGTCGACGCCGACATCGACACCAAGATGCGGCGCACCTCGCGACGTCCCCTGGTGCGCCACCAGGTCTCGACCCGCGCCGCACTGGTGTTCGGTCTGATCCTGGGCGTCGTGTCCACCCTGTGGCTGGGGCTGCTGGTCAACTGGTTGTCATCCGGCCTGGCTCTCACCGCCAACGTCTTCTACGTCGTGGGCTACACGATGATCCTGAAGCGCCGCACCTCGCAGAACATCGTGTGGGGCGGCGCCGCTGGATGCTTCCCCGCACTCATCGGCTGGACGGCCGTCACCAACGAGCTCGCCTGGGCCCCGGTCGTGCTGTTCCTCGTGATCTTCTTCTGGACCCCGCCGCACTTCTGGTCCCTGGCCATGCGGTACCGCGAGGACTACTCCGCTGCCGACGTCCCCATGCTGCCGTCAGTGACCACGTCTGACGTCGTCGCACGTCAGATCGTGCGCTACTCGTGGGTCATGGTCGCGACGTCGCTGCTGCTGTGGCCCGTCACCCCGACCGGGTGGTTCTACCCGGTCGCGGCGGTGGTGCTGGGGGCGGTGTTCCTCGTCGAGGCGCACGGTCTGCGGTCGCGTTCTCGCGGCACCGAGGACCTCACGGTGATCAAGCCGATGCGGCTGTTCCACTTCTCGAACGCCTATCTGGCGTTCCTGTTCGTCGCCGCAGCGATCGACCCGTTCCTGCGCTGATGATCCCGGCCGACTGGATCGAGCACCGTCGCTCGTCCGACCGCGAGATCGTCGGCTACGTGGCTCCCACTGGAGACCTGGTGGTCGCCATGTCCCTGTTGGGCACCCCGTTGGGCGAGCCGGGCGACTGGCACGATGCGGAGGAGTGCCTCGACCAGATCGGTCTGAGTCAGCTCGCCGAACCGTGGTGGCTGAGCCACGACGGTGGACCGGATCAGAAGGTAGCCATCGTCGAGGTCGACCGAGAGCACGTGGTCGTGGCCAACGCAGACTTTGCCCTGGTGATCGGCGTTCCGCGCGACATCGGCGATCGCCAGCAGATCGCGGTGCCCACCGACCGTCTGCGTCCGGCTTGACCCGATGTGTTGACGACGACATCACCAAGCGACTCGTTCCACCCGTAGAGGAGAACCACCATGCCCGTTGATCCCACTGGAGCAGACCTGACGCGTTATCTCAGCGAGGACCCAGGGGGTCCCGTGGTGATGCTCAACCTGATCAAGCTGCGCGCCGACGGGGGAGCGGAGGGCTACCGCGCCTACTGCGACGCCTTCGCCCATCATGCGGGCCGGTTCGGTGCGCAGCTGCTGCACGTCGGCGACCTCGGTACCGAGGTCGTGCGCCGCGATGACTTCGACTGGGACGTCGTGCTGTTCGTGCAGTACCCGTCGCGCCAGGCGTTCAGCGACATGGTGGCCGACCCCGAGTACCAGAAGATCACCCACCTGCGCTCCGAGTCGGTCTCCGATGCGGTCCTGCAGGCGTCCACGCCGTGGTCGTAGGACCGACGCACCGCCTCGTCGCGGCGCCGCACGAGCCTGTCGCGTCAGGCCGGTTCTTCGGCCGGTTCCGTCGCGTGGGCCTGCGCGGAGTGCTGGCCGACCTGAACCGGACCGGCAGCCATGTCGAGGTGCCGGGGGCGGCGCCCGTCGCGGGCATGGCCTGGCAGCGCGACGACCAAGAGACCGAGCGGTGGTTCCCGCAGGGCATCACCACGTCAGCTGATGCCTACGGTGCCGATCCGAGCGGAGGGATGTTCGAGGGCCACGACGTGGTGATGACGAGCTGGTACAGCCACGGGTGGCTCGGCTGGCTCCAGCTGGGCTCGCGCATCTCGGTGATCGACTGGCACGACGACGAGCCGCCGCGCTATCGCCACGTCCTGCTGGTCGAGCCGCGCCGGTTCCTGCTGTTCTTCCACCGGTTGCGACCGGTACGCGTGCACGCCGGGGGAATCGTCTGGTACGGCAAACACCTGTTCGTCGCGGGCAGCTCCTCGGGGATTCGGGTGTTCCGGCTCGACGACGTCGTCCGGCTGCGCAATCGATTCCGGACCAAGGGCTACCGCTACGCGCTGCCCCAGGTCTCCTCGTTCATCGCCGAGCACGAGGGCGACACCAAGGCGATGACGTACTCGTTCATGTCGTTGGACCGCGCTGGGGAGGAGGACCACCTGGTCGCGGGCGAGTACGGCCGCAAGGGTGGAAGTCACCGGCTCGTCCGATACCTGATCGACCGCGACACCGAGCTCCTGCGCTGTGACGACCGCGGTCGGGCCCTGCCGAGCGACCTGCACGACCAGCAGGTCGTCCGCATGCAGGGCGCCGTGATCGCCGACGGGACCTGGGCGGTGACGTCGAGCAATGGCGAGGACAACCCCGGTGATCTCTGGACCGGCGCACCGGGAGCGTTCGTGCGCCATCGCGGAGTGCTGCCCACCGGGCCCGAAGACATCACCTACCTCCCGCAGCGGCACCAGCTGTGGTCGTTGACCGAGTGGCCCGGACGCCGCTGGGTCTACGCGATCGATGGCGAGCGCTGGCTCGGCCCGCAGGCCGACACGCCTTAGGACGATTCCAGTCGCTGGATCAGCTCGCCCACGGCCTGGTCGTTTCCGGCCAGGTGCCAGCGGTGTCCTCGATGTTCGACGACCTCGGCCCGGCCGCCGGCGGCGCGCACCAGGGCCTGCCCCGGCAGCCAGTCCCAGTCCGGGGCGGAGTGCTGCGCCCAGACGCCGATGCGGCCGCCGGCGACGCTGGCCAGGTCACACGACCCGGATCCGAGGATGCGGGGAGTGGCGACACTGCCGACCAGGGCCAGCCAGACGTCGCGGACGTCCGGGTCCTCCAGCGTCACGGGGTGCACGTAGGTGGCCAGGCTGCATTCACCCAAGGGCCTGTCAGCCAGCTGGCCCACGGGCACCTCGTCGAGGCTCGTGGGGTGGTCGCGTCCGCCCAGCCACGTCTCGCCGGTGACGGGTTGGTGCACGGCACCGAGCACGGGGCCATCAGCATCCTCGAGCGCGATCGCGCTGCACCAGTAGGCCAGGCCGCTGAAGAAGTTGTAGGTGCCGTCGACCGGGTCGATCACCCACCTGCGGCCGCTCGAACCGTCTCGCTCGGTCCCTTCCTCGCCCAGCAGCCCGTCCTCGGGACGCTCGGTCGCCAGGATCGACGTGATCAGCTCCTCGGCGGCGTGGTCGGCGGCGGTGACGACATCACTGATCGACGTCTTCTGCTCGGCATCGAGGCCGCCAGCTCGCATCGAGGCGGCCAGAGCGCCTGCCTCCCTGACGAGATGGACGGCGAGTTCGGCGTCGGTTCGGCTCACTCCTCGAGCCTAGTGCTTCAAGATCAACGGTTGGGGTGACACCCGGCCAGTCTGCGTGCCATGGGACGACCACTTGCCGGCACCTGGCGAGCCCACCGCGCCGCGCGAGGTCCGGCCGCTAACATTGCGTGGACACGTCACTGTGTCCGTCAGTTTCGTGGGAGGAAAACCTTGTCGATCGCATCCGACATCGATCTCAGCCAGTTCGACACCCCCGGCCGGGGGCGCGGGCTGCTGGACGTCTTCTCGCGCGGCTACCTGTTGCGTCTGCTGGTACGTCAGGGAACAGCCACGCGATACCGCAACTCGGTGCTCGGCTGGACCTGGTCGTACCTCAAGCCAGCGACCCAGTTCCTCGTGTACTACTTCGTGCTCGGTCTCGTGCTGCAGATGCAGCGCAACGTCGAGAACTACCCCATCTATCTGTTCACCGCGATCATCGTGATCAACCTGTTCAGCGAGGGCTTCGGCAACGCGACCACCGCGATCACCGAGAACAGTGCCCTGGTGCGCAAGATCTACATGCCACGCGAGCTCTTTCCGGTGGCAGCCATCATCGTGTCGCTGATCCACTTCGTGCCGCAGGCCATCATCCTGCTCCTCGCCTGCGCGCTGGTCGGGTGGACACCGAGCCTCCTCGGCACGGGGATCTTCCTGGCGGGTGTCCTGATGATCGCCGTCTTCTCGCTGGGCCTCGGCATGATGTTCGGAGCAGTCAACGTGCGCTTCCGAGATGCCCAGAACTTCGTGGACATCATCAAGATGGTGGCCTTCTGGTCCGCTCCGGCGGTCTACACCTGGCAGATGGTGGCCGTCGCCCTGCCCGACTGGGCGTTCCGCATCTACTTCTCCAATCCGCTGGTGATCGGTGTCGAGATGTTTCACGTGGCGATGTGGGACCCGACCACCGACGTCGGAACGCAGTGGCCGACGTACGCGGGTGTGCACATCGCGATCGCCTGCTTCATCAGTGTGGCTTCCCTCGTGATCGGCCAGGCCATGTTCCGCCGGTTCGAGCGCACCTTCGCCCAGGATCTGTGAGGGCCTCATGACGAATCGACCCCAGACCCACCGACCCCAGCCCAGCATCGTCGTGGACGACGTCTCCAAGGCGTTCCTGAAGCGACGCACTCACTCCCTCAAGGAGGCAGCCGTCTCCTTCGTGCAGCGCAAGCAAGTGCGCGCCGAACGCTTCGAGGCACTCAGGGGCGTGAGCTTTCGAGTCGAGGAGGGCGAGTCGGTCGCGGTCCTCGGCCTGAACGGTTCGGGAAAGTCGACCACGCTCAAGCTCATCTCCGGCGTCCTCGAACCCGATGACGGTCGTGTGTACACCCGCGGGCGGGTGGCCGGACTCATCGAGGTGGGCGCCGGGTTCCATCCCGAGCTGTCGGGTCGCGAGAACGTGTTCCTGAACGCCGCGATCCTCGGTATGGAGCGTGAAGAGATCGAGGAGCGATTCGACGACATCGTCGAGTTCTCCGAGATCTCCGACCACATCGATCAGGAGGTCAAGAACTACTCCTCGGGCATGTTCATGCGCCTGGCCTTCTCGGTGGCGATCCACGTGGACGTCGACATCCTGCTGGTCGATGAGGTCCTGTCGGTCGGCGACGCCCCGTTCCGCGCCAAGTGCGAGAAGCGCATCGCCGAGCTCACCGACCGCGGCGTCACGATGCTGGTGGTCAGCCACAGCCTCGACATGGTCGAACGGCTCTGCACGCGTGGCATCGTCCTGCAGCAGGGTGACGTGGTCTTCGACGGCCCGGTCAGTGAGGCCGTCACCTACATCCGCTGAGCAGGTCTCAGTGGCGCGGATTGCGGGTGAGCCGCCGCCAGACGCCCGAGACTCGCGAGCTGAAGGATCGTGATCGTTCGAACGAGGTCAAGATGTCCTCGCGCACCGCTCCCAGCTCGTGGCGCAGCGTCTCCAGCTCGCGGCTGACGTGGTGGAACCGTTCCGCGTCCCTCTCGGCTAGGGCGTTCGCGTGATGCTCGAGGTCCCAGAAGCGCTGGTCGACGAACTTGGTCAGGTACAGCAGATCTCCGTCGCCCTCGCGCTGCACGTGCTCACGTAGTCGAGCATCGCGAATCCACTTGTCGTAGTGCAGGTGGCTGGACTGCTCGGCGATCACGCTGTTGCCCAACGCGCCGTGCACGCCGGGACGTTGGTACCAGTACGCGAGCACGTCCTCACCCAGGTACTCCAACGGCCAACGGGTCAGCACCTTGCGGTTGAAGTCCCAGTCGCCGACGACCGCGAGGTCCTCGCGGTACTGCCCCAGCACCTCGTGGATCTCACGCCGGTACAAGAACCCGATCGGGACGAACCGGTTGAACAGCAGCACGTCGGCCAGGAAGGGAGCCGTGAGCTGGGGTTGGAAGGGCTCGCGTCGCTGCTCGACGAGGGTCTCGTCCTCCCACACGATCTCGATGCGGCCCACCACGCCGGGGGCGTTCTCGTGCTCGGCGAGGTAGTCCACGCCACGCTGCAGAAAATCGGGATGCCAGGCGTCGTCGTCGTCGTGCAGCACCACCAGCGGGGCGGTGGCGACGTCGAGTCCGTGGTTGGCACTCGGCCAGCGACCCCGACTGGACGCGTGATGCAGCACCTCGACCCGGTCAGTCAAGCTGGCCTGCGCGATGACGTCCTCGAGCACCGAGGGGTCCCCGCCGTCGTTGACCACGATGATCCGCCAGTTCGTGAAGACCTGACCGTCAATGCTCCGCAACGCTCGATCGACAAGTTTCGGACGGTCCTTGGTGCGCATGATGATGTCGACGGCGGCCGTCATGTGATCTCCATCGGTGGGGGTCTGGCGGGCCGAGCCTATCGTTGTGAGTCGAGGTTCGCGCGATGTGTGTCCGGTCACCACCAGGGTGAGACTGAGAGGCACACGCGCCGTTCTCAGGTTGTGTCGGTAATGTCGTCGGCTTGCCCCGATCTCGGGGACCGCACCTGTCCGACCACCCCGAGGACTTCGCGCATGACCGACGTTTCTCCGCGCCACCGCGCGGTCAAGCACCGAGCACCCCGCGCTCGCCCCCGCTACACCTCCCGCCACGCCTTGGCTGCTGCAGCCATCGGCGGAGTGCTGGTGACTGGTGGAGTGGTGGGTGCGCAGGCTCTGGGTGGCTCCTCAACCGCTCCGGCTGATGCGGCCGCCGGCGAAGTTCCCGTGGCCAGCCGTCTGACCGTCGACGGCGACGTGTCGCGCAGCGCCGACCGCGCACCCTTGTCGGCCGTCGAGGAGGCCGCGGAGATAGCGCGCTCCAGCGCGGAGAAGGCCGACCAGGACGAAGCCGACCAAGCCGCCGCGGAGAAGAAGAAGGCGGCCGAGCAGCAGAAAAAGGACGACGCTGCGGCGGCCGAGAAGCAGAAGATCGAAGAGGCGCGCAGCAATCCGAAGGCGGTCGCGAGGCAGCTGATGCCCGAGTACGGCTTCGACGCCAGCCAGTTCAGCTGCCTGGACTCGTTGTGGGCCGGTGAGAGCGACTGGGACTACACCGCGACCAACCCGTCCTCAGGCGCCTACGGCATCCCGCAGTCGCTGCCGGCCACCAAGATGGCCACCGCGGGTGACGACTGGCAGACCAATCCCATCACGCAGATCCGGTGGGGTCTGCAGTACATCAGCGAGGCCTACGGGACGCCGTGCGCGGCCAACACGTTCAAGGCCGGCAACAACTTCTACTGAGCAACGTCGACCGGTTCGATCGGAACCGTGTCTCGCGCTGGTGAGGTGAACAGCAGGCGCGTCGCCGTGCCGACCAGTACCGCGGCCCCCATCAGGTGGACGGCCACGAGAGCGATCGGCAGGTCGGTCAGATACTGCACGAACCCGATCAGGCCCTGGGCCAGCTCCACCACCAGCAGCACGACTGCCGCGGATCGCACGGCTCCGGACGAGCGCCAGATGCACAGGACGGTGAGGGCCACCAGGACGTAGACGCTGGCCGCATGGACATGGCTCATCACCTGAGGGTCGAGGCCGTTGCGCGGCGCGTTGACGTCCCCGGCGTGCGGGCCGGCGCCGGTCACGACGGTGCCGAGGTAGACCGCCACCCACGTGACGGCGTAGACGGCCAGCACGAGCGGGGAGGCCGTGGCGGTGGGTTCGTCTCCGCGCACCCACAACAGCAGCAAAACCGAAAGAGCGACCAGCCCGAGCGACAAGATCAGGTGCAGCGCCACGATCCACGGGTTCAGATTGGTCAGCACCGTGATCCCACCGATGACACCCTGGAACGGCACACCGACCGCGATGACGACGGCCAGCTGCCGCAACGACCGTGACGTCTGCGCCCAGCGCCAGACCGCGACGACCATGGCCACGACGACCGCGATCAGCACGTAGGTCAGCATCCGATTGCCGAACTCGATGACGCCGTGGAATCCGAGCTCACGGTGTGGGACGAATGACTCCTCCGTGCACCGGGGCCACGTCGGGCAGCCGAGGCCGGAGCCGGTCAGCCGCACCAGGCCACCGGTGAGAATGATTCCGGTGTTCGCCACCAAGGTCGCGACCGCCCACCAGATGACCGTGCGTCGTCCGTCGCCGCGAGGATCGGCGTCGGGACGAAGTGGGTTCGGGATCATTCCCATGTGAAGGTCCTCGAGACGAGTAGGCCGGCGCTGACGGCCCAGACAGCCAGCACGACGAGCGAGAAGGGATCAGGACCGAGCCCGGCGAAGGTGTCGCGCAGACCCTGACCCAGGGCGCCGGACGGCAGCAGCTCCAGGAGGTGCCGCACTTGGTCGGGATAGCGCGACAGCGGGACGAGCAGGCCCCCGCCGACCAGGAGCAGCACGTACACGAGGTTGGCGACGGCGAGAGTCGCCTCGGCTCGAAGCGTTCCAGCGATCAGCAGCCCGAGCGATCCGAATGCTGCGGTGCCCAGTACGACCAGCAGCAACATCTCGGCGATGGCGGCGGCGCCGCCCGCCGGCTGCCAGCCCAGCGCGAACCCGACGCCCGACAGCACGGCGAGCTGCACGATCTCCACGACCACGATCGCGGCGACCTTGGCGACCAGGAGACCCCAGCGGGGCAGCGGCGAGGCACCGAGTCGCTTGATGATGCCGTAGCGGCGCTCGAATCCGGTGGCGATCGCCAGCGAGGTGAACGAGGTCGACAGGACGGCCAGCGCCAGGATGCCGGGCGTGATGATGTCGATGGGACGTCCGGGCCCGAGGTCGACGATCGCGTCGGAGCGGGCACCCAGCACCAGCAGTAGCAGCGGGATGACCAGAGCCAGCAGCAGCTGTTCGCCGTTGCGCGACAACAGCCGGAGCTCCATGACGGCCTGGCTGCGCACCATCGCCGGGTACCGAGCGGCTCCGGGACGGGGGGAGAGGTCGAGGACGCTCGTCTCGGGCGTCTGCCGTGATGTCATCGCAACGTCCGTCCCGTGAGATCGAGGAAGCGATCCTCGAGGCTCTGGCGCTCGACGAGCACCGAGTCGATCAGCACGTGCTGACCGGCACACCACGCGGTGAGGGAGGCCAGCAGGGCCGGGTCGATCTCACCGGTGACCACGTAGGAACCGGCCTCGGGTTCATCGACCTTGGTGTCGTGGGGGAGAGCCAGCATGAGTGCCTCGAGGTCGATACCGGAGCGGGCCACGAACCGGATCGTGTTCTGCGCACCGGTCAGAGCGAGCTCCTCGACCGTTCCTTCGGCGATCACATGGCCGTGGTCGACGATGTGTACGCGGTCGCTGAGCGCCTCGGCCTCGTCCATGAAGTGGGTGGACAGCACCGTGGTGACGCCGTGGCCGCGCAGCTCGTTGATCAGGTCCCACGTGGCGTGCCGCGCGGCAGGGTCGAGGCCGGCCGTGGGTTCGTCGAGGAAGAGCAGCTCGGGTCGGCCGACGACCGCCATGGCAAGGCTGAGCCGCTGCTGCTGCCCGCCGGACAGGCGGCGGTACGGGGTGCGCCCGTAGTGCTGCATGCCGAGTCGCTCGATCAGCAGGTCGACGTCGAGCGGGTGGGCGTGCAGGGACGCCATGTGTCGGACCATCTCGTGCGTGCGAGCGCCCGACCAGGCTCCACCGGACTGCAGCATGACGCCCACGCGTGGGCGCAGAGCCGTGGCATCGGCCCGGGGGTCGAGCCCCAGCACGCGCACCGAACCGGACTGCGGCTCCCGGAACCCTTCGCAGGTCTCGATCGTGGTCGTCTTGCCGGCGCCGTTGGGGCCGAGGATCGAGGTGACCGTGCCGGGCGCGATGCTCAGCGAGAGCCCGTCGACTGCTGTCATGTCGCCGTAGCGCATGACGAGGTCGGTGACCTCGACGGCAGGCTGATTCACCCACCCAGTGTAGGTGGCTCACGCAGGATCGCCGTCGCCGGTCGCACTCCTCAGACGGCAGCCACGGTCTAGGCTGCGGCCATGAGATTCCAGCTCCGGCGGGTGTGCCCGGTCCTCGGCCCGTTCGGCAGGGGCGCCTGACGTGGACCTGCCGGTGATGCCCCCGCTGAAGCCGATGCTCGCCAAGTCCATCAAGGGCGTACCGGCCGCCGACTCGGTCGAGGGCGGCCTGTCCTTCGAGCCGAAGTGGGACGGCTTCCGGTGCGTGGTCTTCCGCGACGGTGACGAGGTGGTGCTGGGCAGTCGCTCCACCAAGGACCTCGCCCGCTACTTCCCGGACCTGGTGGCGGCCCTGCTGCGGGAGCTGCCTGAACGCATCGTGCTCGACGGGGAGATCGTGCTCGCCGTGGACGGGCGGTTGGAGTTCGACGTGCTCTCGCAGCGCATCCACCCGGCAGCGTCCCGCGTGGACATGCTGGCCGAGACGACTCCGGCCTCGTTCGTTGCCTTCGACCTGCTGGCGCTCGGCGACGAGTCGTTCATCGACCGTCCGTTCGCGATGCGTCGCGCAGGTCTGGAGCGCGCCCTGTCGAACGCGACGGCCCCCGTGCATCTGACTCGAACCACGACGGACGCCGCCGTGGCCACCGAGTGGTTCGGGATCTTTGAGGGCGCGGGACTCGACGGGGTGGTCGCCAAGGCACTGGCCAAGCCGTACGCGCCCAACGGCCGCACGATGCTCAAGATCAAGCACGCCCGCACCGCTGACGTCGTGGTGGCCGGCTTCCGGCTCCACAAGACCTCCACCGAAGAGCGCCCGCTGCTGGGCTCGATGCTGCTGGGTCTGTTCAACGACGAGGGTGTCTTGCAGCACGTCGGCGTCGCGGCCTCGTTCACCGAGGCTCGGCGGGCCGACCTGTTCGATCAGCTCGATGCGATGCGGATCCCCCTGGCGGAGCACCCCTGGGGAGCGTGGCAGCAGGCCGAGGCGCACGAGAGCGACCGACTGCCCGGCGGGCAGAGCAGGTGGACCGGCACCAAGGACCTGTCGTTCACGACGATCGCACCCACGCTGGTCGCCGAGGTCGGGTACGAGCACATGGAGGGCACCCGGTTTCGGCACACGGCCCAGTTCAAGCGTTGGCGCGACGACCGAGAACCGTCCTCGTGCACGTATGAACAGCTCGAAGAGGTCGCCTCCTACGACCTCGCCGCCGTTCTCGAATAGAGGGTGCAGGTCTGATCGGGAGTGACCGGGGCTGGGAGATACTGAACCCATGTGCGGTATCGCTGTGGTTCACGATTTGACCGGTCCGGCCCCCTTGTCTTCGCGTCTGGATCGGACTCGCGAGCTCGGCGAGGAGATGCTCGCCGAGCTGCATCACCGTGGCCCTGACGGCTCGGGCACGCGGCAGGTCGGCCCGACCTGGTTGGGCCACACCCGGCTGGCCATCGTCGACCTGGACGGCGGCGAGCAGCCGCTGCGCAGCCCCGACGGTGAGCACTGGGTCGTCGCCAACGGCGAGATCTACAACCACGTCGAGCTGCGAGCGCGGCTCGGCGGTGACTTCCGGACCTCCTCGGACTCCGAGGTCGTGCTGCGGGTCGTCGAGCGGCTCGGTACCGACGGCATCCACGACATGCGTGGCATGTATGCCTGGGCCGTGGCATCGCGTGACGGTTCACTGGTCCTGGCCCGTGACCCGCTCGGGGTGAAACCGCTGTACTGGGCGCGCCACGACGGCCGCATCCTGGCCGCGTCGGAGCTGCGCGCGTTCCCGCCCGAGGTGCGACCGTTCGTCGAGGAGTTCCCGCCCGGTCACCACTGGAGCTCTGGCGGAGGCCTGGTGGCCTTCGTGGACCTGCGTACCGATCCGCTGGGCGTCGAGGCCGGTCCGCTGCCGGCCTTCACCGATCGAGACCGCGCGAAGACAGCCGTCCGGGAGACGTTGATGACGGCCGTCGACGAACGCACCATGGCCGATGTACCGGTCGGTGTCTTCCTGTCTGGCGGGCTCGACTCCAGCATCATCGCTGCCATCTTGGCCAGGCTCGCCCCGGCAGGGACCCCTGTGCACTCCTTTGCTGCAGGTACTCCGGACTCCAGCGATCTGGTCGCCGCTCGGGTCGTCGCCGACCATCTGGGTCTGGTGCACCATGAGCGGATCTACACCGACGACGACGTGGTCGACGCGCTGCCCGACGTGGTCCGGTCGATCGAGAGCTACGAGCCGTCGCTGGTGCGCAGCGCCGTGCCGAACTTCCTGCTCTCAGAGCTGGCCGCTCGACACGTCAAGGTCGTCCTCACCGGTGAGGGAGCTGATGAGCTGTTCGCTGGTTACCACCATCTGCGCGCCATGGATGTAGCCGAGCTGCGCGCTGCGCTGGCCGATGGGATCGACACGTTGCACCACCTGAACCTCCAGCGGTGCGATCGCGTCACGATGGCCTTTGGTCTGGAGGCTCGCGTCCCCTTCCTGTCCCGGGATCTGCTCGCCGTGGCGGGGCGGATCCCGATGGAGTGGAAGCTGCTGGGTGAGGATGGCCACGAGCAGGCTCAGGAGAAGGCGCTGCTGCGGGAGGCCTTCGAGGGCTGGCTGCCGCAGGAGATCCTGTGGCGACGCAAGGAACAGTTCGGAGATGGCTCCGGAACGGCGGACGTGATGGCTCGTCAGGCTGAACGGCTGGTGCCCGAGCAGGACTGGGAGTCCGAACAGATCGAGGGCCTGCCGGCGGCACGCACCCGCGAGGAGCTGGGATATCAGCGGATCTTCGCCGGAGTCCTCGCCGGCGTGCGGGCCGAGCAGGTGCTGGGTCGCTTTGCCACCGCATGAGGCAAGGTCTCCCCTCGGGCTCGTCGGGCTGAGCGCAGTCGAGATCGCGTCCGGGGTGAGACGCGGACGACTCCGCGCCGTCGACGTGGCGCAGGCGCACCTGACCCGTTGGTCCGATGACCGCACCAACGCTGTGCTGGGCGTCGACCGCCGACGCGTGATGGCGCAGGCCGCCGCCGTCGATGCCTCCGCCGACCGGGACACGTTGCCGCTGGCGGGAGTGCCCGTGATCGTCAAGGACAACATCGACGTCGGCGGCGAGGTCACGGCGGCGGGGTCGGCCGCTCATGACGGTGTGCCGGCGGCAGCGGACTCGGTGCTGGTGGCCCGACTGCGGGCTGCGGGTGCCGTGCTGGTGGGGCGGGCCAACATGGACGAGCTGGCGATGGGTGCCTCGACGCAGACCTCGGCCCACGGCCCGACGCGCAACCCCGTCGATCACCGGCGTTCTCCTGGTGGAAGCAGCGGCGGATGCGCCGCTGCGGTCGCCGGTCACGTGGCACCTCTGGCGGTGGGCACCGACACGGGTGGCTCGATCCGCGAGCCGGCCTCGCAGTGCGGTGTCCTGGGCATGGCGCCCTCGCCTGGACTCGTGCCGATGGGTGGCGTGCTGCCTTTCATGCCTCAGCTGGACCGCGCCGGCCCGCTGGCCCGGTCGGCCGAGGACCTGACGGTCCTGCTCGACGTTCTGTCCGGGGGATCCATCCCGAACGCGCAGCCGGTGCGTCGCGTGGGCGTCGTCGCCGAGCTGGTCGGATCGCGAAACCAGGCGGACGTGACCCGGCTCTTCACAGCATGGCTCCGCGTCGTGGCGTCGACGGGCGTCGAGATCGTGACGGTGTCGGTGCCAGATGCGCCGCACGCACTGGACGCCTACATGACGACGACCTCGGTGGCCGCGCTGGACTGGCTCGATCCGTGGTTGGCCAGTGGGCGGGCGGGGGAGGAGGTCGTTCGACGGGCCGACTACGGCGCTCGCCTCCTCGAGGGTGGCGGCGAACGCGTTGCGTGGGCCGAGCACATGACCACCAGGGTGCGCGAGCAGGTGGCTGACGCCCTGACCGACGTGGATGTGCTCGTGTCGCCGACCATGCCCACCGTGGCTCCGCTGCTGGTCGGGCCGGTCACCCCCGAGGAGCTGGCCGACCCCCTGGCCGCGCCCTACACGGACTGCTGGACAGTCGTGGCCAATCTGGCGGGCGTTCCGGCGCTGTCGGTCCCGATGGCGACCGATGGTCTACCGATCGGTGCGATGCTGATGGGACGGCCGGGCGGGGATGCAGCTCTGCTCGATCTCGCGATCCGGGTGCACCGGGCGCTCAGTCGCCACCCATCTGGTGAAGGCGCCGCAGGAATGTCTCGTCGGGAATGAGGGAGTCCCCCGAGCGGAGATCTTCCGCCAGAGCCACGGGCAGTGCGCCTGCGGTTTTCATCTCGGTGTGCAGGTCCTGCATCCGGTGATCCAGCGTCGCGGCCGACTCGGCGGCCTCCTTGAGCCCGTCGAGCAGTGACGGCGGCACGTCATCGCGGTACTTGTAGAAGATCTTGTGCTCCGTGCTGGCCCAGAAGTCCATCGCGATGGTGCGCATCTGCACCTCCACGAGCACGGGAGCCGGCCCGTCGGTCAAGAACACCGGGACCTCGATCAGCGCGTGCAGGCTGCGGTAGCCGTTGGCCTTGGGGCGCTCGATGTAGTCGCGGACGTCCACCACGGTGATGTCGTCCTGCGAGCACAGCTGGTCGAACACGCGGCGCACGTCGGACACGAAGCTGCACACGACCCGGACACCAGCGATGTCGGTGATGGTCTGCTGGATCGAGGAGAAGGTGGGCTCGGTGCCCTTGCGTGCCATCTTCTCCACGACGCTCTCGGGCCGCTTGAGGCGCGAGGAGATGCTCTCGATCGGATTCTCGTCGTGCAGATGGGCGTACTCGTCACGCAGGATCGACAACTTGGTGACGACCTCGTCGATGCCGAACCGGTACCGCATCATGAAGCGGGTGAAGTCCTGTCGGAGCTGGTGCAGATCGCCATCGACCTCGACCTGCTCGATCAATCGACCCAGGTCAAGGCCACGCGGGGATTCGTCCACGGCCCCACTGTAGACAACGGCCCGGTCCGTCGAGGTGCTCGCCGTGAGCCCGTTCGACGAATTCCTTGACGACCTAATGACTAAGTGATTAGATCACTTGTTGTGAGCCCCACCACACTGTCCCTCTCCGAGCGGATCGCCGACGGCATCGTCGACATCATCCGTACCGACGGCCTGCGCCCCGGCGACCCCCTGATGTCGTCGCGTGAGCTGGCGAAGCGTTTCGAGGTCACGACACCGACGCTGCGTGAGGCGTTGCGACGCCTCGAGGCGACCGACGTCATCCGGTTCCGACACGGATCGGGCACCTACGTCGGCGATGGCGCGATCCGGCGGATGATGCACAACCCGCACGCCGGCGGCGTGGACCGTGCGTCGATGCTGGAGCTGATCGAGGCCCGCCTCGTGCTCGAGCCGCCGATCGCAGCCCGCGCTGCAGAGCACCGCGGCGAGGTCCATCTCGGTGATCTCGAGGCCGCGACCGCCAACGCCCTGGTGCCGCAGCGCGGCGAGGAGCGGCCTGCGCTTCACTTCCACGTCGCACTGGCAGCGGCCGCGGGCAATGCACTGGTGCGCGAGACCGTCGAGGCCCTCCTGCACGTGCGCTCCTCGGACCAGGTCGCCATCCGGCGCAGCCTGGCGGACCGAGACCGCGACCACACCGAGCACCTCGAGATCCTCGAAGCCGTGCGGGACCGCGACGCCGCATCGGCTCAGACCCTCACCCGACTCCATCTCGAGGCCATCCACGACTCGGTGGATCGCCTCGTCTTCACCCAGGAGACCTCATGAGCGGCATCAATCGTCTGGCGCACATGACCACCGTCGAGGCCAGAGCGGCCGCAGACCGGGGGACCATCGTCGTGCTTCCCGTGGGGGCGCTGGAGCAGCACGGGGCCGGCCTCCCGCTCGGCACCGACCTGATCCGCGCCGAGGCGCTGGTCGAGCGCGTCGCCAGCGAGCTGCCCGACCTGGTGGTGGTGGGTCCGTCCGTGCCCGTCGGTGTCTCGCCGCATCACACAGCCTTCGCCGGAACCATGACCTTGCGTCCAGCCACCTTCATCCTCGTGCTGCGTGAGTATCTCGATGCTCTGGCCGCCCACGGGTGGCGCAGGTTCCTCGTCGTCACGGGACACGGTGGCAACAATGCAGCGCTCGGTGTCCTGGCCCAGGAGCTCATGCACGAGCGACCCGATCTCGAGCTCGCCTGGGCCCCGGTCACCGCCCTGGCGCCCCAGGCGGTCGCCGACATGGACCGGTCCGAGGTGACCGGCCACAGCGGCGAGGCAGAGACCGCCCAGATGATGCACGTCGCACCTGACCTGGTGCGCACGGACCAGCTGGCACCGGGCACCACCACCCTCGATCAGCTCGACCCCCTGTCGCGCCTGGCGCGACGTACGGCACCGCCCACCCTCGCGGTGCCCTATGACCGTCTCTCCGCTTCTGGTGTGCTCGGCGATCCCCGGCACGCCACCGCGGAGGACGGCCGCGCGATCTTCGACGAGGCGGCTCGCGCGCTCGCCGACCACCTCAAGGAGTGGGCCGACACCTGAGTCGTCCCCGCCCCACACCGACCGCGCGCTCGCGCCGTCGGCCGACCCGTCACGCCCCGAAACCACCGGAGGATCCCCATGAGACCACGCACTCTCACGACCTTGGCCGTGCTCGGCTTCCTGGTCCCGCTGAACCCCGTCGCACCGGTCAGCGCCGTACCGGCCGAGCGACCGACGCGCTGCGCCGTGCCGACCGAGCAGCGCGGTGACACCTCCGCCCTGCTGGAGGTCACCAGCGGCGGCATCGACCGTCGCGTGATCGTGCGGCTTCCCGCGCGATACGAGTCGCGCGACGACTGGCCCCTGATCGTCGCGTACCACGGCCGGGGGAGCACCGGCACCGAAGTCGAGGGCTATTCAGAGCTGGACGGTCTACCGGCCGTCGTCGCCTACCCCAACGGTGCGATCGGCACCGGCAGCAGACATCGTCAGGCCTGGCAGGGAGCACCGTATGAAGCGCCGGGCGTCGACGACGTGGCCTTCACCAACGACCTGCTCGACGAGCTGCAGTCGAGCTACTGCGTCGATCCGAGCCGCACCTACGCCACCGGCAAGTCCAATGGCGGTGGTCTCGCCGCACTGTTGGCCTGCCGACTCCCCGATCGGTTCGCGGCGGTCGCCCCGGTGGCGGCGGCGTACTACCCGGGAACCCGAGAAGGATGCGACGGCGCACCGCCGGTTCCGGTCATCGCGGTGCACGGCACGGGTGACACCACGATTCCGTATGCGGGCGACGCTGACCGTGATCTGCCCTCGGTTCCCCAGCAGGTGGCCACCTGGGTCGCTCGCAACGAGTGCACCAAGCCCGTGCGCACCGTGCGTACCGGTCGTGATGTGACGACCTACCGCCATCGTGGCTGCACCGATGGTGCCGACGTCGAGCACGTGGCCGTCGCCGGCGGCGGTCACGTCTGGCCGGGAGCGACCGTCTACTCCGGTGGCGGCTACAACACCCGGGACATCAAGACCAGCAAGGTCATCTGGCGGTTCTTCCAGCGTCACCAGCTGGACGACCGCGCCCGATCCACACAGCTCGACGCACAGCAGTCCGAGGAAGGGACCAACCGATGAGCACCAGTGAACGCAAGGCCGAGGCGAGGACCCCCGGCCGGGCCCCAGACGGAAGTGATGAGGAGCAGCTGCCGCGGATCATCCGCGCCATGGCCGTCATCGAGCGCGTCGGCAACCGGCTGCCGCACCCGTTCTGGCTGTTCTGGGTGCTGGCCCTGATCCTCGGTGTGGCCAGTGCGATCCTCGCCTCGGCCGACGTCACGGTCGTCTCGCCCAGCGATGGTGAGACCGTCGCGGTGCGCAACTTGTTCAGCGGCCCGGGATTCGCCATGGCGTTCTCCACGGCCATCACCAACTTCGCGACCTTCCCACCCATGGCGACCATCGTCGTGGTGATCATGGGTGTCGCGGTCGCCGAACGCACCGGGTTCCTGTCCGCGGCCATGAAGGTCGGCGTCTCCCGGGTCCCAGCCGCATGGGTGGTCTTCGCGGTCGCGTTCATCGGCACCGCGTCGCACGTCGCCTCGGCGGCGGCGTACATCATCTTGGTCCCGCTGGGTGGACTGGCGTTCCAGGCGGTGGGGAGATCGCCGATTCTCGGCATCGTGGTCGCCTACACGTCGATCGCGTCCGGCTATGACGCCAGCCCGATCCCGACGCCCAACGACGCGATCTTCGCGGGCATCACGACGGCCGCGGCCCGCATCGTCGAGGAGGATGCCTTCGTCTCGCCGGTGAGCAACTGGTACTTCAACATCGTGTCGTCGCTGCTGCTGGCCACCGTCATCACGGTCGTCACCAAGTTCGTGCTGGCCAAACGTCCCGACCTGGATCCAGACCCCGATGTCGACCTGGAGGACTTCGGCTCGCTGCAGCTGTCCGTGCGCGAGCGGGGCGCGCTA
Organism: Aeromicrobium sp. CF3.5; assembly: GCF_051262695.1. Lineage (NCBI taxonomy): Bacteria > Bacillati > Actinomycetota > Actinomycetes > Propionibacteriales > Nocardioidaceae > Aeromicrobium > Aeromicrobium sp. CF3.5. Next base: position 117,004 of record NZ_JBIMEZ010000007.1, read on the forward strand.
CGGGCGGCCACCCTCGCGCTCGTGGCGATGATCGTCGGTCTGACCGCGATCGTCCTTCCCCAGGGCTCGCCGCTGCGCGGTGAGGGCGGCAGCATCGCGGAGTCGCCCTTGATCGAGGGTGTGGCCATGATCGTCGCGGTGTTCTTCGGTGTGACCGGGACCATCTACGGCCTGCGCAGCGGAGCCATCAAGAACGCTGCCGACGTCCCCAAGCTGATGGCCGAGGGCATCAAGCAGATGGCGCCAGTGCTGGTGCTGTTCTTCGCGATCGCCCAGTTCCTGGCCTACTTCGACTGGACACGCATCGGAGACGTGCTCGCGGTCGAGTCCGCCTCGCTGCTGGATCAGAACCAGGTGCCGATCCCGTTGATCTTCCTGATGGTGCTGGGGCTCCTGACCATCGTGAACGTGCTGGTCACCAGCGGCTCGGCCATGTGGTCCATCGCGGCTCCTGTGCTGGTTCCCATGCTGATGCTGCTCTCGGTCCCGGCCGAGACGACGCAGGCACTGTTCCGGATCGCCGATTCCGGATCCACGTCCATCACTCCCATGAGTCCCTACTTCATCATGGCGCTCGGCTTCCTTCAGCGGTATCGCAAGAACGCGGGCATCGGCACGCTGATCTCGTACACGCTTCCGCTGGCCATCGCGATGACGTTCTTCTGGACCCTGCTGTTCTTCGCCTGGTGGGGCCTGGGCATCCCGCTCGGACCGGGTGCGCCGGTGCGCTGAGCCGGAAGTGGAGTGCAGTCCGGCTCAGTCACGTGCCTTGCTGGGCTGCACCCGCTTCGGCTCGCCGGGCATCTTGGGATAGTCCGGGGGATAGGGCATCTCGCCGAGTCCGCGCTCGACGTCAGCATCCCAGAGGTCGAGCAGCGGCTGGAGCGAGTGCGCGACGTCGTCGATCTCGGCGTGCGCGTCCCCCCGCTCGGTCAGCAGAGCAGGCACGGTGTGCACCGTGAACTGGCGCGGGTCGTCGGTCTCGATCAGCTCGTCCCAGGTCAACGGCATCGAGACGGGAGCGCCCGGCTTCGGGCGGATCGAGTACGCCGAGGCGATGGTGCGGTCGCGGGCGTTCTGGTTGTAGTCGATGAAGATGTTGTCGCCTCGCTGCTCCTTCCACCACGCCGTGGTGACCCCGTGGGTCCGCCGTTCCAGCTCGCGGCCCACGGCGATGGCGGCGTGGCGCACGTCGGTGACGGTCCACAGTGCCTCGATGCGGACGTACACGTGCACCCCGCGGTTGCCGCTCGTCTTGCAGAACGCACGAATGCCGAGATCGTCGAACAGGCCGCGTGCCACCTCCGCCACGCGCACCGAGTCCGCGAACGACGTGGCGCCGTGCGGGTCGAGGTCGATCCGCAGCTCGTCGGGATGATCGTTGTCATCGCGGCGCATCGGCCACGGGTGGAAGGTGACGGCACCCATGTGAGCCGCCCAGACGACCGTCGCCACCTCGGTCACGCACAGCTCGTCAGCGCGGCGACCGGACGGAAAGCTCACCCGTGCCGACTCCACGAAATCCGGAGCACCCCGCATCATGCGTTTTTGGTAGAAGGCGTCTCCCTGTGTCCGACCTGACGCTCCCGCGCCGGGGCCATCGTGGCGCGTCGACAGCTCCATGCCCTCGCGCACGCCCTTGGGCCACCGCTCGAGGGTGACAGGACGGTCACGGAGTGCCCGCACGATGCCGTCGGCGACGTCGGCGTAGTACTGCGCGACCATCGCCTTGGTGACCTGCGCCGAGAAGTCGGTCGCCTCGAAGATCACCCGGTCCGGGCTGGAGACGCGGACCTCCCGGTCGCCTGCCTGCACCATGATCGCGTCGGACGCCATGGGCTCAGCGTAGAGGTTGTGGATGCTCGAGACAGCGATGTCAGAGGGGGTTGCAAGGATCGGTGCATGGGAAAGAACAGCAGACAGCGACGTGAGGCAAAGCGACGAGCGCAGCCGCGGCGGATCGCGCGGCAGACCCGCGCGGCGGGACCGGGCCCGGCCGACCAGCTGACCCAGCCCCAGATCATCGACCTCATCGGCATCGCCTCGCAGTACGCCACGATCTCGCGGCGAGTCGTTGCGCCGAAGGTCGCCGAGCTGAACGAGATCGGCACCGCGGCATCCTCCCCGCACCTCGATCCGGCCTCACTGGTGGTCGACGAGGCGATGTCGATGTTGCGCTCGGCCTGGGAGCACGGCTGGCAACCCGCCGAGCTCGTGCACGCCACACGACGGCGTACCTCGGCTGCGTCGGCGACGTGGATGGCCAGCGCGGTCCTGGTCGAGGCCGACGACACCTCGGCCGCCGATCGGGCGCCGCAGGCGTGGATCGACCAGCTCCAGGCGCTCAGCCATCGGCGTGACACTGTGACCGATGCGGCTCGGCTTCTTCCGGCGCGCGGTCATGCCGACCTCGCCACGTGGACGGCGGCGCTCGTCGCGCTCGAGCTGCTGCACCGGTTGCCCAGGTCGCAGGTGCTCATGCCGCCTCCGTCGCGGTGGGACCAGGTGGCGCGCATCCGGCCTTCGTCAGCACCTCGTCCCCGCGAGCCGCAGACCAAGACACTCACCAAGATCCGCGCACTGCTCGCCAAGGCCGAGTCCACCGACTTCGCCGCCGAGGCCGACGCCTTCACCGCCAAGGCCCAAGACCTGATGACACGCCACTCGATCGACGAGGCCCTGCTCGCCGACGAGGCAGGCGACTCCTTCGACGTCGCAGGCAGCAAGATCCTCATCCACCACCCCTATGGACTCGAGAAGGCATCGCTGCTGCACGTCATCTCCGCCGCCAACCGGGTCAAGGCCATCTGGAACGAGTTCGCGTCCTGCGTGACCATCGTGGGCGTGCCCACCGACCTCGAGCAGGTCGAGATGTTGTTCACCTCCACCCTGGTGCAGGCGACTCGCGCCATGACCCAGGCCGGGGAGCACTCCGTGGGCCAGGACCGGTCCTCGTCGTTCCGCAAGGCCTTCCTCAGCGCCTACGCGGTACGCATCGGCGAGCGGCTCTCCGAGACGAGCGAGCAGACCACCGCCAGCTATGGATCAGCGTTGGTCCCTGTGTTGGAGCGGCAGACCGAAGCAGTGAGCGAAGAGTTCGAGAGACTTTTCCCGCACGTCACCACCGGCTCGCGGCGCACTCGTTTCGACGCCCGCGGCTGGGATGCCGGTACCCGGGCCGCCGACGAGGCAGTTCTTCCCGCTGGCGAGGTGGCCGACTGAGGCACAGGTTCAGCCGAGCTCGGTCACGCGGGGCTGCACCTCGACGACCGGAGAAAGAAGGAGGCGAGGGCCGACCGATGGACCCTGCCGCGCGATGCTCAGCACGTGACCCGGTCCGGGGCGTTGGCGGACTCGACGATCAGCCACGGGTCGTCACCGGAGCTCCGCTCGAGCTGATAAGCGGAAGCGAAGAAGCCACGGTCCGGTGCGTCCTCGACGTCGACATCGGCCTTGGCGCCCCAGCCATCCTCGTTCAGGCACACCGTGACCACGGCAGTGTCGCCGGTCACTGCGGCGGAAAAGTCCCGCAACTCAGGTGCTCCGACCCGGCGGAAGTTTCCCTGAGCGAGGCTGGCGTACCGCGCTGTCATCGACTCGGCGAGCGACGTGTCGACCAGGTCCAAGAAGTCCGCGGTCTCGTAGGCACCCGAGGTCTCGACCCGGATCCGTTCGGCCCAGTAGTCCTCCACGACGGCCACGGCGTCGGCCTCCGAGGGATCGCTCGAGGGAGCAGACGTCGGCGGCGGAGACTCCGGCTCGTCGCCGCTGCATCCCGCGAGGAGCACCAGTGTCAGGACGACCGACGATCCGATGGCTTTCGACATGCGCGACATGTTATCCAGGCGCAGACACAGTGGCACAACACCGAAACGGCCAGCGACCTGGGAACACTTAGCCTCACCTTCGTTGAATGGGCGGAATCATTAACGGCACACTGATGTTGTGGAATACATGGGAGCAGTGAAAGGCGTGTCGACGATCGACGCTCCCACGCGCTCTCGCCTGACGCGCGTGATCCTCGAGAGTGGGCCGTCCACGGCGGCTGTCCTCGCCGATCGCCTCGAGCTGACACCGGCTGCCGTGCGCCGCCATCTCGACCATCTCATCACCGACGGACTCGTCGAGGCCCGCGACCAGCGGTCCTACGGACAGCGGGGGCGGGGCCGTCCGGCCAAGGTCTTCGCCATTACGGCCATCGGCCGCGACCGTTTCCAGCACGACTACGACGACCTCGCCGCCAGTGCTTTGCGCTTCCTGGCCGAGACCGGTGGCGACGACGCGGTCGCAGCCTTTGCGGACCAGCGGATGGCAGATCTCGAGGAGCGGATCCGTCCGCGGCTCGAGCAGGCGCCCGAGGCCGATCGGCCGGCCCTGCTGGCCCGTGCCATGAGTGATGAGGGCTTCGCCGCATCGATCAGCTCGACCCCCGCCGGCGCCCAGATGTGCCAGCACCACTGCCCGGTCGCGCATGTCGCGGCCGAATTCCCCCAGATGTGCGAGGCCGAGGCTGCGATGTTCTCGCGGCTCCTCGGCACCCACGTCCAACGTCTGGCGACCATCGCTCACGGCGATGGCGTCTGCACCACGCACCTACCTGCAAGTCCGACCACCACAGAGAGGGCCCCGTCATGACCACGACGAGCCACGAAAACGACAACAACGCAGTCCTCGACGCGAATCCGGGACTCAAGGATGTCGGCCGGTACGAGTTCGGTTGGTCCGACGCCGACGACAAGGGCGCCAACGTGCAGCGCGGCCTCAGCGAGGACGTCGTGCGCAACATCTCGAGCCTGAAGAGCGAGCCGCAGTGGATGCTGGACCTGCGACTCAAGGGCCTCAAGCTGTTCGGCCGCAAGCCCATGCCCACCTGGGGCTCCGACCTCGGCGGCATCGACTTCGACAACATCAAGTACTTCGTGCGGTCCACCGAGAAGCAGGCCACCACGTGGGACGACCTGCCCGACGACATCAAGAACACCTACGACCGCCTCGGCATCCCCGAAGCCGAGAAGCAGCGCCTCGTGTCGGGCGTCGCGGCTCAGTACGAGTCCGAGGTCGTCTACCACTCGATCCGTGAGGACCTCGAGGAGCAGGGGGTTCTGTTCCTCGACACCGACACGGCGCTCAAGGAGCACCCCGAGCTGTTCGCCGAGTACTTCAACACCGTCATCCCGGTGGGCGACAACAAGTTCTCCGCACTGAACTCCGCCGTGTGGTCCGGTGGGTCGTTCATCTACGTGCCCAAGGGCGTCCACGTCGACATCCCGCTGCAGGCCTACTTCCGCATCAACACCGAGAACATGGGCCAGTTCGAGCGCACCCTGATCATCGCCGACGAGGACTCCTACGTGCACTACGTCGAGGGCTGCACGGCGCCGATCTACTCCAGCGACTCGCTGCACTCAGCCGTCGTCGAGATCATCGTCAAGAAGGGCGCACGCGTCCGCTACACGACCATCCAGAACTGGTCGAACAACGTGTACAACCTCGTCACCAAGCGCGCCACCTGCGAAGAGGGCGCCACGATGGAGTGGGTCGACGGCAACATCGGCTCCAAGGTCACCATGAAGTACCCGGCCGTCTACCTGATGGGCGAGCACGCCCGCGGTGAGACGCTGTCGATCGCCTTCGCCGGTGAGGGACAGCACCAAGACGCCGGCGCCAAGATGGTGCACGCCGCCCCCAACACGTCCAGCTCGATCCTGAGCAAGTCGGTCGCCCGCGGCGGTGGTCGTACCTCCTACCGCGGTCTGCTGCAGGTGCTCGAGGGCGCCGAGGGCTCGGCCAGCACGGTCAAGTGCGATGCGCTGCTGGTCGATCAGATCAGCCGCTCGGACACCTACCCGTACGTCGACGTCCGCGAGGACGACGTCACGCTGGGCCACGAGGCCACGGTCTCCAAGCTCAGCGACGACCAGCTCTTCTACTTCATGTCACGCGGCATGGAGGAGGACGAGGCGATGGCGATGATCGTGCGCGGCTTCGTCGAGCCCATCGCGCGCGAGTTGCCGATGGAGTATGCGCTCGAGCTGAACCGCCTCATCGAGCTGCAAATGGAGGGTGCTGTCGGATGACAACCTCCACCACAAGCCCTACCCACGAGGCAATCCAAGACCACGTGGCTGGTGCGCTTGAGCATGTTGAGTCGCACCTGCACCCCGAGCCGACGTACGACGTCGAGGCTCACCCGACGCCCACCGGCTTCGAGGAGATCTGGCGCTTCACGCCGCTCAAGCGGCTCGGCGGACTGCTCGACGGCACGCCGTCGGACGCTCACCTCGACGTCAGTGACGAGCTGCCCGCGGGCGCCACGTTGAGCACCCTCAGTACCGAGGAGGCCATGGCGCTCGACGTCGCAGCACCCTTCGACCGGCTCGGCGCCCTCGCGGTCGCCCGTGCCGGTGGAGCGACCCTGCTCGACGTGCCGGCCAACACCGAGTTGACCGAGCCGGTGCGTCTCGTGCTGACCGGGTCCTCGGCCGACGAGACCGTGTGGGGACACGTCGCGATCCGCGTCGGCACCCACTCCAAGGTCACGGTCGTCATCGACCACGTCGGCAGCGCGACCTACGACGCCTTCGTCCCGGTCATCGTCGGCGACGGCGCCCAGGTCGACATCGTCACGGTCAACGACTGGAACGACGACAGCGTCCACGCGGCCCAGTACAACGTCCGCGTCGGCCGCGATGCCACGGTGCGCATGTTCGAGTTCAGCCTCGGCGGCGATCTCGTGCGCACGAACGTCAACGTCGACTACGCCGGGCCCGGCGGCAGCGCCGAGCTGCTCGGCGTCTACTTCGCCGACGAGGGCCAGCACATCGAGCACCGTCAGTTCATCGACCACACGGCACCGCGCACCAAGAGCAACGTCGAGTACAAGGGTGCGTTGCAGGGTCAGGGTGCCCACACCGTGTGGATCGGCAACGTGCTGATCCGCAAGGAGGCCCAGGGCATCACGACGTTCGAGGCCAACGACAACCTGGTCCTCACCGACGGTGCCAAGGCCGACTCCGTGCCCAACCTGGAGATCGAGACCGGCGACATCGAGGATGCGGGGCACTCCTCGACCACGGGCCGTTTCGACGACCAGCACCTGTTCTACCTGCAGAGCCGCGGCATCCCCGAGGAAGAGGCGCGTCGACTCGTCGTGCACGGCTTCTTCGCCGCGATCATCCGTCGCATCGGAGTGCCCGAGCTGCAGGAACGGCTCATCGCCGCCATCGAGGACGAGCTGGCCGAGCACATCGGACGACTCACCGAACCGCTGGCCGATGCGGAGTCGGCGTGACCTTCCAGAAGGCCGCAGCGCTCGCCGACGTCCCGGTCGACGGCGTCCTCGCCGTCGAGATCGGGGGAGTCGACATAGCCCTGGTGCGTGACGCCGATGGCGTGTACGCCCTCCGCGACGAGTGCTCGCACGCGGCAGTGCCGCTGTCCGAGGGCGACGTCACCGTCGGCCCCGGCGGCTGCGAGATCGAGTGCTGGCTGCACGGCTCGAACTTCGACGTCCGTACCGGCAAGGCGCTCAACCTGCCGGCCATCGAACCCGTTCCCACCTATCCCACCCGAATCGACGACGACACCGTCCTCGTCGATCTCTGATTTCCCCGAGAATCCGACACAGTCTTCCAGCACAGGAGCATCACATGGCAACCCTCGACATCCAGGACCTTCACGTCTCCGTCGCCACCGAAGACGGCGACAAGGAGATCCTCAAGGGCGTCAACCTCACCGTGAAGTCCGGTGAGGTGCACGCGATCATGGGCCCCAACGGCTCAGGCAAGTCCACCCTCGCCTACTCCATCGCCGGCCACCCCAAGTACACCGTCACCGGCGGCACCGTCACGCTCGACGGCCAGAACATCCTCGAGATGACCGTCGACGAGCGCGCCCGTGCGGGCCTGTTCCTCGCGATGCAGTACCCGGTCGAGGTCCCCGGTGTCTCGGTCGCGAACTTCCTGCGGACCGCCAAGACCGCGATCGACGGCGAGGCTCCCAAGCTGCGCACCTGGATCAAGGACGTCAACGCCGCGCTCGAGCGGGTCACGCTGGACAAGGAATTCGCTCAGCGCTCGGTCAACGAGGGCTTCTCCGGTGGCGAGAAGAAGCGCCACGAGATCGCCCAGCTCGAGCTGCTCAACCCCACGTTCGCCGTGCTCGACGAGACCGACTCGGGCCTCGACATCGACGCACTGCGTGTGGTCTCCGACGGCGTGAACCGCTACACCGAGGCCGGTGACCGCGGCGTCCTGCTGATCACGCACTACACGCGGATCCTGCAGTACATCAAGCCCGACTACGTGCACGTGTTCGTGGGCGGCAAGGTCGCCGAGCAGGGAGGTCCCGAGCTCGCGGACCAGCTCGAGGCGGAGGGCTACGACAAGTATGTGAAGGCTGCGTCAGTCTGATGACCGTGCTCGAGGGAGCGACGTCCTACGACGTGCAGAAGGTGCGCGAGGACTTTCCCATCCTGCACCGGCGCATGGCCGGGAACCTTCCGCTGGTCTATCTCGACAGCGCCAACACCTCTCACAAGCCCACCCAGGTGATCGACGCGATCGAGCGTCACTACCGCCTGCACAACGCCAACGTCGCCCGCGCCATGCACCAGCTCGGTGCGGAGGCCAGCGAAGCCTTCGAGGACGCGCGAACCCGCATCGCGGAGTTCATCGGCGCTCCGCTGCGCGAGGAGGTCGTGTTCACCAAGAACGCATCCGAGGCGCTCAACCTGGTCGCGCGCACGCTGGGTGATGCAGCGCCGGGCAGCCCGTACCGGGTCGGGGCAGGCGACGAGATCGTCATCACCGAGATGGAGCACCACTCCAACATCGTGCCCTGGCAGCTCTTGTGCCAGCGCAACGATGCGACGCTGCGCTGGTTCGGCGTCACCGACGACGGCCGGCTCGACCTGTCGAACCTCGACACCCTCATCACCGAGCGCACCAAGGTCGTCTCGCTGACCTGGGTCTCGAACATGCTCGGCACCATCAACCCGCTCGACACGATCATCGCCCGGGCCAAGGAGGTCGGGGCACTCGTCGTCATCGACGGCTCGCAAGCCGTGCCGCAGATCCCGGTCGACCTGTCGACACTGGGTGCAGACTTCGTCGCGTTCACCGGCCACAAGATGGTCGGCCCCACGGGCATCGGTGTGTTGTGGGGCCGCTACGACGTGCTCGCCGAGCTGCCGCCGTTCCTCGGGGGCGGCGAGATGATCGAGACCGTCACGATGGAGCGCTCCACGTTCGCGCGCCCCCCGGCGCGGTTCGAGGCAGGTACTCCGCCCATCGCCCAGGCCGTCGGCCTGGCAGCAGCAGCGGACTACCTCACGGGCATCGGCATGGACCAGGTCGCCGCCCACGAGCAGCACATCACCGCCTATGCACTCGAGGCGATGCAGCAGGTCGACGGGCTCACGGTCGTGGGCCCCACCGAGGCAGTCGATCGTGGGGGAGCGATCAGCTTCACCCTCGAGAACGTGCACCCGCACGATGTCGCCCAGCTGCTGGACTCGCGCGGCGTCGCCGTGCGCGCCGGGCACCACTGCGCCAAGCCGGCCCATCTGCGGTTCGGGGTGCAGTCGACCACCCGTGCGTCGTTCTACCTGTACACGACGACGCAGGAGATCGATGCGCTCGTTGAGGCGCTGCGCCACACCCAGAACTACTTTGATGCTTGAGATCGCCCGAGTCCGGCGAGGAGGGACACCATGACCGACGCCACCCACGTCGATGCGCTCTACCAGGAGATCATCCTCGATCACTACAAGGCCAAGACCGGATCGGGTCTGCGTGACCCGTTCGAGGCCGAGGTCCACCACGTCAATCCCACCTGTGGCGACGAGATCACCCTGCGGGTCCATCTCGAGGGCAGCACCGTGGCCGACGTGTCCTACGCCGCCGAGGGCTGCTCGATCAGCCAGGCCGCTGCGTCAGTCATGAACGAGCTGATCGTCGGCAAGCAGGTCGACGACGCCATGGCCGTGCTCGACTCGTTCACCGAGCTGATGCAGGGCAAGGGCAAGATCGAGCCCGACGAGGACGTTCTCGAGGACGCCATCGCGTTCGCCGGCGTGTCCAAGTTTCCGGCCCGCGTCAAGTGCGCACTGCTGTCCTGGATGGCGTTCAAGGATGCCGCGCTGCAGGCTGGATCCAGCACCGCTTCCACCTCCCCAGAATCAACCTCCCCAGAATCAACTCAGGAGACCGCATGACCGACATCGACCACTCCGACCTTCCTGACGTCGACACCTCGACGCCGTCCGGCGCGACCGGCGGAACCACCGAGGAGGACGTCATCGAGGCCATGAAGGACGTCGTCGACCCCGAGCTCGGCATCAACGTCGTCGACCTCGGCCTCGTCTACGGCGCCGACGTCGACGAGCACAGCAACACGGTGCTCTCGATGACACTGACGTCTGCGGCGTGCCCGCTGACCGACGTCATCGAGGACCAGACCCGCGCCGCCCTCGACGGCATCGTCAACGACTTCCGCATCGAGTGGGTCTGGATGCCGCCGTGGGGCCCGGACAAGATCACCGACGACGGCCGCGAGATGCTGCGCGCCCTCGGCTTCAACATCGGCTGAGGAGTCACGCAGGCCCGCTGACGAGTCACGCAGACCTGGGTCTACGTGATTCGCCGGCGGGTGGGTGAGGCACCTCACGGCGGCGGATTCGGGGGATCGAGCCCATCACCCGTACAGTGGTGTCGTGGCTTTCTACCAGCGGGAATGACGTCGAGGCATCGCCTCGACTCCGTTTGCACACCCTGATCTGAAAGTTACTTCATGCTCACCGTCAGCAATGTGACGCTGCGTTTCGGCGCCCGTGTCCTCATGTCCGATGTCTCGTTCCGGGTCGACTCCGGCGACAAGGTCGGTCTGGTCGGCCGCAATGGCGCCGGCAAGACGACTCTCACCCGCATGCTGTCCGGCGACGGGGATCCCGCCGAGGGAGCCATCACGTCCACGGGCACCGTCGGCTACCTGCCCCAGGACCCCAAGAGCGGCGACCTCGCCACCACCGCCCGCGACCGCATCCTCGGCGCCCGTGGGCTCGACGAGGCGCTCACCGCCATGCGCAAGGCCGAGATCGACATGGGATCACCCGACCCCGACATCGCCGACAAGGCGATGAAGGCCTACACCCGATCCGAGGCGACCTTCTCCTCGGGCGGCGGGTACGCAGCTGAGTCCGAGGCGTCGACCATCGCCACCAGCCTGGGTCTTCCCGAGCGCGTCATGGAGCAACCCCTGTCGACGCTGTCGGGCGGTCAGCGACGTCGCATCGAGCTGGCACGCATCTTGTTCTCCGACGCGGACACCCTGCTGCTGGACGAACCGACCAACCACCTCGATGCCGACTCGGTCACCTGGTTGCGTGGGTTCTTGAAGAACTTCTCCGGCGGTCTGGTGATCATCAGCCACGACGTCGACCTGATCGAGGAGACGGTCAACAAGGTCCTGTACCTCGACGCCAACCGCTCCACGATCGACATCTACAACATGGGCTGGAACTCCTACCTCAAGCAGCGCGAGGCCGACGAGCAGCGTCGCAAGCGTGAGCGAGCCCTGGCGGTCAAGAAGGCAGATGCCCTCACCACCCAGGCCAACAAGTTCCGGGCCAAGGCGTCCAAGGCATCCACCGCGCAACAGATGCTGCGACGCGCCGACCAGCTCGTGTCCAGCCTCGAGGGCGAGCGGGCCAACGACAAGGTCGCGAACATCAAGTTCCCCAAGCCCGCCCCGTGCGGCAAGACTCCGCTGATGGCTGAAGGGCTGTCCAAGTCCTACGGGTCGCTGGAGATCTTCACCGGTGTCGACCTCGCGATCGACAAGGGGAGCCGCGTGGTCATCCTCGGGCTCAACGGCGCTGGCAAGACCACCCTGCTGCGCATGCTCGCAGGTGCGCTGAAGGCCGACTCCGGAGAGATTCTGCCAGGACACGGCCTCAAGATCGGTTACTTCGCGCAGGAGCACGAGACCCTCGACACCTCGCGCACGGTGCTGGAGAACATGCAGGACACCGCCCCGCAGCTGACCGACACCGAGGCGCGCAGCGTGCTCGGCTCGTTCCTGTTCAGCGGCGACGACACGGCCAAGCCAGCTGCCGTCCTGTCTGGTGGCGAGAAGACCCGACTCGCGCTGGCGAGCCTGATCGTCTCCAGCGCCAACGTCCTGCTGCTCGACGAGCCGACCAACAACCTCGACCCTGCCTCGCGCGAGGAGGTGCTGCGCGCCATCCGCACCTATGAGGGCGCCATCGTGCTCGTCTCGCACGACGAGGGCGCCGTCACCGCACTGGAGCCCGACCGGGTCCTGCTGCTGCCGGACGGCGATGAGGACCTCTGGTCCGACACCTACGCCGAGCTCGTCGCCCTTGCCTGAGGACAAGACCTGCGATGCGTGCGGGCGAACGATCCAGTGGCGCAAGAAGTGGGAGCGCGACTGGGAGCAGGTGCGCTACTGCTCGGCCGCGTGTCGCAAGCGTGGCGTGACCACCACCGATCAGGCGCTGGAGGACTCGATCCGTGAGCTGCTCGGGTCACGGTCTGCGGAGTCGTCGATCTGCCCTTCCGAGGCGGCGAAGGCCGTCTCGTCCGGCACAGATGCCGACGCCTGGCGTGATCTCATGGAGCCGGCCCGTCGCGCGGCCCGACGACTGGTCGCGGCCGGAGAGGTCCAGATCACCCAGCGCGGCGCGGTCGTCGACCCGTCCACGGCCAAGGGGCCCATCCGGATTCGTCGCGCGCGCTAGTCGTACTAAGCCGAGACGGGGGATGCGACCTCACGCTCGGAGTCCTGTCGAGGGCCGGTGCGAGCGCGGCGACGGTCGCGAGCCTCCGAGATCGCGAACCAGATGTAGCCCGTGATGCCGATCATGCCGAAGAACCACCACTGCAACGCGTAGAAGAAGTGCGGGCCCTGGCCCAGCTCGGGCTCGGGCTCGGCCTCCAGGGCAGCTGCCGGTGTCGATTCTGGTGACTCCTCCTGGGCGTTGACGAAACCATCGCGCAGCTCATAGGGGACGAACTCGCTGAATCCGTCGCTGTCGATCGCGCGGATCTGTCCATCGAAGATTCGAACAGCGTCTCCGCCGGCGTTGTTGTCCTGACGCAACCAACCCCGCACGGTCACCTCGCCGTTCGGCGGGGCGGGCAGGTCGGGCCGGGCGTTTGAGTTGGCCGTCTCCATCCACCCCCGGTTCACGAGGACCGCAGTGCCGTCGTCGAGGCGAAGTGGCACCACCACGTCGACGCCGGGAGCGCCATCTCGTGAGGTGAACTTGACCGACGCGGCGCTGGCCGCGTCGTAGGTGCCGCGCATCGTGACTCGCGTCCACGCCGAATCGGCGTCGATGGTGGTGCCGACAGGTGCGGCGGAATCGAGATCGACCGGTGCCGTGCTGAAGTGATCGGTGATGACCTCATTGCGATCCAGGCGACGATCGAGCTGGTGAATTTGCCAGAGTCCGAGTCGAAAGCAGACTGCGCCGAACACGATCACGAAGGCCAGGAGCGCCAACCATCGTCGATTCAACAAGAAGCGATACACACCCCGACCCTACGATGGACACCATGGAGCTCATTGATCAGCACGACCGCATCGCGACTGACCTCCGCGTGTCGCTGACTGACCGGTGCAACCTGCGCTGTCAGTACTGCATGCCCGCCGAGGGACTGGAGTGGATGCCCACCGACCAGACCCTCACAGACGACGAGCTGGTGCGGCTGATCAGCATCGGCGTCGAGCACCTCGGCATCACCGACGTCCGCTTCACCGGTGGCGAGCCGTTGCTGCGCAAGGGGCTGCCCGGCTTGATCTCCGCGACCAAGGCGATGACGCTGCGCGACGGCTCGGGGAGCCCGCGCACGGCCATGACCTCCAACGGTCTTGGCCTCAAGCGCACGGCCAAGGCGTTGGCGGAGGCGGGACTCGATCGCGTCAACATCAGCCTCGACACCACTGACGCGGAGGTGTTCGCCCGCATCACCCGACGCGACCGCTGGCAGGACGTCGTCGACGGTCTCGCGGCGGCTCAGGACGCTGGTCTCGGGCCGGTCAAGGTCAATGCAGTGCTGCTGCGCGAGCACAACGAGACCGAGGGCCCCGCGCTCCTTCGCTGGTGCATGGAACGTGACTACGAGCTGCGCTTCATCGAGCAGATGCCGCTGGATGCCCAGCACGGCTGGAGCCGGGCCCAGATGATCACCGCCGACGAGACGCTCGGTCTGATCTCCGAGGAGTTCACCCTCACGCCCCTGGAGGGTCGTGGGTCGGCCCCCGCGGAGAAGTTCCTCGTCGACGACGGACCGCACACGGTCGGCATCATCGGATCAGTCACGCGGCCCTTCTGCGGGGACTGCAACCGCGTGCGTCTGACCGCCGACGGCCAGATCCTGAACTGTCTGTTCGCCCGTGACGAGTCAGATCTGCGTGCTCCCCTGCGCGATGGCGCCAGCGACCTCGAGATCGCCGAGCGTTGGGCCGCGGCGATGATGACCAAGCTGCCCGGTCACGGCATCAACGATCCGAGCTTCCTGCAGTCCTCGCGGCCCATGTCCGCGATCGGCGGCTAGAGCGGCTCGGTGGCCAGGTAGAAGCCGCGAGCATCGAGGAACCGGCGCAGGGTCTGCTCGTGCTCGGGGCACGCCAACCAGGTCTTGCGGCGGTCCGGCGTGTGCACCTTGGGGTTGTTCCACACGACCTGCTGCGCGGCCGCGGCCGTGCACCCCTTCGACGAACAGATGAGCTGATCGCTCACTGCTCGATCTGTCCCTTGGCCTCGGGGCCGAATGGCGACGGGCCATCGCTCTTGCGACGCACGCCCGCGTTGGCGAGGATCACGGCGGTGTAGGGCAGGATCACGGCTCCCGCGATCAGGACCCAGCGCAACGGGCCGCTGACGATGACTGCTCCGATGAAGCACAACGTGCGGATCCCCATCGAGATGGCATAGCGTTTTTCGCGGGTTCCCAGCTCGGATGTGTGCGACTCGGGCGCCGAGGTGATGGAGAAGACCTCTTGGCCACGCGGCTTGCGTTCTTGACCGTCAGTCATGTGTTCAGTCTACGTCGCAGTGCCCGACTCCTCAGGTCGAGCCGGCTGACGGGCATGATGGGCTCATGAGCAATCGCACCTATCGCGTGACAGAGATCGTAGGCACCTCACCGGATGGCATCACCGAGGCGGTGGAGAACGGAATCGCCCGTGCCGGGCAGACCCTGCGACACCTCGACTGGTTCGAGGTCACCGGCATTCGAGGCCAGATCACCGACACCACGGCATCGCACTACCAGGTGACGATGAAGATGGGCTTCCGACTCGAGGACGACGAGTAGGACCAGTCCGAGCAGGACGTCAGTCGCGCGTCGTGAATCGGCGCAGCAGCGCGGCGGTGACCGACAGGGCCACCACCACGGCGCCGTAGACGGTCGCCGTGGTGCCGATCCCCAGGATGGGGGAGGCGAATCCTGCCGCAACGGCGGGGATTCCGAACGCCAGGTAGCTGATGACGAAGACGGTCGAGAACAGCTCGCCGCGTTCTTCAGGCCCGACGGTCGGCGTGATGGATCGCATGATGCCCATGAACGTGGTGCCGAACCCGCTGCCGGCCACGACGGCGGTCGCCAAGAAGCCGATCAGTGATTCCTGGCTGATCGCGATCATGCCGAGGCCGGTCCCGACGGCCAACGCCACCGTCCCGTAGAGCGTGATGTGGCGAGGGGTGAAGCTGCGGGCCAGGTAGACGCTCAGCGCGCCGGATCCGGTCAGCGCCGTGACGACGAGGCCCTGCAGGACGGGACTGGGCTCGTCGAACGTCTGCTGCACCAAGGGGGCGCCCAGCGAGAGGTAGAAGCCGCCTGTCGCCCAGCCGGCGAACACGGCGGGCGCGCTGCGGTTGAACGCCGACCGCGCCGTGCGGGGCAGCCCGATGCGCGGTACCAGCGAGGCCATGACTCCCTCGTGTCGCGCGGACGTCTCCGGCAGGGTCCACACGACGGCGCCGAACACCACGTACAGAACGACGAGGGCACCGAAGATCACGGCCAGCGGGCTGCTGAGCAGCTCGATCGCCACGCCGCCGGCCAGTGCGCCGGCGGCCAGTCCGGCGAGTGGGAAGGAGCTGTTGAGAGTCGCCGCCGAATGGGGTCGGTCGGGTGACTCGAAGTCGACCACGACAGCAGCGAGGGTGGACAGGAGCAGTCCGGTGGCCAGGCCCTGCACCGTCCGCGCGGCGAGCAGGACGGTCACCGTGTCGGCGTGCCAGAACAGCAGCATGCTGAGCGCGAGAACGAAGAACCCGATCGACAGGACTGGGCGACGTCCCACGTGGTCCGACAGCGATCCGGTGATCAGGAGAGTGACCAGGAGTGCCACCGCATAGATTGCGAACACGATGGTGCTGGTGGCCTGGGAGTAGCCGAGCTCGGCCTGCAGCACGGGGTAGAACGGTGAAGGTGCTGCGGCGCCGACCAGCATGGCGAAGGTGGCGGCAAGGCCGACCCAGAATCCTGCGCGGTGCGACAGGCGCGTCGTCGGGCGCACGAGAGTGGGGGTGGCCATGAATTGTTGAACCACCTGAGGCCTTTGGTTGTTCCCGGAAACGGGTTGACGGCGCTCAGTCGGCGGCGTCGGCCGCCTCGATCTCCTCGCGCGTGATGCCCAGCAGGTAGACGATCGCATCCAGGTAGGGCACGTTGACCGAGGTGCGGGCCTGGTCGCGCACGACGGGTTTGGCGTTGAACGCGATGCCTAGTCCCGACGCCGCCAACATGTCGAGATCGTTGGCGCCGTCCCCGATGGCAACGGTGTTCTTGACCGGAATCCCAGCGTGATCGGCGAAGGTGCGCAATGCCTCGGCCTTGCCGGCCCGATCGACCACGGTCCCGACGAGTCGGCCCGTCAGGTGACCGTCGACGACCTCGAGCTCGTTGGCGGCGTGGTAGTCGATGCCCAGCTCGTCCGCCATCCGATCGATCAGGTGCGTGAAGCCGCCGCTGACCAGCGCGAACTTGTAGCCGAGTCGCTTCAGGGTGCGGATCAGGGTGCGGGCGCCGGGCGTGTACTCCAACGACCGGTACACGTCGTCGAGCGCGGTCAGCGGCACGCCTGCAAGCAGCGCGACCCGCTGGTGCAGCGAGTCCGCGAAGTCGATCTCGCCGCGCATGGCGCGGTCGGTGACGGCGGCGACCTCGACCTCGTAACCCGCGTGGGCCGCGATCATCTCGATCACCTCGCCCTGGATCAGTGTGGAGTCGACGTCCATGACGACCAACCGCTGGGCGTGTTCGCCGATCCCCGCCTCGCGGACCGCCAGGTCGATGCCGTGCTCGTAGGCAACAGCGGCCAGATCGGCCTGGAGGAGGTCCGGGTCGGCACCGGAGACCTCGAGACGGATTGCCGTGATGGGGTAGCGGGCCATGCGGATGATGCGGTCGATGTTGCCGCCCAGGCGGCGGATCTCGGCGGCGAGAGCGGCCAGCGCAGCAGGCCTGAGCGGTGAGCCGAGGACGATGACTCGGGCGCGTCCAACCCGGCGCGGCCTGTTGTCACCCGTGCCGTGCTCGACCGTGGATTGCAGGCCGAATCCCTCGGCCACCTCGGTCACGGTGTGCTCGAGGGCTGTCACGTCGTCCGGTGCGCTCAGCAGCGTGCTGAGGATGAGCTTGCCCCGCACCACGAGCTGTTCCACGTCGATCACCTCGACATCGTGGGCCGAGACTGCCTCGAACAGGCGCGTCGTGACACCGCTCTGGTCCGGCCCCACCAGCGTCACGAGCACGGTGGGGTCGGTGAAATGCGTGGTCGGCACGGGCAGGGTCATCGTCGACGAGGCTATCGTCAGCGGTTCGCGCGAGCACGGTAGGTTTGGTCACACCCGTCATCCACCCTCAGGAGATTGCATGTCGACCGCGCTCGACCTGTCGAAGGTCAGCATCGTGCGCGGGGACAAGACGCTCCTGGCACAGGTCAGCTGGACCGTGCGCGAGGGGGAGAAGTGGATCGTGCTGGGTCCCAACGGTGCGGGCAAGACGACGCTGCTCCAGCTGGCCGGAGCGACGCTGCATCCCACGTCGGGCAAGGTCAAGATCCTCGGCCAGCGGCTGGGCAAGGTCGACGTGTTCGAGCTGCGGACGCGCATCGGCCACACCAGCACGCGGGTCGCCGACCAGATCCCGCCCACCGAGTCGGCCTCGGACGTCGTCATGTCGGCTGCCTACGGCGTCTCGGGTCGTTGGCGCGAGGAGTACGAGGACTTCGATGTCGAGCAGTGCAGTCAGATCATGGCTGAGCTCGGCATCGCTCACCTGGCCGGACGCACCTTCGGCACGCTGTCGGAGGGGGAGCGCAAGCGGGTGCTGATCGGCCGGGCCCTGATGACCGATCCGGAGATGCTGCTGCTCGATGAGCCCAGCGCCGGTCTCGACCTCGGTGCACGCGAGGACCTGATGGCCAGCCTCGAGCTTCTGTCGTCGGACCCGTCAGCGCCCGTGTTGATCATGGTCAGCCACCACGTCGAGGAGATTCCCGTCGGCTTCACCCACGCCATGCTGCTGCGCGATGGGCACGTCGTCTCGGCCGGGCCGATGGAGTCGACTCTGACGGCCGCAAACCTGAGCCGCACGTTCGGAACCAAGCTGGAGCTGGAGAGCAGCGGTGGACGTTACACCGCTCGTCGGGCAGCATTCGGGCACAGAGCTCACTAGCGACCAGATGTACAGAGCTCACTAGCACCACATGCACACAGCTCACTGATCGGAGAGTGCGATGGACCTGTTCAACGACAATCCGTGGGTGATCTGGGTGGTCATCGCGGTGATGCTCGTCATCATCGAGATGTTCAGCCTCGAGCTCGTGCTGCTGATGTTCGCTGCCGGCGCCTTGGCCGCGGCAGCCGCGTCGGCCCTGGGTGCGCCGGTGTGGCTCTCCGTCCTCGTCTTCGCCGTCGTCTCGACCGCCCTGCTGGCCCTGCTGCGGCCTTCGCTGGTCGAGCGTCTTCACGATGGGCCGACCCTCACCCAGGGGCACGACGCCCAGGTCGGCCGGATCGCTGTGGTCGTCGAGCCGGTTGATCGCTTCAATGGTCGGGTACGCCTGGCCGGAGAGCTGTGGTCGGCTCGTGCCGATCTCGACGAGGCCACCTTCGACACTGACACCGAAGTCAGTGTCATTCGCATCGAGGGCGCCACAGCCGTCATCGTTGCTGTCACCAGTCCCACCGCCCCCACCCAGGAGTCCTGATGTTCTTCGAGTCCCCAGGGGGCATCGCACTGACGATCGTCCTCGCCCTGCTCGCCCTGATGGCGATCGTGGCCGTCTCCATGACGGTCAAGATCATTCCGCAGGCTTTTGCCGGCGTCGTGGAACGCTTCGGCAAGTACCGCACCACCTTGACCGCCGGCCTCAACATCGTCACCCCGTTCATCGATCGCGTGGCCTACCGCATCGACATGCGTGAACAGGTCGTGTCCTTTCCGCCGCAGCCGGTGATCACCGAGGAGAACCTGACGGTCTCGATCGACACCGTCATCTACTTCCAGGTCACCGACCCGGTCGCGGCCACGTACGAGATCGCCAACTACATCCAGGCCATCGAGCAGCTGACCATGACCACCCTGCGCAACATCATCGGTGGCATGACCCTCGAGCACGCCCTCACGAGCCGCACCCAGATCAACTCCGGTCTGCGCGGCGAGCTGGACTCGGCGACCGGCAAGTGGGGCATCCGCGTGAACCGCGTCGAGCTCAAGGGCATCGATCCGCCGCCCTCGATCAACGACGCGATGGAGAAGCAGATGCGCGCCGATCGTGACAAGCGCGCCATCATCTTGACCGCCGAGGGCGATCGCCAGTCGGCCATCCTGACCGCCGAGGGCCAGAAGCAAGCCGCGATCCTCAACGCCGAGGGCAACCGACAGGCCCAGATCCTGGGCGCCCAGGGTGACCGGCAGGCCCAGATCCTTCGCGCTCAGGGCGAGGCCCAGGCCATCGGCGCCGTGTTCCAGGCGATTCACGACGGAAATCCGGATCAGAAGCTTCTGTCGTACCAGTACCTGCAGATGTTGCCGAAGATCGCCGAGGGTGACAACGCCACCACGTGGATCATCCCGGCCGAGCTCACCCAGGCGCTGGGCACGCTGGGAGGCACGGTCGGCTCCATCCCGGTCGACGGCGGGGGCAACAAGAATCGGGTCGATCTCGACGAGTCCGTCGTCGACGACGTCACTGATGGCCCGGAGACGTCCAAGGCCGTCCAGGAGGCCATCGACGCTGCTCGGCAGGCCGAACGGCCCGGTGCGTCGTCCGGCGGGCCGGTGCTGCCGTCGTCGGGAGGCAGTGCTCAGACACCGCCGCCGGAGGGTGATCAGGGCCCGTCCTGAGTCTTGGTCCCGACTGACATGCTGGCAGGGTGACCAGCCGTAGAGAACGACTCGTCGTGACCGTGTCAGTGGCCGTGACTGCTCTCGTGGTGGTCGGGTGGTTGGTCGTTCGTCCTGGCGACGACGACCGCGCCGCCGGACCCGACGGTCCGGCCCCGACCGCCGCTGAGCGGGTCGAGACGGTGTCATCGGGCGAGCCTGATCCGGACTGGGTGGCGGCGACCGCACAGACCCACGGCATCCCGGTGCGCGCGATGGAGGCCTACGCCGCGACCGAGGTGGCCGCCGCCGACGAGCTGCCCACGTGTGGCTTGCGGTGGAACACCATCGCAGGAGTCGGCTCGGTGGAGTCCGCGCACGGCACGCTCGGCGGCGCCGGCCTGGACGCCGGTGGTGTGCCGGACCAGCCCATCATCGGTCCGGCGCTCGACGGGACCAACGGAACCCGTGCGATCGAGTCCACGCCGGAGTCCGCCGAGCTGCACGGCGACGACGAGTGGGACCGTGCCGTCGGGCCGTTCCAGTTCCTCACGTCGTCGTGGGAGCGCTACGGCGCCGACGGTGATGGGGACGGGGAGAAGAATCCCGACGACATCGACGATGCGGCCCGGGGCGCGGCCAACCACCTGTGCCTGTCGGCCGAGGGCGCTGAGCGCGACCTCACGGCCGAGGGATGGGTCCCGGCGGTGTTCTCCTACAACAACTCGATGGCGTACGTCGAGAAGGTCCGCGACATCGCGACGTCGTACGCCGGCTGACGCGAAGCTG
Organism: Aeromicrobium sp. CF3.5; assembly: GCF_051262695.1. NCBI lineage: Bacteria > Bacillati > Actinomycetota > Actinomycetes > Propionibacteriales > Nocardioidaceae > Aeromicrobium > Aeromicrobium sp. CF3.5. Next base: position 138,159 of record NZ_JBIMEZ010000007.1, read on the forward strand.
ACCGGGACGCCAAGTTGCGATCGCCGAGGGGTCGAAGCGTCTGTCTTCCGGCTTCGCCGGAGCTGTGGACGAGACTCGGGGGTGGCGTGACCCGTGAGGTTGCTGGGCGGGATGGGCTACGGGTGACTCGTGAGGTCCATCATGCGGACGACCAGCCCGTGAGCCCAACCCAAGCACTGGGTTCCGTCCCAGCCCGTCAGTGCTGGTAGGTGCCGTGGATGATCGCGCGGCCGAGGGTCTTGAACGCGAGATTGAACCCGACCACGGCGGGGGACGTGTCCGCATCGACGCCGAGGGTCTCTTCGCCCACCGCGTGGACGACGAAGTAGTAGCGATGGACCTGATCGCCCTCTGGGGGAGCGGCGCCCATGAAGGCGTTGCTGCCGCCGTCGTTGCGCACGTGGAAGGCAGCGCCGGGCAACGAGTCGTCGGACGCACCGGCGCCGGCAGCCAGCTCGGTGGTGTCGGCGGGCAGGTCGATCGCGTTCCAGTGCCAGAAGCCTGAGACGGTCGGGGCGTCGGGGTCGAAGCAGGTGACGACGAAGGACTTCGTTCCCTCCGGCGCGCCACTCCAGGAGAGCTGCGGTGAGGTGTCGCCGTGCGCGTTGACCTGCGCATCGGACAACGGCTGTCCGTCGGTGACATCGGTGCTGGTCACGGTGAAGGAGGCAACGGTGGGAAGCAGAGGATAGGGATCGGGAGTGACAGATCGGTCAAGGCTCATGATGACTACGCTAGCGCCGTGGCCATGATCGTACGACTGGAGGATCCGACCGATCCTCGCCTCGCGGACTACGTGCACCTGCGCGACGTGCAGCTGCGCCAGAAGCTGGAGGCCGACCACGGAGTGTTCCTCGCCGAGGGCGAGAAGGTCGTGCGTCGTGCCGTGGAGTCGGGGCACACTCCGGCCTCGTTCCTGATGTCCGAACGCTGGTTGCTCGGTCTGTCCGACGTGCTCGACAGCACCGAGGCACCGTGCTTCGTGCTGTCCGACGACGCCATCGAGTCGATCACCGGATTCCACGTGCATCGCGGGGCGCTGGCAGCCCTGGAGCGTCCCGCGCCCACTGCGGCTGCCGACGTGCTGCGGCTGGCTCAGCGGGTCATCGTGATGGAGGACCTGGCCGACCACGCCAACGTCGGGGCCATCTTCCGCAGCGCGGCCGCGCTCGGGTTCGACGCGGTCCTGTTGTCCCCGCGCTGTGCGGACCCGTTGTACCGCCGCGCGATCAAGGTCTCCATGGGAGCTGTCTTCGGCCTGCCCTACGCCCGGATCGACGACTGGTACGACGCACCGGACCTGTTGCGAGCGGCAGGCTTCACGACCTGTGCACTCACGGTCGGCGCCGGAGCCGTGCCGATCGATGACGTACCGAGCGATGTCGAGCGGCTCGCCCTGGTGGTGGGCTCCGAAGGGCATGGACTGAGTCGACGCTGGGAGGATGGCGCCGATCTGCGGGTGACGATTCCCATGACGGCCGGCATCGATTCGCTCAACGCTGCGGCGTCGGTTGCCGTCGCCTGCTGGGCCTTACGGCCGACGGCCACTCCGCATCGTCGTCCAGCGGTGGAGTAACCCGATCCTCGGTGGACGACAACTCTCCCGTGCGAGCCACGACCTGATCGAGGTAGTCGCGGGTCTCCTCGGCGGTCGGTCGATAGGGGGTCGGGCGGGCGCACCGGTCGCGACGCTCGAGCAAGGCCGCGATCGAGAACTCGTCATAGGGATCGACCAGGCCCATCTCGACCAGCAGGTCGATCAGGACGCGACCGCGTGTACGACGTGCGACCTCGGCGACCGTCGACACGTTCCAGTCGGGACGAACCGCTCTCAGCGCGCTGAACTCGTCGGACGTGATGCGGATCAACGCCACGGCGGACAATCCGTTCCACGCGGCTACGTGAGCGGCACGATGCAGCCCGTCCGCCAGGCAGGCGTGCGCGTCGTCGAGATCGGCATGGCCGACCGTGAGTAGATCGGCGACTTCACGCAGGATGGCAGAACGCACCGGCACGGCCGCGGTGATGGGGATGTGAACCGCGCGCGCGTGGGAGGCGCGACCGAGCCCTGCAGCCCGGCACAGCTCGCGGAAGGTGGCGACCACGAGGGCCACCTCGGTCGGGTCGAGCTGGGTGCGGTCCTCGGCGATCAGTCGTAGGGCGATGTCGTCGTGACGATCAGGCCGGGGAAGGGTCGCGAAGAACGCGGGATATGCGTGGCGCATCGACTTCGCGAGCACCCGGCGAGGTGTGGCCGAGTGCCGGTACTCGGTCCAGATCGTGGTGGGTTGCCGCCTCGCGTCGATCATGCCGAGCGCGCACAGCAGATCGACCAACCCAGCGGTCTCGTCGAGGCCGAAGCCGGCGTCCCGCAGGTGCTGGTCGCTGACGACGCGCGGATGGGACGTGAGTCGCACCAGACGAAGAAGTCTTGCTACGGCGTGTGGATCATCCAGAAATGGCATCAGCGCCACGGTGTACTCCCCCCAAGAAAGTCGCGTGCGGTGGTCGTGGTTCGAACCTACCCCTCGTCCACCAAGATCGTAATGGGCCAGTCGTCGGGGTAGTCCTCGGCCAGCTCCCTGTGCTCCTTGTGCAGCTTCTTTCGGGCTCGTTCGGGCACGCGGTCGCCGAACACCGTGCCGTGCAGGTGGTCGGTCTCGTGCTGCAGGCAGCGTGCGAGCAGCCCGGTACCGACGAACTCCACGGGCGCGCCGGTGTGGTCGAATCCGGCGACATGGGCCTGGTCGGGTCGCGCGCAGGCTGTGAACGCGCCGGGAAGTGACAGGCAGCCCTCGTCTGCCTCCTCGAGCTGTCGGTCCTTGCCCTCGGGCAGGGTCAGCCGTGGATTGCACACCACGCCGGTGACCCGGTTGTCGTCGTCGTCGGGGCAGTCGAACACGAAGACCTTCAGGTCGACGCCGATCTGGTTGGCGGCCAGGCCGACTCCATGGGCGGCGTGCATCGTCGCGGTCATGTCGGCGACGAGGGTCGCCAGGTCCGCGTCGAAGTCCGTGACGTCGGCCAGCTCGCGGTGCATCACCGGAGTACCCCAGCGAGTGATGGCGCGGATGGAGCCACCGCTGGGCAGGGGGCAGCTCTGGGGACTCAACGGTGGGGGCTGCTGGGGGCTGTCAGGCACCGGCCCACTCTATCGACACCTGCGCGCGAGGCTGAAGCCGTGTCCATCGGGGTGTGCCCGTCGGCTGGTGATGTCGGATACCCTGAGTATTCGAGGACGTAACTTCGAGTTACAGTTGCCGTGAATCCACTCGTGAGGAGCATCTCGTGGCGAACACCAAGGATCCGATGGCGCTGGGCCTGGCCGTGCTGAACCGCATCGCCAGCTCGCCGGCCGTCGACAAGCTGGGGCTGCGCAGCTTCACCGAGCGGACCGTGTATCACGGCGCCAGGAACGGTTTCCAGATCGCAGCCACGGCGGGTCGGACCTTCAAGAAGGTGCAGGGCAAGGGATCGCCCAACCGGCTCACCCGCTCCTCGGGGACTGGTGTCTTCGACCTGACGCCGACCGAGGACCAGACGATGATCGTCGGGGTCGTCAGCGACTTCGCCGCCGAGGTGCTGCGTCCCGCCGCCGCCGAGGCCGAGGAGTCGAACACCACCTCCAAGGAGGTGTTGGCACAGACCAGCGAGTTCGGCCTCACCCTGCTGAACATCCCCGAGGCGCTCGGTGGTCTGAGCGAGGAACGCTCCGCTGTCACCGGTGTTCTGGTCGCCGAGGCACTGGCTGAGGGCGACATGGGCCAGGCCGTCGCCTGTCTAGCCCCCGCCGCGGTCGCCACGGCGATCTCCTTGTGGGGGTCGGACGCCCAGCAGCAGACCTACCTGCCGGCGTTCACCGGCGATGACGTCCCGGCTGCCGCACTCGCGGTGGCCGAACCTCACCCGCTGTTCGACCCGTTCGTGCTGAAGACCTCGGCCGAGAAGACCGCGACGGGACACCGGATCAACGGAGTCAAGTCCGCCGTCGTGCGCGGTACCGAGGCAGAGCTGTTCGTGGTGGCCGTCGAGCTCGACGGCTCGCCCACCCTGGTCCTGCTGGAGTCGAGCACGCCCGGACTCGCGCTGGTCGACGACCCGAGCATGGGTCTGCGCGCGGCCGGACTGACCAGGTTGGTGCTCACCGATGTCGAGATCACCGCTGACCACGTGCTCGGCGACGGCTCCCTGGATGACTACCGCGAGTGCATCCGCCTCTCCCGCCTGGCGTGGGCCGGTCTGGCGCTGGGTACGGCCAAGGCCGTGCTCGAGTACGTCAAGCCCTACGTCAAGGAGCGGCACGCCTTCGGCGAGCCGATCGCGCACCGTCAGTCGGTGGCCTTCATGGTGGCCAACATCGCCATCGAGCTCGAAGGCATGCGACTCGTCACGCTCAAGGCCGCGTCGCGCGCCGAGCAGGGCAAGGACTGCTCACGTGAGATCGCCCTGGCGCGCCGCCTTGCTGCCGAGCACGGCATGAAGATCGGCACCGACGGTGTGCAGCTGCTGGGCGGGCACGGCTTCGTCAAGGAGCACCCGGTCGAACGGTGGTACCGCGATCTGCGGGCCATCGGCCTCATGGAAGGAGCAGTCCTCGTCTGAGGGCGACCACCATCATGATCAGTCTCGACACCCCCCACAAGTTCCGCGCCTTCATCAAGCAGGCGCACGACGTCGCCGACAACTTCCTGCGCGCCAACTCGCGCAAGTACGACCTCGCCGAGCACAGCTATCCCAAGGAGCTGGACCTGCTGGCGTCGCTGGTCGACGGCATGGGTGACTCCGGTGCAGGTCAGGGCGCCGGGGCCAGCGCGGTCGGCAGCCGTGACGATGCGGACACCAAGGACAGCTTGGTCAAGAACGGCACCAACATGAGCTCGGTGCTCTCGATCATCGAGATGTGCTGGGGCGACGTCGGCCTCCTGCTGTCGATGCCGCGGCAGGGTCTGGGCAACTCGGCGATCGCCTCGGTCGCCAACGCCGAGCAGCTCGAGCGGTTCAAGGGCACGTGGGCCTCCATGGCCATCACCGAGCCCAGCTTCGGCTCGGACTCGGCTGCGATCACGACCACGGCGGTCAAGGACGGTGACGCCTACGTCCTCAACGGCGAGAAGATCTACGTCACGGCCGGGGAGCGCTCGGACTCCGTGGTCGTGTGGGCGACGCTGGACAGGAAGCTGGGGCGCGCCGCGATCAAGTCGTTCCTCGTCACCAAGGACACGCCCGGCATCCGGGTCGAGCGCCTCGAGCACAAGCTGGGCATCCGTGCGTCCGACACCGCCGTGATCGTGCTGGAGAACTGCCGCGTTCCCGCCGAGAACCTGCTGGGCAACCCGGAGATCGACATCAAGGGTGGATTCGCTGGCGCGATGGCGACCTTCGACAACACGCGCCCGCTGGTGGCCGGCATGGCGGTCGGCTGCGCCCGGGCGGCCCTGGAGGACACACGTCGCCTGCTCGAGGAGGCTGGCATCGTGATCGACTACGACCGTCCGCTGGCGTCACAGTCGCACGCTGCGGCCACGTTCATCGCGATGGAGGCGGACTGGGAGGCAGCGCTGCTGCTGACCCTGGAGGCGGCGTGGCTGGCCGACAACCGCAAGCCCAACTCCATGGAGGCCTCGATGGCGAAGGCCAAGGCAGGCCGAGTGGGCAACGAGATCACCTTGAAGTGCGTCGAGCTGGTCGGAACCCTGGGGTACAGCGAGACCGAGATGGTCGAGAAGTGGAGTCGTGACTCCAAGATTCTCGACATCTTCGAGGGCACCCAGCAGATCCAGCAGCTCATCGTGGCGCGCCGATTGCTCGGTTTGTCCTCGTCGGAGCTGCGCTGACCCGTCTGCACCTAGACTGCACCGCATGAACCGCGATCTGTCCGACCTCGTCGATGTCGATGTCGAGCTGGCGCGGTTCATCCGGCGGGTCCGGGTGCAGTCGTTGCGGCGACTCGAGGCGATCCATCCGCGTCTGGACTACGGCTCGTTCCTGTTCCTCATCATGATCTGCGATGCGACCGGCGGCATTCGAGGTTCCGAGCTGGCCGAGGCGCTGGGAGTGCACAAGTCGACCGCGAGCCGAGCCATCGCCGGGCTCGAGCGCATGGAGCTGGTGTCGCGGATCCCCGACCCCGACGACGGGCGCGCACAGCTACTGGTGGCTGAACGTTCGGCCATCGCAAGCCTCGAGGAGTACCGCAGCACGTCGCGGGCGCGCCTGAGTGAGGTACTCGCGGACTGGTCGCCTGAGGAGGTCGAGGCGTTCAGCCGTGCCATGGCACGACTGAATGACACCGCTGAGGAACTCAGCTGATGGGTGCAGCTGAGGAACTCAGTTGATCATCTTCCACCTCGCACTGGCTGACCAGTGGGCGGCGGCGGTGCAGGCGGGGGAGTACCGGATCTCGACCCGCGGCGCGTCCCTCGACGAGGTGGGGTTCATCCATGCGGCCACCGAGGTCCAGGTCGACGACGTCCAGGCACGCTTCTACGCGGACGCGGGGGACCTGGTGCTGCTCACGATCGACACCGACCGGTTGAGCAGTCCGTGGCAGCTCGATCCTGTGGGGCAGGAGGACTTCCCGCACATCTACGGTCCGCTCAACCTCGACGCCGTGGTCGACACGGGTGTGAAAGGATCGATTTCATGACTTCAAAGCCTGAGATCGACTTCATCGAAGGACCTGCTCCCACCGAGCTGCAGGTCACCGACATCATCGAGGGCGACGGCCCCGAGGCCGTTGCCGGCGGCAAGGTCGACGTGCACTACGTGGGCGTCGAGTTCGACACCGGCGAGCAGTTCGACGCCTCGTGGGACCGTGGGCAGTCGGCCAACTTCCCGCTGACCCAGCTCATCGCTGGTTGGCAGGAGGGCATCCCCGGCATGAAGGTCGGCGGACGCCGTCAGCTCGTGTGCCCGCCCGAGCTCGCCTACGGTCCGGCCGGCGGCGGACACCGCCTCTCCGGCAAGACCCTCATCTTCGTCATCGACCTGATGGGCGTCGGCTGAGCGCCCAAGGTCGGGGAATCAGAGGGCGTCGACGAGCGCAGTGACGCGCTTGACCGACACCGGGAACGCCGTGCGCAGATTCTGGGCCAGCAGCCCGATGCGCAGTTCCTCGAGCGCCCACCGCACGTGCTGCACCTCCGGCGCCAGCCGGGCCCAGGTCGACAGCCCCGCCGTGCGGGTGTGGAAACGGGCCTCGAGGTCCTGGGCCGCGACGAGGTCGTCGGTGACGAAAGCGTCGAGGCGGCGTCTCGCGGCCTGCAGGTAGAGCGGAAGCCGTCGTAGCTGGTCGAGCCCGGTGTCGCGGATGAATCCGGGATAGATCAGCCACGACAGCTGGACCCGGACGTCCTCGCCGGCCTCGGTCGACGGCAGCGGTGTCACGTCACCGAGGGCGCGCAGCGTCTGCAGCACCGACTGCACGGCCCGCTCGGTGAGCTCGACGGCGTCGGGACGCACGAGATCGGCGAGCAGGGCAAATGACGCCTCGTCCCACGCGGGCCCTTGATGCGTGACGACGAGTGACTCCAGTGCCGCCAACCAGCACTGCTCGATGACCTCGGCGGCATCGGCGTGCGGGCCGGTCGACAGCAGCAGCTTGGCGTGCAGGTCCAGGGAGCGCCCCAGGTGGGACACCGGATTCGGCAGGGTGAAGGACAGCAGCCGTGCCTGACCCTTGATCATCGCGACGCGCTGCTCGACCTCGGTGTCGAGGATGCGCAGAGCGACCGAGGTGCCCTCGTCGACCAGCGCCGGATGGCCCGTGACGTGGCCGGCCGTGACGGTCGGGTCGAGGGTTCCGACGTCCCAGCGCCGCAGCCCGGTGCGCTCCTCGCGCTGTGCCACCGCCGTGAGGTCGGCGCGCAGGTGCTCGGCGAGCTCGGTGCGCAGGGCTGCCAGATCCTTGCCGCGACCGAGCACCTCGGCACCGTCGGTGACGCGGAAGGTCACTCGCAGGTGGGAGGGCAGTGCCGCGAAGTCGAAGTCGTCGGGCTCGACCAGCGTGCCGCCCCGGTGGCGCATCTGGCGCACGAGCTCGTGGCTGAGATCGGCGGCATTCGGGTCCATGGCCGCCACGAGCTGGGGAGCAACCTGGGTCGCCGGCACGAACTCGCGACGCAGCGACTTGGGCAACGTGCGGATCAGCTCGGTGACCAGCTCGACCCGGTGGCCAGGGACGTGCCAGTCGAAGGCCCGGTCGTCGACCGTGAGCAGGCGGCCGATGGGCAGGTCGATGCTGACGCCGTCGTCCTCCAGACCCGGCTCGAACGCGTAGGTGAGGGGGAAGGACTCGCCGTCGGAGTGCCACTCGCGCGGGAACTCGTCCTCGGCATCGCCGGTGGCATGACTGAGCATGGCCGGATCGAAGGTGAGCAGGTCGGGCTGGTCGCGACGGGTCCGCTTCCACCACGTGTCGAAGTGCCGGACCGACACCACGTCCTCGGGGATGCGCTGGTCGTAGAAGGCGTGGAGAGTGTCGTCGTCGACGCGCAGGTCGCGGCGGCGCAGCCGGTCCTCCATCTCCTCGACGCCGGCGATCAGCTTCTGATTGGCATCAAAGAACCGGTGGTGCGTGCGCCACTCGCCCTGCACCAGGGCGTGCCGGATGAACAGGTCACGCGCGACGACCGGGTCGACGCGACCCAGCTGCACGATGCGGTCGGCGATGATGGGGATTCCGTACAGCAGCACCTTCTCGTGGGCCATCGCCGAGCCGCGCTTGGTCGACCAGTGCGGTTCGCTGTACGAGCGGTTGACCAGATGGCCCGCCGCGGCCTCGACCCACTCGGGCTGGATCTTCGCTGCGGTGCGTCCCCACAGACGACTGGTCTCGACCAGCTCGCCCACCATGACCAGCGGAGGTGGCTTGCGGGCCAGGCCCGAACCGGGGAACACCATGAACCTGGCCTGCCGGGCGCCGAGGAACTCGCGGCCGTCGGCGTCACGGAGTCCGACGTGCGACAGCAGTCCGGCCAGCAGCGCCTGGTGCACGAGGTCGGGAGCGCCGCCGAGTGTTGCGGGCTTGAGTCCGAGCTCCTTCGCGGTGCGGCGCAGCTGGGCCTCGACGTCCTGCCACTCGCGGATGCGCAGCCAGTGCAGGTACTCGTCGCGACACAACCGGCGGAACGCCGAGCTGGACAGCTCCTTGCGCTGTGTGCGGATGTAGCGCCACAGGGTGAGGTAGGACAGGAAGTCAGAGTCGGGCTCGCGGAATCGGCTGTGCTTCTCGTCGGCCGCCTGCTGGTGCTCCAGCGGTCGCTCGCGAGGATCCTGGATCGACATGGCGGCGACGATGACCAGGACGTCGGCCAGGCAGCCGAGCCGGTCGGCGGCGAGCAGCATCCGCGCGAGTCGCGGGTCGGTGGGCAGAGCGGCCATGCGTCGGCCGATGGTCGTCAATCGTGCGCTGCCCCCGGGCTGCACGTGCAGGGCGTCGAGCTCGTAGAGCAGGTTGGTGCCGTCGGTGACGGCGCGAGCGTCCGGGGGATCGAGGAACGGGAAGCTCGAGACGCTGCCGAGGTCGAGCTGGGCCATCTGCAGCAGCACGGAGGCGAGGTTGGTGCGCTGGATCTCCGGGTCGGTGAACTCGGGCCGAGCCTCGAAGTCCTCTTCGGAGTACAACCGGATGCAGATGCCGTCGGCGACGCGACCACAGCGACCGGCGCGCTGGGCGGCGCTGGCCTGGGAGATCGGTTCGATCGGCAGTCGTTGCACCTTGAGTCGCTGGCTGTACCGCGAGATGCGCGCGAGACCGGTGTCGATCACGTGACGGATGCCCGGCACGGTGAGCGAGGTCTCGGCGACGTTGGTCGACAGGACGATGCGCCGACCGGGGTGGTTCGCGAAGATCTTGTTCTGGTCGGCCGCGGCCAGACGGCCGTACAGCGGCAAGATCTCGGTGCGCGGGTAGTTGCGGCCCGCCAGGTAGTCCGCGGCGTCACGGATCTCCCGCTCACCGGACAGGAAGACGAGGATGTCGCCCTGGGTGGGAAGCTCGTCGACGGCGTGGGCGATGGCGTCGAGCTGGTCGTCGGCGCCCGTGTCGAGAGGCGCGCGGTACCGCACCTCGACCGGGTAGGTGCGTCCACTGACCTCGATGACCGGGGCGTCGAACATCTCGGCGAACCGGTCGACGTCGATCGTCGCGGACGTGACGACGACCTTGAGGTCGGGGCGGCGGGGGAGCAGCTGCTTGAGGTAGCCCATCAGGAAGTCGATCGCCAGCGACCGCTCGTGTGCCTCGTCGATGATGATCATGTCGTATCGCGACAATTCGCGATCGCGCTGCAGCTCGGCCAGCAACAGACCGTCGGTCATCAGGCGGATCGCGGTGTCGGCGGTGGTCTGGTCGTCGAAGCGCACGGCGTAGCCGACCTCGGCTCCCAGCTCGACGTCGCACTCCTCGGCGATGCGCTTGGCGACCGAGCGAGCCGCGATGCGTCGTGGCTGGGTGTGCGCGATCGATCGGTGACCCAGGGCGTACGCCATCTTGGGCAGCTGCGTGGTCTTGCCCGAGCCGGTCTCGCCCGCGACGACGACGACCTGGTGGTCGCGGATCAGCTCACTGATCTCCGCGTGGCGAGCCGCGATGGGCAGGGCCGGGTCGTAGGAGATCCTCATGTCAGGCCCAAGGTGTCGGCGAGCAGCAGGTACCCGACGAACGCCACGATGTCGAGAACCGCGTGGGCCACGACGAGCGGCATCACCCGACGGGTCCGGTGGAACCAGTAGCCGAACACCAGACCCATCACGAAGTTGCCGATCCCCGGGCCCACCCCCTGGTAGAGGTGATAGCTGCCACGTAGTGCTGCCGAGGTGATGATGATGGCTGGCACCGACCAGCGGAGCTGCTGGAGGCGGGTCATCAGGTACCCGACGACGATGACCTCCTCGATGATGGAGTTCTGCAGTGCCGCGAGGATCAGCACCGGGATGGTCCACCAGTAGGCGACGTCGGGCGCTGGGATGATCTCGGCGGTGATGCCCAGCAGGCGGCCGATGCCGTACAGGCCGAGCCCGGGCAGACCGATGACCGCGGCCAGCCCCAACCCCCAGAGCAGGTCGAAGCGGGGGCGGTGCCGGTCCAGCCCCAGCCGCTCACTGACGGTCTCCTGGACCGAGTCGAGGGACAGCAGGTATAGCGCCAGTGCCACGGGCACGAGGGCGAAGCCGATGCCGAGCACCTGGAAGACGAAGTCGAAGATCTCGCGGGTGTCGCGCGAGGAGTTCAGCGTCGCGGTGGCCTCGGCGAGTCCGCCCGGCTCGGTGGCCTTGCGGATCAGGTTGACGACGGCGTAGACGCCGGACGCGCCCAGGGAGAGCCCCAGGACGATCCAGATCTCGACCCCGAGGCGCTTGTTCTCGGTCGCGGCGGGCCGGGTCACAGGTCGTTCGTGGCGAACGTGTCGCAGCTGGTGATGGAGCCGGACTCGTATCCGGTCAGGAACCACTTCTGGCGTGACTCGGCCGAGCCGTGCGTCCAGGTCTCGGCGTTCACGGTCCCGCCGCCGAGGTTCTCCTGGATGCGATCGTCGCCCACGGCGCCGGATCGGCCGCGTCCGCCACCGCCGCCGGCACTGACCTGGCTGGTGTCCAGCGAAGCGCCCTCGTTGAAGCTCACCCGATGAGTCTACGCAGGCTCGTCGGCGGGTACAGCGCCGTCGTCGCCACTACTGTCGTCTCGTGACGAGCACCCAGACACCCCCAGCCGGTACCGACTTCGGCATGCGCCTCAGCGATGCGGATGTTGGTCGGCTGCGCAACCTCAAACGGATGCGGGCTCTGGCGTTGTCGCTGCTGCTGCTGGCGGCCGTGGTGTACGCCGCGACGTACGACAGCGACGGGGCCTGGGGCTACGTCAACGCGGCGAGCGAGGCCGCCATGGTCGGTGCCATCGCGGACTGGTTCGCGGTGACCGCGATCTTCCGACACCCCTTGGGCCTGCCGATCCCGCACACCGCGATCATCCCGCGCCGCAAGACCCAGCTGGCGGCCAGCCTCGAGGAGTTCGTCAGCGACAACTTCCTGCGCGGCGACATCATCGCCGAGCGGGTCGACTCGGCCCAGATCAGTCGCCGGGCAGGACAGTGGCTGGTCCAGGATGGTCACGCCCGTCGCATCGTCGACGAGGGCTCCAAGGTGGCGGTCGACGCCCTGAGCTCGATCAAGGAGCGCGATGTCGCCGCGATCATCGAGCAGGCGCTGATCCCGCGGCTGATCGAGGAACCGTTGAGCCCGGCCGTGGGTCAGCTGCTCGAAGAGGTGCTGCGCGACCGGGCACACGTCGGACTCGTCGATCTCGTGCTGGGCGAGCTGGGTCGCTGGTTGGCCGATCACGAGGGTGAGATCGCTGCCCTGGTGGAGAATCGTGCGCCGTCGTGGACACCGACCTGGGTCGACAAGCGGGTCTCCGGCTGGGTGCACCAGCAGGTCGTCGACTGGGTCGCCGAGATCAGCCGCGTGGAGGACCACCCGGCTCGCCAGGCACTCGACCAGTGGCTGGCCGACATGGCCCACCAGCTGCAGCACGATCCGGCCACGATGGACCGCTTCGAGGCGCTGAAGAACCGGATGGTGGTGCAGCCACGTGTCGTCGACACCTCGATCCACTTGTGGGACGCCCTGCGCCGAGCCTTGATCGGGGCCCTGAGCGACGAGAACGGCCTGCTGCGTCGCCGGTTGCTCGAGGAGCTGGAGACCTTCGGCCAGCAACTCATCGAGGACGACGACCTCAACGAGCGACTCGATGCCCGGATCCGCGACATCGTGGTCTACGTCGTGGAGAACTACGGCACCGAGATCGCCACCGTCATCTCGGTGACGGTCAACCGATGGGACGGCAAGGACACCGCCGAACGCATCGAGCTGCACGTGGGCCGGGACCTGCAGTTCATCCGCATCAACGGCACGGTGGTCGGTGGACTGGTCGGTCTGATCATCCATGCCGTGTCCCACCTCTTCTGAGGTCCAGGTGATTTGCTAGAGTTCATCACTGCCCCGCACATGGGGCTTCGCACCACTGTCCGGGTGGCGGAATGGTAGACGCGCTAGCTTGAGGTGCTAGTGCCCGGTTACGGGCGTGGGGGTTCAAGTCCCCCCTCGGACACTCAAGACCCTCACACTCTCGCCGGTGTGGGGGCCTTGTTTCATTGCCAGCGATCGTGGCCCTGAACTGTGAAGACGCAGTTGGGGCCACGTAGCATTTGTCGCCATGGGGGGACATGTAGGCCTCGGACGTTGCACCGATGACACCTAAAGGAGTCAGAGGAGCACGGCAATGGCATGGATCGAAGAGCGACGACGAACCGATGGTGGAGTTTCCGCGCGAGTGATGTGGCGCCTCGACGGTCGTCGTGGGGCCCCGCGAGAGAAGGAAACCTTCAGCGCGGGCAGCGACGCGCAGAATCGCCGTCCTCTGGAACTTCACTGTGCTGGGCGAGGCACGCAGCCGGTAACCCAGAGGGAACAATCTTCCGTCAATCTCTTGGCACCAACCCATCGCCATGCGCGCCAGGGTCGTGCACGGATACTGGGTCGGGCGGATCTGCAGATTCTACTCGACACCGTGACAGCTTGAGGCGCATCAACGCGCCGGGTTCGTCCCTGCGAGTCCTGCGGCGTCTCCCGAGTCCTGAACGAAGCTGCTGCCGACCCCGAGGATGAGGCGCTCAGGCTCCGTCGGCGTCGCCCAACTTCATAAGGGTGACCAGCGCGTCGAGATTGGAGGAATGACCGTCTCGTCGCCAGGTGAGCCAGGTGTGGGCCGAACCCAGTTCACCGTCGACCGGAATCACCTGCACCCGGGCGGCGCCGGGCAGAGTCGAGAGCAGCGACTCAGGAACCATGGCGATGCCGGCTCCAGCTGCCACGCACGCAATCATCGCGTGGTACGACGGGATCTCGACCATGCGCGCAGGCTCCATGTCGAGATCGGTCATCCACGCCTCGAACCGCTGACGATACGAACAGTTCTCGCCGAACACGAAAGCGGCAGGGCCGATCCCTCGGAACTCCGAGCTGGAGATGTCGGCACTCAGTGGCGCGACGACCACCATGGACTCGATGAAGGCCAATCGGCCCGTCAGGTGCGGCGAGGTAGGCCGGCCGTCCGTCAGAGCAGCAGTGAGCCTTCCCTGAAGTAGTTCCTGGTGGAGCCAGCCCGAAGGTCCGGCCCGCAGCTCCAGATCGACCGCTCGATGGGCGAGGTGATACTGAGCGAGGATTTCGGGAATGCGGACGGCGGCGGTGCTCTCGAGCGAGCCGAGGCGGAAGAGCCCGTGCGGCTCGCCAGGGCGCGCGAAGTTCTTGGCATCCTGCGCCAAGTCGACGATCTGTCGTGCGCGGTGCAGGAATCGTTCTCCTTCTGCCGACAACGTGACTTGGCGCTTGTCGCGGACGAGAAGGGCAACACCGATCTCGCGCTCGAGCTGCCGGATCCGAGTTGAGACGTTGGATGGCGCCCTCAGCATCGCGCGGGCGGCCTTGGTGATGTTGCCCTCGTCCGCGACGGCGATGAATGTCTGAAGTTGGATTAGGTCCATGTCACCGTTCTCTTCAACAGAAGTGTTTTGTCTGTAGTTGTCCACTTTTCGAACAGCTCGATTGACCGTAGCGTGGCTGACCTGATGAGTCCACCCTGCGCGAACGGAAGTCCGACGTCATGACTGCTGCTGTCTCCACCAACCCCGCCACCGGGACGCACGTCCACACCTATCCCTTCCTCGAGCCCGAGGACTTGCTCGATCGGCTCGATCTCGTAGCCACAGGGCAACGCAGGTGGGCGGCTCGCACCCTGAGCGATCGCATCGACGTCATGGAAAGGGTCGCAGCCCTCATGCGCGAGGAGTGCGAGCGTCTCGCAACCATCATCACGACCGAGATGGGCAAGCCGATCGGTGAAGCCCGGGCCGAGGTGCTGAAGTCCGCCAGCGCCATCGACTGGTTCGTGAGCATCGCCCCGGAGGTTCTGGCTCCTGACTCGACCGCCGTCGGTGCAGGCGTTCGTGTCCACCATCGCCCGCTGGGCGTGGTGCTGGCCGTGGAACCCTGGAACTTCCCGGTGTGGCAGGTGATGCGAGGTTGTGTCGGCCTGCTCCTGGCAGGGAATGGGTACCTGGTGAAGCCGGCACCCACCACGGTCGGTTGTGCCATGGCGCTGTGTGATCTGTTCGATCGGGCGGGCCTCGACCGAGGTGCCTTCGGCCTGCTCAACGCCGACCATCCCACCGTTGCCTCGGCGATCGAGAGTGACGTCATCGTGGGGGTGACGGTCACGGGCAGCGTGGGCGCGGGAGCGGCTCTGGCCGAGAAGGCCGGCCGGGAGATCAAGCCTTCCGTGCTCGAACTCGGAGGGTCGGACGCCTTCATCGTCCTGGCCGACGCCAACCTGTACGCGGCGGTTGGTGCCGCGATTGCCAGTCGGTTCCACAACTCTGGTCAGGTCTGTATCGCGGCGAAGCGGATCATCGTCGAGGAAGCGGTTCGGCAGCAGTTCACCGATCTGTTCGTGGAGCAGGCGCGGTCACTCGTGGTGGGCGATCCGCTCGACGATCGGACCCAGGTGGGCCCCCTCGCGCGCGCCGACCTGCGCGCTCAGGTTGATGTCCAGGTCGCGCGCAGCATTGCAGCCGGGGCAGAACTGTTGCTCGGAGGCGAGGTGATGGCCGGTGATGGATACTTCTACACCCCGACCGTGCTGGGCGGCGTCATGCCGCGGACACCCGCCTTCGACGAGGAGATCTTCGGCCCTGTCGCCGTCCTGATCGCGGCCCGCGACGCGGACGATGCCTTGGCTCTGGCCAACGACTCTGAGTTCGGCCTGAGTGCTTCGGTCTGGACCGCCGATCCGGCCATGGGCGAAGCGTTCGCGGCGCAGCTCGAAGTGGGCAGCGTCTTCGTGAACAAGGCCCCGGTATCCGACCCGAGGGTGCCGATCGGGGGGGTCAAGAAGAGCGGGTACGGACGCGAGCTCTCCGACCACGGACTCCTTGAATTCACCAATCTGCAGACGGTCTGGATCGAAGGGCTTGACAGTTAGCGAGCGCTTAGTAAATGGTTGAGGTCGAGCCGGGCTTCTGATCGGCGTTCCTATGCGATGAGGAGATGGCCATGACACGCTCGATCGAATTGCGATCTGAATGAGGACCTTCGAGAGCATCGAGGATCTGACGCAGGCTGCGGGGGCCCATCTGGGGTACTCGCAGTGGCACACGGTCACCCAGGCCCAGATCGATCTGTTCGCCCGCGCCACGGGGGACCAGCAATGGATTCATGTCGATCCGGAGAAGGCGCCCGAGGGCCCCTTCGGCACCACGATCGCCCACGGGTATCTCACGCTGTCCTTGGTGCCAAAGTTCGTCTGGGAGATCTACGACGTCAAGGGCATCCAGATCGGTGTCAACTACGGAAGCGACAACCTTCGGTTCCCGGCGCCACTTCCGGTCGGGTCCACGATCCGCGGTGGCGCCGAAATCCTGTCGGTCAGCGCGACCGACCAGGGTCATCGGGTGACAACGCGAATCGTAGTGGAGCGTGACGTGGGCGGCAGGCCTGTGTGCATCGTCGACACGCTCTCGCTGTTTGTAACGTAACCGGAGGGGCCGCGAGGCCAGGACTTGTGGTCGCACGCTCGATCGGCCGAGGTGCGAAGCGGGCGAGGATCGCCGGTCGTCGATCTAGACTGAGATATTGCTCCGGTGTGGAGGGTGATCGCCGCCCAACGAGGATTGAAGAGAGGACAAGACGTGTCGACGCCTGACCTTCCTTCGCGGACCGAGCTGACTCAGACCAAGCTGCTGGAGTCGGCCACCTTGGCCTTTGCCGAGCGCGGATTCTATGGAACATCCACGAGAGACATCACCAACGCAGCGGGAACGAGCTCGGCTGCGCTGTACGTGCACCACAAGTCGAAGGAAGACCTACTGCACCAGATCTCCCGTTCGGGTCACCAGATGACTCTCGACTCGATGAGGCGGGGTCGGGCTTCGTCGAGCGACCTTCGTCAGCAGCTGGCGACCGTGGTCGAGGACTTCGTCGTGGATCACGCCGAGAACCACACGCGCGCGCGCATCGTGAATTTCGAGCTCGCCGCTCTCGCGCCGGATCACCGTAAGGAGATCCTGGCCTTGCGGCGTCTGATCGATCTGGAGATGATCGAGCTCGTCGCTGAGGGGATGTCTCACGGCGTGTTCGAGATCCCGGATCCGCGCATCGCAGCCTCCGTCATTTTGTCGAGCGGCATCGACGTGGCTCGCTGGTACCACGAGGCCCATCGGCTGACCCCGCAGCAGCTGGGACGGGAATATGCTGACGTCGCTCTGCGGGTGGTTCGGGCCCGGGATGAGGGCGGTGCGTCGGTGGCGGACCGCGGCTGAGAGTGCACGCGCGTCCGGCCCGGTTCTAGGTGCGGCGGACCCCGATGGCCCCGCTGAGCGGTAGCTCCAGGGAGAGGGAGGACGTCGCAGCGATGCCGCGATCGATCTTCGTCGCGACCGGAGCTGGGAAGGGTAGCGGCTTGCGAGTGGATAGGTCCATGTTGACGATCAGCAGCTCGAGAACTGCCGACACGTTGCGCATCGTCTCGTTGGTGATGAACACGAGCATGTGAGCGGATCGCTCGGACCGACCGATCCACAGAGGGCGTGAGCCGATGAGGGCGCCTTGGTGAATCTCGGCCATGTACCGGATGTGGTGCTCGGCGGCAAAGGTCCCCATCGAACGCCGGGCGCGGTAGTCGTCGTCGATCCCCGCGTGCTCCGAGAGCACCTCGGCCCCGGCGACGCCGTGGCCGTAGATGTGGCGGACGTTCACGTGGGAATTGCCGTCCACGTGCGTGTTGTCGACCGTCAGTTGGGTCGCGAGCAGTACGGCCGTGGCCTTGTCATAGGCAGGTGCGATGGATGTGCGCACGGGACACCACCAATCTGTGGTTGGGGCAGGAGATGGCTTCGGCTGGTCCGGAGACCTCACTAATACAAGTGTACTCCGTTTGAAAGTTCACTCTCACATATTTCTGGATCGTGTCGGCTGAGCGGTCACCGGCGGGGGTTGACCAATGGACCAACACGGTGGACAGTAACTAACTAAGCGCTCGCTAACCTATCCGCAGGAGAAGTCATGTCCGAAGCAGTCATCGTCTCGCTCGCTCGCTCGCCCATCGGCCGCGCCCACAAGGGATCGCTGAAAGATGTGCGTCCTGACGATCTGGCCACGCAGATGGTGCAGGCCGCCCTGGGCCAGGTCCCCGAGCTGGATCCGACAGACATCGAGGACCTCATGCTCGGTGTCGGGCAGCCCTCAGGGGAGGCAGGCTTCAACATCGGCCGCACCGTGGCGGTCCTCGGAGGACTCGACCACCTGGCCGGAGTAACGGTCAATCGGTACTGCGCGGCCAGTGTCCAGACGATGCGCATGGCGCTGCACGCCATCAAGGCCGGAGAGGGGGATGTCTACATCGCCGGTGGAGTCGAGACGATCAGTCGTTACCAGGAGGGCTGGGCCGACGGGCCGGCAGGCTCAGAGAATCCGGTGTTCGCCGAGGCGCAGGGTCGGACGGCAGCGCAGGCGGCCGGGGGCCCCACCTGGAGCGAGCCCCGTGACCTGGGCCTGACGCCAGACGTCTACATGTCCATGGGTCTGACGGCGGAGAATGTGGCGCAGTTCAAGAACGTCTCGCGCGAGGACCAGGACGCTTTTGCCGCTAGGAGTCAGAATCGGGCGGTGGCCGCCATCGACTCGGGCTTCTGGGCCCGGGAGATCACTCCGGTCACCCTGGCCGATGGCACGGTCGTCAGCGCCGATGATGGGCCGCGACGCGGCGTGACGACCGAGACGCTCGCCGGGCTCCGTCCAGTGTTCCGGCCTGATGGATCGGTCACCGCTGGCAATTGCTGTTCGCTCAACGACGGCGCGGCCGCCGTGGTCGTCATGTCTGACACCAAGGCCAAGGATCTTGGCCTGACGCCGCTTGCGCGCATCGTCAGCACAGGCGTGTCGGGCCTGTCGCCGGAGATCATGGGCTTGGGGCCTGTTGATGCCTCCCGTCTGGCCCTCGCCCGGGCCGGGATGACAATCGACGACATGGACTTTGTCGAGATCAACGAGGCGTTCGCGGCGCAGGTCATCGCGTCGGCCCGTGAGCTCAAGATCGACGAGGACAAGCTCAACATCAACGGCGGCGCGATCGCCGTCGGCCACCCCTTCGGCATGACGGGCGCGCGCATCACGGCCACGTTGCTCAACTCGCTGCAGTGGCACGACAAGCAGTACGGTCTGGAGACCATGTGCGTCGGCGGCGGCCAGGGCATGGCCATGGTGCTGGAGCGTCTGTCCTGATCGCACCAGGCCACGTCTGACTCGATCAGCAGGACTCTGTGGCTCAGGCCCGGGTCCTGCTGATCGTGTGTTGGACGGTCTCAGTTGTTCATCAACCTCAAGGCAACAGCCAGATTGACGATGCCGTTGGAGGTCGTGGGGTCCTGGCCCGTCAGCTGACCGATGCGCTTGATCCGGTACGCCACGGTGTTGGGATTGACGGTCAGGTCCTTTGCGGTCTTCGTCATGTTCATGTCGTTGGCCACGTAGGACTGCAACGTCAAGAGCAGGTCTGCTCTGTGCTCCCGGTCGTAGGTCAACAGTGGCCCGAGTGCTTCGTCCAGAAGATCCTCGGCGTAGTCGCTGCGCACGAGGATCCGATCGAGGATGACCTCGGAGAAGAGGATCGCTCCACTGCGGGGCCGCAGTGACGACGCGACGTCCGCCGCTTCCTGTGCCTCGCGGAACGATCGCTCGATCCCAGTCAGTCCGCCGTGGGGGCGCCCGACGGAGACCCTCCAGCTGGGGCCCTGCTCCGCGACGCGCTGGGCGGCGGCAGCGAGACTCTGCAGCTCCGCTGCGTTGCTGATGCGGACGAGGCAGATGACGTCTCCGTCACGGACACCGAACAGCACGCGGGCCTGCGCCGTCACGTTCTTCCGGCAGGCTCTCAGGATGCTGAGGGACTCCGCTCGCACCCGATCGGGGAGGACCTCGGAGGACTTGATCACGACGACTGCAATCTTGCTGTCGGACGCGAGATTCAGACGAGCGATCTCCATGCGCGCGCGATCGGAAAGGATCTGGCCCAGCAGCAGGCTCTCGAGAAGGTCGCTCCGGAGCACGTCACGCCCACGGTAGGCGCCGGCGGACTCCTCGGCGTAGACCTGCGCGAGGGTGATCGAGACCATGTCGACGTATGCGAAGATCCGGCTCACCAGGCCCAGTGCTGCGTCTCGCATGATCGGGTCGTCGCCAGCCTCGTCCAGCACCGCCTGCCAGATCCGCGCTCCCCAGATTCGGTAACTCTGCAGCAGCGACGTCAGGCTGACGTTCTGGTGGACGCGTCGAGACCCGCTGCGCTGGATGTTCTCGAAGTGCCGAGACGCCCCCGGGTCCTCGGCCAGGAGGCTCTCCAGCAGGTCGGTCACCGTCAGGAGCGCGGTCTCGAGCACATCGCCGGACATGGTGAGCGTGCCGAGGCTTGCGTAGTCGACGACCTCGTGCTTGACGTCGGTGACGATGACCTTGGCCAGATCGTGTCGGCGTTGAAGTAGCCGTTCGACGAGCCGTCGACCGTCAGCGGTCACCTGGGTTGCTGCCGGGAGGCCCACCCGGGGTGCTTCGGTCATCGCCGCTCCGTTCCATCCAGTAGGTCGATTCGGCTTCGGGAAAACCGCGAAGTTCGCGGAGAAAGTCTTCGAACTTCGACGCGATTTCACCCACCGACGGACGTCAGTATCGCCATGTGATGTTACCGCGTCGAAACCATCTCGTGACGCCTTGGCGCCGGGTGCGTTCGGCGGGTCATCGCGCGCCAGGGCCCACGAGGGCTATGACCAACCTGAGAGTTCTTGGCCCAGCATGACCGTGAACGCACCCGTATCCGTTGCAGCCATTCTGTCGCGAGACGACGGACCGGTCCGGATCCTGACGATCGACCATGCTGCGAAGCGCAACGCCTTCACCAACGGGATGACGGCACGACTCCTCGACCTGCTGCACAAGGCCGACGCCGACCCGACGGTGAGATGCATTGTGGTGACGGGAGCCGGAACCACCTCGTTCTCCTCCGGCCACGACCTTGCCGAGGTCCTGGACGATCCCGAGACCGCGGGCGATCCCCTGGCCAACGCTGCCTTCACGACCCCGCCTGAGCTCGGAACCCCAGTCATTGCGGCCGTCAACGGAAACGCATACGCGGCCGGATTCATCCTCGCCCTCAACTGCGACCTGCGAGTGGCCGGCAGCAACGCTCGTTTCTGCGCGGTCGGAGCCAAAATCGGTCTGGTTCCCGTCGGGGGCCAGCTGAGCCGGTTGCTCGGTGTCGTGACCTACCCCGTGGCGTTCAAGATGCTGTCCACCGCCCAACCCATTGATGCCCAGGAGGCACTCGCGTGCCAGTTCGTGTCTGCGGTGTGTCGGCCCGAGGACACCGTCGATGAGGCTGTTCGGCTCGCCCGTCAGATCAGCGAGGTCTCCCCATCGGTGATTCGTGCGATCAAGACGGGCTTGAGGATGACGATGAGCGACGGGCTCCATGCCGGCTTCGCCCTCGAGTCGAAGTTGGCCGGCGTCGTGCGCGACCTGCCCGACGGTGCGGAAGGCGTCTCGTCGTTCCTGGACAAGAGGCCGGCGGTCTACCCCGATGCTCCTGAGTCTCTGCAGCATCGGCTCAACGAGGTTCGCTCGTCTGTTTCGGCGATGAGCGTCAACAGCTGACTGATGTGGCAACGATCGAAGAGAGCCCACGGACGCGGGTTCGTATGCTGATGCGCGCTAACGTGCAGTCGCAGGCGATCAGTCGGCCCGTCACGGCAGTGGCACTGATCGCACTGAGCACCTTGCTGTCGATGAGCGCCTGGTTCTCTGCGACGTTCGTCGTACCGCAGCTCAAGGTCGAGTGGGATCTGGGCGCGGGTGGGACCTCTACGCTCACGATTGCTGTTCAGCTCGGGTTCGTAGTCGGGGCACTGCTCTCCACGGTCACTGGTATCGGTGACGCGGTGTCCAGCAGGACATTGATGTGCGTCGGTGGAGTCGGGGCTGGCCTGTGCAACGTGGGTCTCCTGCTGTGTGATGGGCTCGCTTCGGCTCTGCCACTGAGGGTCGTAACCGGAGTGTTTCTCGCGGCCGTCTACCCGCCGGCTGTCAAGGAGGTCTCGACCTGGTTCCTGCACGGACGTGGCAAGGCACTGGGTGTCATGATCGGCGCCCTCACGCTGGGCTCGGCTCTGCCGCACCTGGTGAGCGCCACTGGTGGTGCGGACTGGCGCCTGGTGATCTCGGCCACCAGCGTGCTGGCCATCGCTGGTGGTCTCGTCGTCCTCCTCATCCGAGGCTCGGGCCCCTTCCCTTTCCCGCGCCGGCCTTTTAGCCTCGGCGGCGGGCTGAACTCGATCCGTAATCGCGACGTGGCCCTGGCCAACGTCGGCTACATCGGGCACATGTGGGAGCTGTACGCCATGTGGGCCGGTGTCGGCGCGTTCATCGTGGCGCTGCCAGCGATCGCCTCCCGATCCGATGCCGAGAGCTTGGGGGCGTTGCTCGCCTTCATCTGCATCGGTGCGGGCGCGGCCGGATGCCTGCTCGGCGGCGTGATCGGTGATCGATGGGGAAGGCCGCGCGCTGCGCTGATCAGCCTCGTGTGTTCGGGTGGTGCGGCTCTGCTTCTGGCCGGGATCTACACGGTCGCGCCGGTGAGCATCACCATCGGGATCTGCGCCTTCTGGGGATTTTGGGTCATCGCCGACTCCGCGCAGTTCTCAGCCATGGTCGCTGAGAGTGCTGATCCCGACTACGTCGGCGGAGCGATCTCTCTGCAACTGGCCCTCGGCTACATCACGACAATGGTGACGCTGGCTGTCGTCCCACAGCTGGTCGAGCACTTCTCGTGGCGCTTCGCTCTCATGATCCTGGCCATCGGTCCGGTCGTGGGCGCCGTGGCGATGCTGGCTGCCGATCGCGGACGATCCTCCCGCGCCTGAGCAATGGCCGCGTGGGCGCCGCCGTTGGCGGTGAGGGATTCCGATACAGGGCCGAGGAATTTTCTCGTCCTTCCCGTCGCACGGACCTCGCGGCGGCCGGGAGACTCAGGCGGTCACTGTTCATGATCCGCCTTCGGGCGGCGCAGACGAGAGAGGTTCAACATGGTTGCGGACGTCCAACGCACATCAGCAAGTACGCCGGGAACATCGGCGGTGGACATCGGGATGCTTCCCCCGGTGGGGGTGGTCCCGGAGCGGATGTCGGCTCAGGTAGTTCGACAGGACCGCTACGGCGACCCGGGCTCGGCCTTCGTCCCCGAAATCGTCCAGACGCCGCGCATCGGTCCGGGCGAGGTGCTGATCGCTGTCATGGCAGCGGGCGTCAACTACAACAACGTCTGGGCTGCCCGGGGATACCCGGTGGACCAGGTGGCCACCCGTCAGAAGCGGGGCGAGCCCGAGAACTTCCACATCGGGGGATCGGATGCGTCGGGCATCGTCTATGCCGTCGGTGAGGGTGTCGACGAGTGGACAGTGGGGGACGAGGTCGTCGTGCATCCGGGTGTCTGGGACGACGACGACCCGTGGATCGCCTCCGGCAAGGACCAGATGATCGCTCCCAGTGCAAAGATCTGGGGATACGACACCAACTACGGCTCCTTCGGCCAGTTCGCGCGCGTCCAGGCTCACCAGCTGATGCCGAAAGCAGATCACCTGTCCTGGGCTGAGGCTGCAGCGCCCACCCTGGTCGGCACGACGGCGTACCGGATGCTGATGGGCTGGGAGGGAAACACGGTCCAGGACGGTGCCCTGGTCCTCGTGTGGGGAGGATCCGGCGGGCTCGGGACCCAGGCCAGCCAGCTGGTCCGTGCGGCCGGTGGCCGCGCGATCTCCGTGGTCTCGGGAGACGACCGCGGCGAGTTCGCCATGAAGCATGGCGCGATCGGATACCTCGACCGCCGCAAGTACGACCATTGGGGCATCCCGCCCCTGGTTGATGACAAGGAGGGCCAGAAGACCTGGACCGCCGGTGCGCGCCGGTTCGGCAAGGACTTCTGGGAGATCGCCGGTGGCCGCGAGGAGCCTGCGATCGTTTTCGAGCACCCGGGTGCAGCGACGATTCCGACGTCGATCTTCCTGTGCCAGCCCGGCGGCATGGTCGTGATCTGCGCCGGCACCACCGGCTTCGACGCCATGGTCGACCTGCGATACCACTGGACGCGCCAGAAGCGTCTGCAGGGCTCGCACGGCACCAACGACGCCCAGGCGTACGCGTACAACGAACTCGTCCGTGCCGAGAAGATCGATCCGGCGTTGGGTCGTGTTCTCGGGTTCGCGGAGGTTCCGCGATCGCACGCCGAGATGGGTCGCGGCGAAGAGGTGTTCGGCAACACCGTGCACCTGGTCGGCGCGGATACGCCCGACGCGGGACGCAGGTAGCGCCGGATCTGGCATCAGGAGTGGACGAGCGACGCGGGGATCCCCGCGTCGCTCGGCGCGTAGCGCGAGTGGCGAAGCGGCCTTGGGGGAGTCGGAGGCGGCGACCGTGTGCGGGCGGTCATCCTCGTCCCACCGTCGCCGCGGCGTCGAAGGAGCTTCCATTCCGACTCGCTTGCAGAACAGTCGGCCGGGGGAGTGACGGAAGGACAACTTCGTGAGAGCATACTCTCAAACAAAGTGCACTCACACCAATCGGGTGCCACGAGGAGGACATCATGACCTTAGACGTGCCGCAGCCGCAGATTGACCCGGCGCACTTTCGCGAGGTGCTCGGACAGTACCCGACGGGTGTCGTCGTGGTGACGGCGAACGACTCGGCGGGGGAGCCGATCGGGATGACCGTCGGATCCTTCACCGCCGTGTCCCTGAACCCACCGTTGGTGGCCTTCCTCCCAGCCAAGACCTCATCGTCGTGGCGAGCACTCCGCGAGAGTGGCGACACCTTCTGCATCAACGTGCTGGCCGCTGAGCAGGAAGATCTCTGCCGCGCCGTCGCGATGCGCAAGACCGACAAATTTGCCGGCTTCGACCTGCGCAGGTCGCCGGCTGGCAACCCCGTGATCGCTGGTGCGGTGGTCTGGATCGACTGCCTCACCGAGCAGATCCACTCCGGCGGCGACCACGACATCGTCGTTGGCCGGGTCCTTGCTCTTGACCACGGATCACCCGACCAGCCGCTGCTGTTCTTCCGAGGTGGCTACGGATCCTTCACTCCACTGTCACTCGCCTCTGGAGACACCGACCTGCTCGGACACCTGGGCGAGATCGACCTGGCCCGTCCGCACATGGAGGAGCTGGCCAACCGGTTCGACACCGAGGTCACGGCGATCGTTCTGGTCAAGGACGAGATGGTGCTGGCGGCCTCGGCCGGTCGGACCGACATCGCAGTTGCACCGACGCGAGTAGGCCAGCGTCTGCCTTTCATGCCCCCGATCGGCAGCTGCTTCGCGGCGTGGGGGGACTCCACCCTGCGCGAGACGTGGGTCGGCTCGGTTGCCGATGTCCTGACGGACGAACAGATGGGCGTGTTGCGCGAGGTGCCTGACCTCGTGCGCGACCGCGGTTACGCCGTGGCGCTCGGGCACAAGGTCGGCGCTCACCTCGAGCTGGTCGCCACACGGATCAACGCAGGAGACCCTGAGGTGCCGACCTCGTCCATGAAGGAGGCATTCTTCGAGGCGCTCGACGGCTACAACCAGCTCGAGGAACCCGACGACGTCGAGCTGCGTTCACTGAGCGCGCCGGTGTTCGACGTCACAGGTCAAGTCGCATACATGCTGACGATGTGGGGCAGATGGGAGCGAGTGACGTCTGACGAGGTGTGCGTGCGGGCCGAAGCACTGTGCGCGACGGCAGCCGCGGCCACTCAGGCGATGGTCGATGGCTGACCATTCGTCACTTGCGTAAACCGAGAACAACGGTGGCGATCTTTGGGTCGGTGCTGTGTTGCCGGTCTCACCTCGAGGTCGATCATGGTTCTCGGATCCACCACCACCCGCCGAAAGCGGCGAGACCTTGGGAGCACCGAAAATCATGAGAACAACCCAGTACGCGGTAGTCGACCCCAGCAACGGCGAGCTGATGTCGGAGTACATGACTCACACCGACGAGGAGATCGTGAGGGCCATCGGATCGGCGCACGAGACCTTTCGCTCCTGGGGCCGTCACGGCTCCGTCGAGGAGCGGGTCGCGCTGCTGCGCACGATGTCGGCGCTGCACACCGAGCGCCGTGACGAGCTCGCAGCGATCATCTCCAGGGAGATGGGCAAACCACTCGGAAGCGCCCTGTTCGAGATTGACATCTGCGCCTCGATCTTCGCCTACTACGCCGACCACGCCGTGGCCCTCCTCGCCGACCAGGAGCTGCCGCTGCTGGGAGGCGACGGTTCGGCGCTGCTGCGCCGCGAACCCCTGGGCGTCCTGCTGGGCATCATGCCGTGGAACTTCCCGGCCTATCAGGTCGCTCGCTTTGCCGCTCCCCACCTGGCCGCCGGCAACACGGTCCTGCTCAAGCATGCTCCCCAGTGCCCGGAATCCGCAGCCTTCCTGCAGACCATGTTCAAGGACGCCGGCTTCCCCGACGGCGCCTACGTCAACGTCTATGCGACGAACGAGCAGGTGGAAACGATCATCGCCGACCGGCGGGTGCAGGGCGTCTCCCTGACCGGATCGGAGCGTGCGGGTTCCGCGGTGGCGGAGATCGCAGGACGACACCTCAAGAAGGTGGTGCTCGAGCTTGGCGGATCGGATCCGGTGATCATCCTCAGCACCGATGACATGGATGCCGTCGTCGAGGACGCAGCCCAGGCGCGCGTCGCGGGCAATGCGGGACAGGCGTGCAACGCGGGCAAACGCATCATCGTCCACGCAGACATTCACGACGAGTTCGTGGAGAAGTTCACCGCACGCATGGTCGGTGCTCCAGCCGCGCCCCTCTCGTCGCAGGCTGCTGCCGAGCGTCTCGAGGCGCAGGTGAACGCGGCGGTCGCGCAGGGCGCGCATCTCGCC
This sequence comes from Aeromicrobium sp. CF3.5, assembly GCF_051262695.1. Taxonomy (NCBI): domain Bacteria; kingdom Bacillati; phylum Actinomycetota; class Actinomycetes; order Propionibacteriales; family Nocardioidaceae; genus Aeromicrobium; species Aeromicrobium sp. CF3.5. Next base: position 165,188 of record NZ_JBIMEZ010000007.1, read on the forward strand.
GCCTCGAGCAAGCGCGATGGTGCGTGGTACCCCACCAGCGTGCTGACGGGTATCGCCGCGGGGTCGGATGCCTCGCAGGAGGAGCTGTTCGGTCCCGTGGCCATGATCTTCAGGGTCGCCACCGAAGAGGAGGCGGTCGACGTGGCCAACGACACGCCGTATGGACTGGGGTCGTACATCTTCACCACCGACCCCGATCAGGCTCGTCGCGTGGCCGAGCAGATCGACGCCGGCATGGTCATCATCAACGGCGTGTTCGCGACCGGCGCCGAGCTGCCCTTCGGTGGCATCAAACGATCGGGTTACGGACGTGAGCTCGGACCGCTGGGCATCGAGGAGTTCGTCAACAAGAAAATGATTCGGACCGTCCGCTGATCTGCCCCCGGGTGGGACGTGCTGCCGCACCCCGGGTCCGGGGCCGACGATGCATCGCCCGTTGCTCGCGCCCACCTGAACCACCACGACCCACCTGAGGACATCCATGACCAATGCAGTGCAGAACATCTGGAAGCACGCCGGAACTGACCCGGACCGGGTAGCCCTTCGCGAGGGCACAGAGTCCTGGACCTTCGGGCAGCTGCGCACGAACATCGAGCATGCTGCCGAGGAGTTGCGCGTACGTGGGGTCGGCCACGGTGACAAGGTGCTGATGGTGGTGCCGACCTGCGCCGAGTTCGTCTTCGCCTACCACGGCATCCTCGCCGTGGGCGCGACGGCCGTGACCGCCAACACGCTCAGCACCGTGCCTGAGATCGAGTACTACCTCGCCGACGCCGACTGCGTCCTGGCAATCGGTTTCGATGACTGCGCTGAAGCACTCGTGGCTGCCGCTGCGAAGTCCGGACGCCCGGCATGGGTCCTTGAGACCGGAGCGCTGAGCCGTAACGCTGGCCAGGATGGTCAGACACCGACGGCGTACGTCGAGCTCGGGGCGGATGAGGCTGCAGCCCTGCTCTATACATCAGGGACCACGGGCAAGCCCAAGGGTGCTGTCCTGACTCACGGCAACCTGCTGGACTCGGCCGAGGCGCTGTCGACGATCCAGGGGGCGGGCCCCGACGACCGGGTCGGGACGGCGTTGCCCCTGTTTCACGTCTACGGGCAGGTGCCGGTGATGGGCGTCGCCTTCCATGTGGGGGTACCGCTGTCGTTGCTGCGCACGTTCGACGCGGTCGCGCTGCTGGAGATGGCAGCCGAGCATCGTCTGACCCGGGTCGCCGGCGTCCCGACGATGTGGAACGAGATGTTGCATGCCAAGACCACCTTGACCAATGCCGACCTGGCCGAGCTGACGTACTGCCTGTCGGGCGGAGCTCCACTGCCGGTGGCGGTCAAGCTGGCCTATCACGAGCGGTTCGGCGCGCACATCATCGATGGCTACGGGCTGACCGAGACCACCGGGTCAGCGACCTGCGGGTCGATGGAGCACGAGATGAAGGAGGGAAGCGTCGGTCGGGCCGTGCCCGGGACGACCGTGGCGATCCTCGGATCGGACGGCACCCCCGTGGCACCCGGTGAGGTCGGCGAGGTGGGGATCGATGGCCGGGGAGTCATGCGCGAGTACTGGAATCGTCCCGACGCCAATGTTGCTGTTCGTCGCGGGCGTTGGTTCTTGACCGGCGACCTGGGGCGCATGGACGCTGACGGAGACCTGTGGATCGTCGGTCGCCTCAAGGAGCTGATCATCAGAGGCGGTTACAACGTGTATCCCTCCGAGGTCGAGGATGCGATCTACGGGCACCCGGCCGTGCTCGAGTGCGCGGTGATCGGCATACCGGACGAACGGCTGGGCGAGGAGGTCGGGGTCGTCGTGGTCTTCAAGCCCGGACATTCCGTCGAGCTCGCCGACCTGCGGACCTGGTTGGAGGATCGTCTGTCTGCCTACAAGATCCCGCGGGTCTACCAGATCAGCGAGGGGCTGCCGAAGGGCGCCACCGGCAAGATTCTCAAGCGTGAGCTCAGCCCCAACGACGTCGTGGCGTCCGGGCACCTGATCCGTCGCCGCGTCGTCGCGGGGAGCTGACGGCGCCGCACCGAAGCGGCCGGGTTCAGTGCAGGTGCACTTCGTCCCCAAGGTCGACGAGGGCTTCGACCACCACCTCTGCGTAGCGACCGAGACAGGGCACCGAGCCGAAGCCGGGTAGGTCCACCGGGTTGTCATCGATCAGAGTTCGGACGGCGGCCGTGCGATGCGGCAGACCACCGTGCGCCAGCGTGGGCACGGCGCAGCGCGGCGTGGGCGCGATGCCTCGCAGGCGAACCCCGCCCAGCGTGATCTCGCGTCCGACCCAGTCGTTCTCCTCAAAGGGTGAGCCGGACGTAGTCGCGACCACGATGTTGGGCCGGTAGCGCACCATCTGCTCGCCCATGTCATCAAGGGTGCTCGTCGTGACGAGATGCACGGGCGCGTAGTCGACGAAAGAGGTTCCCGGCGTGCCCTGGCCCATCTGGAGTATGTGAAACGGAAGGTCGGCCTCGTCGCCGTTGTCGATGACGCCCTCAGTTGAGAGACGCGCCAGCCCGGCACCCTCAGGGCGGACGTCGGACAGGTGGACTCGGCGGCCCATCGCCCGGGACAAGAAGTCGTCGACCGCGGGGTCCGCGGTCGTGATGGTCGTTCGGTCAGGGAGAGTGATCTGGACCGTTTGGTCGACGGTCGTCGCTCCCAGCTGCAGCATTTCGCGCCAGAGGTGCGGTCGCTCGACCGAGACGACCAGACCGGTCTCCTCGTCGATGAGGGCGAACTCGCGATCGCCCGGGAACCCGCTGGTCGTGACGTCGACGCGTGTGAGCTCCTCGCCGAGCATCGACTTCACGGGATGACGCCGAAGTGTTCTCACCGCGCCGAGCGATATGGTCGGTGCCTCCTCATGGGTCTGGGAGCAGAAGATCGGACTGAAAATGCGGAGAGGCTCGGATCGATGATCCGTGACCAGGTGCCGTGAACGGGAACGCGCCGGGATCTCAACGCGCTATGGCGCTGAGATCCCGGCGTGTTCCCTGACCAGAGGGTCTTGACTCAGGTCTGGCCGGACCGTCGCCGCGATATCGCGGCTGCCACCGTCACCGCGATGAGCAGAGCGGCCCCGTTGAAGGTCGACTCAACCCAGTCGGCTGCTCCGGCCAGCACCAGGCCGTTGACACTGATCGCGACGAACAGGACTCCGAGCAGCGTGCCGGGCACGTTGAAGGTTCCCGGACGGATCGCGGTGGCGCCCAGGAAGGCGGCCGACAGCGCAGCCAGGGTGAAGCCCGGGCCAACCTGGGGGTTGGCCGTGCCGGCGCGGGCCAGCAGAAGGACGCCCGCCACACCGGACAGCGCACCTGACAGCACGAAGCTGGACGAGATCATGCGCCGCACGTCCAGTCCAACGAGTCGCGCCGATGCCTGGCTGGCACCGACTGAGGACAGGTATCGCCCGTAGGGGGTGTGCCGCAGCAGGTAATACACGACGAGCGACACGACGATGACTGCGTACACCGGACGAGGAACACCGAGGAGGTCGCCTGATCCCAGGTTCGTCAGGCTCTCGGGGATACCCGTACTGATGATCTGATTGTCGGTGTACAGGCTGATGAGCCCAGCCAGGAGCGTCGACGTTCCCAGTGTCGCGATGAGGGTGTTGACGCCGCGGTAGGCGACGAGCCACCCGTTGAACGCTCCGACGATCGATCCCGCGAGAATGCCCAGAAGAGCTGCGACGATGACGGGCAGGCCGTGGGTGGCGACGGCACTGGCGCTCACGATCGAGGACAGGCCGATGATGGCACCCACCGATAGGTCAAACTGCCCGCAGGTGAGGGGCAGGATCAAGGCCAGCGCGGCGATCGCGATGACGGACTCGCTGCCAAGCACGTTCTTGATATTGGCCGAAGTGGGAAAGGTCTCTGCTGTCGAGGCCAGGGTCGAGAACACGATGCACAGCACGACGAACATCGCGACGAGAGCGTACTTCTCGGCCAGGACAGCCAGGTCGGGGCGACGTCGGTTCGACGAGGTCGAAGTCGTCTCGTGATCGGGCTTGGTGTTGGTCGCCACGCTCATGCGGGGGTCTCCTCGGATAGGTAGGACAATTCGGTCAGTCGTTGCGGGTCGAGGTCGGACCCTCGCGCCTCGGCGGTCACGCGGCCTTTGCGAAGAACCACGACGCGGTCGGACAGGTGGGCCAGCTCATCGAAGTCCGACGTGACGAGGAGCACCGAAGTTCCTTGGGCCACAGCACGGCGGATGTGCTCGTAGATCTCGGAGCGAGCCTTGACGTCGACCCCCTGAGTTGGTTCGTCGAGCAGAAGCACCACGGGCTCGCGACGCAGCCATCGAGCCATGACGACCTTCTGCTGATTGCCGCCCGACAAGGTGCCGGCGACGGGGTCGTCGCTGGCCGGGCGTACCCCGAACGCATCCACCAACTCGCGGGCCTCGCCCCGTTCGCGGGAGTGCTGGAGACGACCTCGGGACCAGTACCGGGAGACGACGGCGGCAGACATGTTCTCTCGCACCGACATCGACCCGAACAGACCCTCGGCACCGCGGTCCTCGGGGACCATCGCAATGCCGGCCTTGATGGCCGATGCGGGCTTTCGCGGCGAGAAGGTCGCTCCCTCCAGCGTGATCTGGCCCGCTTCGGGGCTCCTGTCCCCGAAGAGTGAACGGAGCAGGGTCGTCCGTCCCGAGCCGAGCAGGCCGGCGACGCCGAGCACCTCGCCGCGGTGCAGGTCGAAGTCGACCCCCTGCAGTGGCCCGGCGATCAACCCGCGCACCGACAGGACCACCTCGTCGGACACCGTCTCGGGCCGCTCCGGGAAGACTCGCTCCAAGTCACGGCCGGAGATCAGCTCGACCAGTGTTCGTTCGTCCAGACCCGCAACCTGACGTGTCGCCACCTGGTGGCCGTCCCGCAGCACCGTGACGCGGTCGGCCAGCTGGAGGACCTCCGGCAGCCGATGGCTGACGTAGACGATGGTCTGACCGGCGGCAGCGTACGTGCGCAGCGCATCGAGCAGGATGTCGACCTCACCGGCTGGCAAGGATGCCGTCGGCTCATCGAGCACCAGCACCCCGTCGTGCGCGCCTTCCTGATCCTGCAATGCGCGCGCGATGGACAACATTGTGCGATCTGCCGGACGCAGACTGGCCACGAGAGCCTTGGGTGAGACATCGAGTGAGAAGCGCTCGAGCACCTGCGCCGCGCGACGCCGATTGGCTGGCCAGTCGATCCGACCCCCGGCGGACTGGATGAAGCCCCGTCCGATGGCGAGATTCTCTGCAACCGTCAGTGGCGCGAACACCGCTGGGTCCTGGTGGACGAAATGCAGACCAGCACTCCGGGCCACGTGAGGTGACCACTCGTCGGCGCGTGCGGACACGTCCTGGACGTCAATGCGCCCACCGGGATCAGCGCCGTAGACGCCTGCGAGAACCTTGATCAGGGTCGACTTGCCGGACCCGTTGCCTCCCAGGAGGGCGTGGATCTCACCGCGTCTGACCTCCAGGTGGGCATCTGTGAGGACGGTGATTCCCGCGAAGGTCTTGCTGAGCCCGGTGGTGCGCAGGACGACGTCCTGCGCACCACCGGTGATCTCGGTCAAGAGACGTCCCAGATCTTCTTGAAGTTGGCGACGTAGTCCTGCTTCGGCGTGCCGTCGGTGTTGATGTTGCCGTCGTAGAAGGTCGTCTCCTTGGGGAAGGGTCCCTTCCCGTCGATCGTCTGGTGCCCGATGCCCTGGTCGACCTGCGGCTCGCCCTGCAGCAGCCGGTTCATGCTGTCGACAGCAGCCCAGCCGACCCATCGCGCCGGGTTGCCGGTGCTGTAGTCCTGGCCCTTGTTGTCGCGGATCAGGTCGATGTTCGGACTGAGGCCCTCGTTGCCGGTGACGAGGATGTCGTCGACGCGGCCGGAGGTGACGACGGACTGGGCGATGCCTCCGGTCAGTGACGAGTCGTAGGGGGCGACGAGCACGTTAGCCTGGGGTGCCTGGGTCAGTGCGGCTTCTCCCTTACCACCCAGCTTGCCGGTGAGCAGGTCGTCGATGTTGAACGGCACCTGCTTGACGATCTCGCAGCCGGCGCAGTCCTTGAGGCCGTCGGTGATGCCCTTGTTGACGTGCATGCCCACCAGGAGATCCTGGTCGTCGAACATGATGACCTTCGCCTTCCCTTCGGTCTGGGCGACGATGTAGTCGGCGGCCTGACGCGACTGGACCTTCTCGACGTACTCGGGGTAGGTCATGTCGCCGCCGTAACGGAGCTCAGCGTCGAACAGCGGCTCGCCCGGATCCTTCAGCAGCGGGTCGTTGCAGTCAAAGGCGTAGAACGCGAAGATCTTGATGCCGGCCTTCTTGGCCTCCTCGATGGCGCTCTTGGCGGCGACACAGTCCACGACATCGAGGATGATGCCATCGGCATTGTCGGCGATAGCAGAACGGATGCCGTTGGCGTAGATGTCGGGACGGGCCTTGCCGTCGAAGACCGTCAGGTCCCAGCCGATGAGATCGGCCGCTTCCTTGGCGCCCGCAGCCGGGGCGGAGCAGCCCTCAGCGGCCTCGGTGCACGAGATCACCCAGATGTTCTTGCCGGCTTCGGGCTTGGGCGCACTTGACGGCAGCGCGCGGTCGGTGCCCTCGCGGTTCTTCGCGACAGCGGCCTTGGCGTCGTCAACGACAGCGGCGGACGTCGTTCCGGATCCGCCGCCGGAATCGGCAGAGCCTCCGCACGCCGCCAGCACGGTCATGCTTGCAACGATGAGCGCGAGCCCGGTGCGTCGTCGGGGCGATGACCTTCTCGCGTTCCGACGGAGACGGCCGCCCTCGCGGCCGAAGTCTGTTGCCATGGTCGTTCTCCTTCACGTGAGTCGCTCGACTCGTTTGGGGGATGCAGTGAGTTTCGCCACGTCCGAGGCGGGCGTCGTTGGGAAAGGCGAGGACTTTGAGCGGTTGATTTGGGAAAGTCCCGACACACAGCCGGCCGTCATTCGGCCGCAATCTTGCGGTAACAGGATGGGGGCGGATGAAGGCCCTTTTGCAGTAATCACGAACTGGGGGCGTACATGTCTGGAGGATCTCTGTACCAGCGACATGTGGCGCGCGAAATCATGGCGACATCTCGTGACTCAGGTCACGACCAGCGGCAATCACCCCACCGAGAGGAAGCCCGATCACCATGACGAGACGTACCGGATTTGTGTGGCACGAGAAGTTCGCGTGGTTCGACCTGGGACAGGACGCCGGGATGTTCCACCCGGACGGATTCTCGATCCAACCCGATCGACACGTGTACGACCTCGAGGTCGTCCGCCGATTCCGCAACCTGGTCGACGTCAGCGGCCTGCTCGACCAGCTGACCACGATCCCAGCGCGCCCGGCGACCGATGACGAGCTCCAGCGCGTCCACCCTGCGACGTTCGTCGAGGAGGTGAAGCGCCTCTCCGAGCTGCCGATGGGCGGCGAGGCCGGCGATTCGGCACCGGTGCCGCGCGGCGCATTCACGATCGCGGCGCTGGCCGCCGGGGGAGCCATCGCCGCGGCCGAGGCCGTGATCAACGGCGATGTCGACAATGCCTACGCGCTGCTACGTCCTGCCGGGCACCACGCCGAGCCGAACGAGTCCAAGGGATTCTGCATCCTGTCCAATGCCGCGATCGCGACCCGGCACCTGTTCGAGGAGTGCGGCGTCGAGCGCGCGGTCCTCGTCGACTGGGACGTACACCACGGCAACGGCACCCAGGCCGCCCTGTACGACGAGCCCCGGGCACTGACCATCTCGGTGCACCAGGACCGGCTGTACCCGCAGGACGACGGCTTCGTCGACCAGATCGGCGCAAAAGGTGCCGAGGGCACCAACCTGAACGTCCCCCTGCCGCCCGGCTGCGGCACCGAGGCGTATGACGACGTCTTCGACCGGGTCGTGATCCCGGCCATCCGCTCTTTCGCACCGGACATCATCATCGTCCCCTGCGGATTCGACGCCGGCCACATGGACCCCATGGGGCGCATGATGCTGACCTCGGAGGACTACCGGCGCCTGACGCGCAAGCTCATGGCCCTAGCCGATGAGCTGTGCGGCGGCAAGATCCTGTTCCTGCACGAAGGTGGCTACTCGCGCTGGACGGTGCCGTTCTACGGTCTCGCGGTCCTCGAGGAGCTCTCCGAGATCCCTACCGGCGTCGAGGACCCCTTCCAGATGTACAACGGGATGGACCTCGGTCACGGACTGCTTCCGCACCAGAAGGCAGCGGTCGATGCCGCGGTCGAGAACCTCGAACGCGTTCCCAGCCGGTCCTGAGGAGCCCCCGTGCCGATCAAGCGTCCTGACAGGTCCGATCTCGAAGCCGCCGCCACGAGCTACGGACTGACGATCGCACCGGCCGATCTGGAGCAGTACCTGGCCTTCTCGCACGCGGCGTTGGAGGCCTGGGATGTGGTCGAGCAGGCCCACGCAGAGCTGGCGCCCGAAGTGCCCGATCGTGCCTGGAGCAGCCCTGCACCCGACGACAATCCTTGGGGTGCCTGGTACGTCCGCACCGAGATCCAGGAGCAGACTGAGGGTCCTCTGGCCGGGACACGAATCGTGATCAAGGACAACACAAGCGTCGCGGGCGTCCCGATGATGAACGGGTCCCGCACGCTCGAGGGTTTCACGCCGTCGCAGGACGCCACGGTCGTGTCACGTCTCCTCGGGGCGGGTGCCGTCATCACCGGCAAGGCGGTGTGCGAGGACCTGTGCATGTCAGGCTCTTCGCACACCAGCAAGCCCGGCCCCGTGCGCAATCCATGGGACCCGAGGAGGTCGGCCGGTGGATCCTCAAGCGGCAGCGGCGTGCTGGTGGCGACGGGGGTGGCGGACATGGCCATCTCCGGCGACCAAGGCGGTTCGATCCGCGTTCCCGCGGCGTGGCTCGGGCTCGTGGGACACAAGCCGACCTGGGGGCTGGTGCCCTACACCGGCGCGATGCCCGTCGAGCAGTCGGTCGATCACTTGGGACCGACCGCACGCACCGTGTCGGAGGCGGCCCGCATGCTGACGGTGATCGGCGGGCCGGATGGCCTCGACCCACGTCAGCCCGGCACCTGGGAGCAGATCGACTACGAGGCCGAGCTGGCGCGCGGCAGTCGCGGCCTGCGTGTGGGCATCGTCGCCGAGGGTTTCGGCCATCCGGACTCCGATCCGGCAGTCGACGAGGCAGTTCGTGCCGCGGCGCGGCGGTTGACTTCGGCGGGGCTCGAGGTCGAGGAGGTCTCGATCCCGTGGCACCTCAAGGCGCCAGCACTGTTCGCGGTCCTCGCCTACGAGGGCGGCGTCGCGCAGCTGGTCGACGGCAACGCCTTCGGATCGAGCTGGAAAGGTCGCTACGACGACGACCTCATCACCTTCTACGGGCAGCAGTGGCGCCGTTCGCCTGACGCCTTCCCCGAGTCGGTCAAGATGACGATGCTCGCCGGCCGGTATGCCCGGGGCACCGGATTCGGCCGTCACTACGCGATGGCCCGCAACCTCGAGCGGACGCTCGCAGGCGCCTATGACGAGGCACTGGCCCGTTTCGATGTCTTGGTCATGCCCACGGTTCCGACGACGGCGAGTGCGCTGCCGGGGCGGGACGCGTCGATCGTTGAGATCCTGTCGCTGGGTACGGCGCCGCTGATCAACACCTCGGCGTTCAACATCACAGGCCACCCGGCGTGCTCGGTCCCCGTCGGACTGCTCGACGGATTGCCGGTGGGCATGATGATCGTGGGCAAGCAGTTCGACGATGAGACCGTGCTGAGGGTGGCTCAAGCCTTCGAGGAAGAACTCGGGGCCCATCATCGGCCCCCGATGAGAGAGGAGACCGCATGAACGGCGTATTCGACCTGGGTGGAACCGACGGATTCGGGGCCGTCGATCACACACCTGCTGAGCCCCCTTTCCACACCGAGTGGGAGCGGGTCGCGTTCGGACTGCAGCTCGGTTGCTTTGCTGGCGGATGGTTCACCATCGATTCGTTTCGCCACGGCATCGAGCTGATGGATCCCGTGCACTACCTGACGTCCTCGTACTACGAGCACTGGCTCTCAACCTTCGAATACCACGGTGTCCTGAAGGGTCACATCGATCCCGACGAGCTCGATCGCCGCACGCAGGAGTACCTGGACGACCCGGACAAGCCCCTGCCCGCCCATGAGCCGTTGCCCTCGCTCATCGAGTTCGTCGACGCGGTCGTGGCCGGCGGGTCGCCGGCAGACCGGTCGACCGATGCACCACGGGGCTTCGAGGTCGGCGACGACGTGCGCCTCAACAGCTTCGCCCCGAAGGGACACACCCGGCTGGCCAGGTACGTCCGCGGCAAGGTCGGCACGATCGTCGCCTACCGGGGATCGTTCGTCTATCCCGACCAGTCCGGAAACGAGTTGGGGGAGGACCCCCAACACCTGTACACGGTGCGTTTCGACGGCCGAGAGCTCTGGGGAGAGGGCCACGCCGAGGCGCGCACGTCCTCGACGTTCGACGCCTGGGAGCCGTACATGGAACCGATCACCGACCACGAGGGAGCATCAGCATGAGCAAGGCAGGCCGCACGTCCGAGGAGATCGCCGCGCGCGTCAAGGCCCTCGAGTCGATGATGATCGAGCAGGGTCTGGTGACCACCGAGATGGTCGACCACTACGCCGAGATCTACGAGAACGAGGTGGGGCCCCAGCTGGGGGCGAAGGTGGTCGCGAAGGCATGGGTCGATCCGGACTTCAAGGCCAGGTTGCTGGACGATGCGCCGGCGGCGTGCGCCGAGCTCGGTATCGGCGGGATCCAGGGCGAGCACATGGTGGTGCTCGAGGACACCGCGGACGTGCACCATGCAATCGTCTGCACGCTGTGCTCGTGCTACCCGTGGCCCGTACTGGGACCGCCGCCGAACTGGTACAAGGATCCTCAGTACCGCTCGCGGATGATTCGCGAGCCGCGCACGGTCCTGGCCGAGGAGTTCGGGTACGACGTCGACGAGTCCCGCGAGATCCGCGTCTGGGACTCGAGTTCGGAGATCCGCTACTGGGTGCTGCCGGTGCGACCCGTGGGCACCGACGGGTGGACCGAGGAGCAACTGATGGCGCTGGTCAGTCGCGACTCCATGATCGGTGTCGCCCCCGTCGAGGCCGTGTCGTGACCAGCCCCACGGCGCGACCGCACACGTCCGAGCAGGCCGACGAGGTCGACGGGCTCATGAAGAGCCTCGCGCTCGCGTCCGACGACGTGGCGTTCGACGAGCCATGGCAGCTACGCGCGTTCGCTCTGGCGGTCGCGGCGCACAAGGCGGGCCGGTTTCCATGGTCGGACTTCCAGGGCGCGCTCATCGCGTCGATCAAGGAATGGGAGAACGAGGCCGGGCCGGGCGACCCGTCCTGGTCGTACCACGAGCACTGGGTCAATGCGGTCGAGTCTGTTCTGGCTGCGGGGGAGCTGGTCGACGACTCGGTCCTGGACGCCCGCACGAGCGAGGTGCTCGCCACCCCGGCGAACCGCAATCACCATGAAGCGCACTACGAGCCGGTGGCGATCGCCCCGGCGACGCACCGCTGAGACCGACGAGGAAGACACATGGCAACGGGATATCTGTGGGACGAGCTCTATGGTTGGTACGACACCGGCAGCGGTTCGCTCATGCCGGCCGATCCGGCGGCGGGCCTGCAACCGGTGAGCCACCAGTTCTCGCATCCGGACACCAAGCGTCGTATGCACGAGTTGATCGCCGTCAGCGGGCTCGCCCGGCAACTGACGACCATCGCACCCAGGCCGGCGACACACGAGGAGATCCTCCGGGCTCACACGCCGGCCCACCTGGACAGGATCCTGCGCGAGAGCGAGCTGCCCAAGGGTGGGGATGCAGGCGACGGCGTGTCGCCATTCGGCAAGGGCGGATTCGAGATCGCCGCGCTCGCCGCGGGCGGTGCCATCGCGATGGTCGATGCGGTCGTGTCGGGCAAGGTCGACAACGGCTTCGCTCTGGTCAATCCGTGCGGTCACCACGCCGTCGCCGAGACGGGTATGGGATTCTGCGTCTTCAACAACGTGGCGATCGCGACCCAACACGCTCGTGAGGTCCTCGGCATTGAGCGTGTCGCCATCGTCGACTGGGACGTCCATCACGGCAACGGCAGCCAGGCGATCTTCTGGGAGGATCCGAACGTCCTCACCCTCTCGGTGCACCAGGATCGCAACTTCCCGGCGAACTCCGGGCTGGCCGACGAGCGCGGATCGGGCGCCGGAATCCACACGAATCTGAATGTCCCGTTGCCCCCGGGCACGGGAGATGCCGGGTACGTCAAGGCGATCGAGGACGTCGTCGTGCCGGCCCTCCGGCAGTTCGCTCCCGGCCTCGTGATCGTGGCGTGCGGCTTCGATGCCAACGGCTTCGACCCGCTCGCGCGGCAGATGGTCTCCGCCGACGGATTCGCCACGATGGCGAACATTGTCAAGGCTGCTGCTGCCGAGATCTGTTCGGGCCAGGTCGTCTTCGTCCAGGAGGGCGGTTACAGCATCCACTACGTGCCGGTGTGCGGACTGCTCACAGTGGCTGCCCTCGCCGGACTGGAGACACTGGCCGATCCGTACCTGGCGGCGGTCGAACAGCAGTACGGTCGGATGGACCTGGAGGACCACCAGGTCCGGGCGATCGAGCACTCGCGTTCGCTGGTCGGGGACATTCCCGGACGGTAGGCGGCCTGGACGATAGTCGGGACGCCAGCGACGAGGCGCCCCGGACGGGGAAACCGCCCGGGGTGCCTCGTCGAGGCGCGACGTCTGCCGATCAGGACGTCGCGCGCGCCACCTTCGAGCCGGGGTGGGTCGCGGACAGACGCGTGTTGCCGGGGCCGGCGACGTACTCGCGCAGCGTGCTGCCCTCGTACTCCTTCCAGACGCGGCCACGCTTCTGCAGCTCGGGCACGACGGTGTCGACGAACGACTCGATGTCGTGCGGCGTCACCGCGTACGACAGGTTGATGCCGTCGAGGTCACCCTCGTCGATCCAGCGCTCGATCTCATCGGCGACGGTCTCGGGGCTGCCGACGAGCACGGGCTCGATGCCGCCGATGCTCATGTGGTTGGCGATGTCGGCCGGGGTCCACTTGCGGGTCGGATCGAGCTTGGTGAACAGGTTCAGCACGGTCTGAATGGCATTGGTGTCCATCTCCTCCAGCGGCTCGTTCGGGTCGAACTGGGACAGGTCGACGCCCGAGAACCCACCGAACAGCGCCATGGCGCCCTCCGGCGAGGCGTACTGCTGGTACTCCTTGTACTTGCGCTCAGCCTCGGCATCGGAGTCGGCGACGACCGCGGTCAGGATCGTGAAGATCTTGACGTCGTCACGCTGGCGTCCGGCGGCCTCCGCCTGGGTGCGGATGTCGTCGGTGATGATCTTGCTGAGGTTGGAGTTGAGGACGTTGACGAACAGTCCCTCCCCGTGCTCGGCGGCGAACTGGCGTCCGCGCGACGATGCGCCGGCTTGGAAGATCGTCGGCGTGCGCTGCGGGGAAGGCTCGGCCATGTTGAAGCCGTCGACATCGAAGAAGCGGCCCTTGTGGTGGATGGGGTGCACCTTGCTGGGGTCGACAAACATCCCGCGCTCCTTGTCGAGCACGACGGCACCCTCCTCCCATGACTGCTCCCACAGCTTGTAGACGACGGTCATGAACTCCTCAGCGAGCTCGTACCGGTCATTGTGGCCCAAGGGCTGGGTGCCGAAGTTGCGCGACGCGCTGGCGAGGTAAGAGGTGACGACGTTCCAGCCGACCCGCCCCTTAGTCAGATGATCGAGCGTGCTCATGCGCCGGGCGAACGGGTAGGGGTGCTCGAAGGTGGCCGAGCCGGTGAGGGCGAAGCCGAGATTCGAGGTGACCGACGCCATGCCCGAGACGTACTGGAAGGGGTCGTTGGCCGGAATCTGCATGCCGTTGAGCAGGGCCGTGTCGGCCGAACCGCCGTAGACGTCGTAAGGCCCCAGCACATCGGCGAGGAACAGGGCGTCGAATCGGCCGCGCTCGAGCGTCTTGGCGAGGTCGAGCCAGTGGTCGAGGTCCTTGTAGCGATGAGCCTGGCTGTCGGGGTGGCGCCACATGCCGGAGCTCTGGTGCCCCGCTGCCGTCATATTGAAGGCATTGAGCCCGATCCGCTTAGCCATGTCATCTCCCGGTGATTCCTGCTGATAGAACACTTCGAACGAAGTGGACTCGCAGTATTTCACGAGAGGCTCGCAATGGGAAGGGGTGGTGAGCCGTCAGGAGCGGATCAGGTGAGTCAGTGACAACTCGAGCCGGTGGCGAAGGCGCTGTGGCATGCCGTCGGTGGGCAGGTCGCGCGCGTGAGATCGCAGGACCTCGTGAACGTAGATGGCGTGGCAGTTCTGCACCACGGCGGGAACGTCCGCGATCTCAAGTGCGTTGGTCGAGCGGCCGTGCTCGAGAATCGACTCGAGCAGCTCGAACCACCGGTCGGCGTACTCAAGACCCGTGCGGCCGACGGCCGTGGAGGAACCGAACGACTCCTTGACGAACGTGAAGGCCAGCTCGGGGTATCGCGTGTAGAGAGAGGCCAGCAGCTCGTAGCTGTCGACGATCTGCTCGATGTGGTCGCCCGATTCGCGATGGTCGTCGGATCGACGATCGTCATTCGCCTGGACGCACTGGTCGACGACCTGCGCGAACTCCTCGCCGTACACCGACAGGAACAGATCCAGCTTCGACGACACGTATCGGAACAGGGTTGCTTCGCCCATGTCGGCGCGCGCCGCGATGGCCTTGGTCGTGACGGTCTCGTAGCCGTCGGCCCACATGAGCTCCTTGGCGGCTGTCTTCAGTCGCACCATGGAGTTCTGCTTCTTGCGCTCACGCATGCTGAGCTCGACCGAAGGGTGTGACGGCATCTGCGGCATCTCCTGGAGAGTCGGGGTGACAGGTGAAGTCTAGGGACAGGCGTCACCGACGAGCCGCGCGCCGTCAGGGCCCAGCCGACGGGACCGCCGCGAGTTGGCAAAAACTCGAAAGGACGACTCGAACTTCGTGGAGATCCCATAGTGGGGGGGACAAGTCTGGGTGGAGCATCGGGCAGTCGACCATGTGGTCCACACCACAGGCCTCATCTCAGTCCCCCCGAGGAGCACCATGACCACCGATTCTCTAGATCCGACCAGTGCAGGCAGTCGCTCCTCCTCAGGGGATGCGGGCCGCCTTGCTGGCGGCAAGCTGGGGACGGCGCAGATCGTCTTCTTCGTGATCGCGGCGGCGTCCCCGTTGACCATCGTCCTCAGCACCGGACCGCTCTCGCTGCGTGTCGGAGGTATTGGGGCTCCTGGCGTCATGCTGGCGACCGGCATCGTGCTGCTGCTGTTCGCCTGCGGCTTCACCGCGATGTCCAAGCACGTCACCGAGGCCGGCGCCTTCTACGCGTACGTCACCCGTGGGTTGGGGGGCACCGCCGGTTCCGGTGCCGCGATGATGACGATGGCGGCCTACGGCGTGTGCGTCATCGGCTTCGTCGGCTACATCGGCGTCTTCGCGCAGGGGTCGCTGAACGCAGTCTTCGGTCTGGACGTGCCGTGGCAGGTTTGCTCGTTGGTGCTGGCTGCGATCGTGGCCGTCGTTGGCTATTGCCAGGTCGATCTCAGCGCCAAGATCCTGATGGTCCTGGTGAGCCTCGAGGTCGCAGTGATCCTCGTGCTGATCGTCGCAGTCCTGATCCAGGGCGGTCCCGAAGATCCCAGCGCGGCCTCCTTCGCCCCCGACAACGTCTTCTTCGCGAGCGGATCGGGGTCGCTCTTCCTGCTCGCGTTCGGCGCCTACATCGGTATCGAGGGCACTGCCATCTACTCCGAGGAGGCCGACAAGCCCGAACGCACCATTCCGCGTGCCACGTACATCGCGGTCATCTTCCTCGCGGTCTTCTACGCCCTCAGCTTCTGGGTCGTCATCTACGGGTACGGCAACGACGGCGCGTTGGAGCAGTCGCAGGGAGACGGTTTCCTCGACATGGTGTTCGCCCAGGCCGACACCTTCGTGGGCGGAGCGCTCGTCACGGCGCTGCGACTCCTGATCGTCACCAGCTTCCTGGCGACCGTCATCGCCTTCCACAACGCCTGCACGCGCTACATGTTCTCGCTGGGCCGAGGCGGCATGCTTCCACGCTTCCTGGCCACGACCCACCCGCGCATGAAGTCGCCGCACTACGCGAGCGTCGTCCTGAGCGTCATCACCTTCGCGGTCGTCATCATCGCGATGCTCGCGGGACTAGACCCATACCTCGAGCTCGGCACCTGGCTCTACGCGTCGGGCGTCATCGGGGTCGTGGCAGCCCAGGCCCTGTGCTCGGTCGCCGTCGTCATGTTCTTCCTCAGCGATCGTCGGGGACATGGGGTGGCACGGGTTCTCGTGGCCCCACTGCTGGGATTTGTGGGCCTGGCCGCTGCGCTGTACCTGATGGCGAGCAACTTCAGCCTTCTCAGCGGATACACCGACTTCGTGCCGAACGCGTTGATGATCGGTGCCATGCCGGCGGTCTTCGTGATCGGCGCGATCCTCCACCGTCTCCGGGGTGGACGCCCGGCGGTCGAAGACCCCGCGCGGGTCGGCTGAGCTCAGTGCGACAGCACGTCACACGCAGCAGGCGCTCGATCCACCGGATCGGGCGCCTGCTGCGTCCTGCACCCGGAGATCTACAGCGGGGGAGTGAGCGGCGGCGCGCTCCTGCGATGGCCCGTGCCCTCGAAGGCTGCGGCGAGGCTGAGCAGGGCGGTGTCGTCGTAGGCGCGGCCGGCGAACGTCAGACCAACCGGCATGCCGATATCGGCCATAGTGCCCATGGGGACGGTGACGGTCGGGATGCCGAGATGGCGGATGACCAGGTTGCCGTTGGCGACCCACACCCCGTTGCGCCAGCCATGATCGGCGGCGTCCGGGTCCACGTCCATGTCAGCGGCGCCGACGTCGGCTGCGGCCGGGAAGATCACCGCGTCGAGGTCGAGGTCGTCCATCCAGTTCTCCAGGTCGAGGACTCGTGTCCGCACCAGCCCCTCCAGACCCTCGCGCAGGTGTGGGATGTCCTCGAGGCCGCCGTCGCCGAGCTCCTCGAGCGCCTCGGCGAGGCTCGCGACGACTCCCTCAAAGCCTTCGTAGCGGTCGGGGAGTACTCCGGGGGTGGCGGGGAAGATCGTCGTGGGGTCCACGTCGCGCAGCGACGCGAGTGACTCGTCGGCGTTCGCGCGCAGGAACTCCTCCCAGGCCCACGCCGACAACACGACCCGCTCGGCGTGCAGGTACCCGTCTGGGAGAAGGCCACGGGTTGTGACGGAGGGGACGCCCGGGCGATCGCCCTCGTAGCTCGACACGACCGGGAAGTCGACCTCGACGACCTCGGCGCCCGCAGTCTCGAGTGATCGGCGCGCATCCTGCCACAGGTCGATGACCGAGGGGCGGGTCGTGATGGGGCGGCCCGTCGATCCGCCCACGCCCGGATCGTCCCCGGTCCCTGCCTCTGGGTCGGCGTTGACGTACATCCGGGGGACGCCGAAACGCCGCCCTGCCAGCCGTCGCTCCGCCTCGGACGGGTCGGTGACCTTCAGCGTGAGGTAGGACGGTGGCCGGACCGTCGATGTCGCTGGGACGTCGATCCACGTTTGCGTCCGCCAGAAGTCGCCGCGGGTGTGCACGTCGTCGGCGACGACGACGTCGAGCACCTCGAGCAGGTCCTCCATGGTCCGGGTGTGTGGGACCACGACGTCCATCGTGGGGGTGAGGGGCCAGTTGCCGCGCACGGAGATCAGGCCCCATGACGGGGTATAGGCGCAAAGGGCGTTGTTGGACGCGGGGGAACGTCCGCTCGACCACGTCTCCTCGCCCAGCCCGAAGGCAGCGAAGCTTGCCGCGGTGGCCGCTCCCGAACCGTTGGACGACCCAGATCCGTAGGCCGCCGGCAGGTAGCTCAGGTTGTACGGGCTCTCGGCCCGTCCGTAGACGCCTGGTTGCATCCCGCCCGCGGCCATCGGAGGCATGTTGGTCAGGCCGATCAGGATCGCACCGGCCGATCTCAGCCTGGAGATCACGAAGGCGTCGAAGGTGGCCGTGAGGTGCTCGAACGCCGGCGAGCCGGCCGCGACCGTGAACCCTTGGACCATGTAGCTGTCCTTGGCAGTGTACGGAATGCCGTCCAACGGCCCGAGCAGCTCGCCGCGTGCGCGTCGGTCATCGGATGCGCGCGCCTCGGCCAGTGCGCCCGGGTGTGAGACGACGACTGCGTTGAGCAGCGGACCAGCGCGGTCGAAGGTCTCGATCCGAGCCAGGTACGACCGCACCAGCTGTTCGCTGGCGATCGTGCCACTGTCGAGCGCGGCCCGCAGCTGGGCGATCGTGGCCTCGGCAACCTGGAAGGAGCCGGTGCTGTCTGGCTCCGACGTCGATGTCGACATGATTGTCTCCGTTCTCCCGGGCCTCAGGCCTCGGTCAGGCCCGATCGTCCAGGATCTCCTCGGCGGCGCGGTAGCCGGACGAGATCGCACCGTCCATGTATCCGTTCCAGACCGTTGCGCTCTCCGCGCCCGCCCAGTGGATCCTGCCGACCGGCGTGGACAGCGCGTGGCCGTAGGCGGTCCATGCTCCTGCGGCCAGACGCCCGCCGTAACAACCGCGGGTGAACTCCTCGGCGTTCCAGTCCTGCTCGATCATGTCGAACGGCTCGGCAGCCTGGGGGCCGAAGTAGTCCACCAGTGCACCCAGCACGAGCTCGCGTCGTCCCTGCGCGTCGAGATCGGCGATCTCGCGCGCGAAGCTGCCTTCGATGAAGCCGCAGATGACGCCACACGAGACATCGTCGGGGCTGTTGTCGAAGATGACATTGAACGCGTGGTCGAGGCTCTGCACCTGTCCGTTGAGCCCGTCCTCGCGCCAGAACGGGGTGTCGTACCCGACCTGGAACTTGATCACGGAGCCGGCTGGCATCTGCTGGGTGACCGCGTCGCGCGCGACTGGCAGGGCGGGCACGTAGCGCATCCGGCCGGCCAGGGTCGGCGGGACCGCAACGATGACGTGCGGGGCCGTGATCGATCCGCCCTCATACTCGACCGTTGCTCCCGAGTCGTCCTGTCGGATGGTCCGCACGACGGTGTTGAGTCGCACGCGGTCGCCGAGGTCCTCAGCCATGCGCTCGGAGATGCGGTGCGTCCCGCCAGCGACCCGCTGCTCCTGGGCGCCGCCCGTCGTCGTGATCAACACGTTCCAGCTGGTACCGGACTTGACGTAGAACAGGAAGTGCAGGAGGGACAGTTCAGGCGCCTCGGCGGAGAAGACGCCCGGAATGAGCATCTCGAGGTAACGCCGTGCCAGCTCGTCGTCGGTGTTCCGCCTGATCCATCCATCGAGGGTGTGGCGGTCGAGCTCGGCGGCGTTCGGGGTCTCCCACACGGCGTCGAGTGATACTGACTGCGCTTGCTCCTCCAGCAGTGCGAAGAGGCGGTTGATCTCGGCGGCCGAGGCGGGGGGGAGGCCCCACACACCCTCGGTGTTGAAGCGAAGCAACTCGCCGTCGACGAAGAGCCCCGAGTCGCCCGTGTCATAGGTATTGAACAGCTCGAGTCCGAGCTCGTCGATGAGCGCCTTGGCGACATTCTGGCTCTCGCCGATCCACTGGCCGCCGAGCTCGACGTCCACCCCGTTGGAAAGGGTCCCGCCCATGTTGCGGCCGGCTACGCGCTGGCGTGCCTCCAGGACTGCCACGGTCTTGCCAGCGGCGACCAGCTTGCGCGCTGCGGACAGGCCAGCCAGGCCCGCGCCGACGACAACGACGTCAACATCGCTCATGAATACTCACTCCTCGACAAGAGTCGGTCACTTGACCGACTTTTGAAATGTACGCCGAATCTGGTCGCGTTGGCAAGACTCTGCGCGACCTCGATTCACGGCGACGACGCCCCTCAGCGGGCCGGTGCCGGTCCGGTTTCAGTGAGGGTAATCACGAGGTCGATGAAGACCTGTAGGTCGTGGGTCGACCGCAACTCGTCGGGTTCGCAGAGATGCTGGAGGATGAGACCATCGATCCCGGCGACGATGAGTCGCGCGAGCTGGTCGAAGGGGATGGCGCAGACCTCGCCGGACCGCGAGGCCGCGTCCTCGCACCATCGAGCCACGCCCTCGCCATATCGCCGGTACTGCCAGTTGGCCAGGCGCTCGTGTCCGGCTGATCGCAGTGCGTGGGTGGTGAGTTCGTACTGCATCAGCTGCAGCTGGGAGTGACCCTCCACGAGATGGGACCAGAAGTCGGTCAGATTCTGCTGGATGGCCTGGGGGAGGCCATGGTCGACGTGCGGGGAGGTCCCATAGACCGCAGCGATCTCGTCGATGACGTCATCGACCACGGCCTGCAGTAGCTGGCTCTTCGTCCTGAACGCGTGCTGCATGGTGCCGAGCGGGACCTCGGCCTCGGCGGCCACTGATCGTAGCGATGCATCTGCCACACCGTCCCGAGCCATGACTCGGCGCGCCGCCGCAACGATCTGCTCGCGTCGGACGGGCGCTGGAACGTACGTCATGATCAACCGCCTGCCAGGAGAGTGGGAGAGGCCATGATTTCACACGATGAGAAGAGAGGTCTGTGGTGCAGACCCCTTGTCCTTGGCTTCATAATGTGGAATCCTGAGTGTACTCCGATCGAAGTGCACCACCATTACTGCGCCGAAGACTGCTGGTTGACTCAGCGCACGTCTTGCCGATAACGAGAATGGGGCGCCGCAAAGTTCGCGCAATACCCGTAGAAGGTTCTCTTGGCAGAAGTGGATCATCAGTCAGTCATCGACGGGGCAGGTCATGGCGTTGAACTGCATCCACCCAGCACAAACGTACGAGAGGCCGCCGAGAATGAAGCGCGACATCTACAACGAGGACCACGAGGACTTCCGCAAGTCCGTCCGAGGATTCCTCGAGCGTTCGGTCATCCCGAACATCGACCAGTACATCGAGGACCACGCCTTCCCACGGGAGGTCTGGCTCGAGGCAGGCGCCCAGGGCCTGCTCGGCCTCCTCGTTCCCGAGGAGTTCGGCGGGGTCGAGGCCGACGACTACCGCTTCACCGCCATCGTCGGCGAGGAGTTCGCTGCGGTCAATGCAGCGCTGCACAGCTGTTGGGGCATCCATGCAGACACGGTCGCGCCCTACCTGATGGCTCTATTGACTGACGTCCAGAAGAAGCGGTGGCTCCCAGGGGTGGCCACCGGAGAGATCTGGTGCGCGATCGGCATGACCGAGCCCAGCGGCGGTTCGGACCTGGCGGCACTGAAGACCACGGCCGTGCGCGATGGAGACTCATGGGTCCTGAACGGCTCGAAGACCTTCATCACCAACGGCTACTCGGCCGATCTCATCGTGGTTGCGGCGCGGACCTCACCGGAGAAGAAGGCCCGCGGCATCACATTGTTCGCCGTCGAGGCTGGCGCGGAAGGCTTCTCCCGCGGCCGCAAGCTCGACAAGGTCGGGCAGGTCGAGGCCGATACGGCCGAACTGTTCTTCGAGAACGTTCGCCTCACCGATGCTGAAGTCATCGGAGATGTCGATGGCGGTTTCATCCACATGATGCAACACCTCCCGCAGGAACGGCTGGGCTCGGCCGTCGGCAACCTGGCGCATGCCAAACAGATCCTGCTCGAGACGCTGGAGTACACCAAGGAGCGCCACGCGTTCGGTCAGGCCGTTGGTTCGTTCCAGCACAACAAGTTCCTGCTGGCGCAGATGTTCACCCAGATCGACGTCGCCCAGGCCTTCGTCGACCAGTGCGTCCAGGCGCACACCGATGGCGATCTGACCGCGATCGATGCCGCCAAGGCCAAGTGGTGGACCTCGCAGACACAGTCCGAGGTGCTCGATCACTGCGTCCAGCTGCACGGCGGCTACGGCTTCATGAACGAGTACCGGGTTGCCCGTGCCTGGCGTGACGCCCGGGTGACTCGGATCTGGGCCGGCTCCAACGAGATCATGAAGGAACTGATCGGCCGCGACCTCGGTCTTTGAACACTTCGGCCCGACTGCGGGTCGGACACCGCACATCTCCTGTAGGGAACAGACACATGCTGAAGCTGGAAACCGACTATCTCGTGGTGGGCGCCGGTGCGTCCGGCATGGCGTTCGTGGACGCACTCGTCGACCACTCGTCGGCCGACGTCATCATGGTCGATCGACGCCACCGCCCCGGCGGGCACTGGCACGATGCCTATCCGTTCGTCCGGCTGCACCAGCCAGCAGCGTGCTACGGCGTGTCGTCGACCCAGCTCGGTGGAGATCGGATCGACGAGCGCGGGAACAACGCCGGCATGTACGAGTTGTCGTCGGCCGCAGAGATCTGCAGCTACTTCTCTGAGGTCATGGAGCGAGTGCTGCTCGCGTCGGGGCGTGTCCGGTACATGCCGATGAGCAACTACAGCCGTACCGAGGACGGTCGTCACGTCGTCACCTCGTCCCTGAACGGGGAAGAGGTCGAGATCGTCGTCCGTCGCAAGGTCGTCGACGCTGCCTACATCGAGCCGACCATCCCCTCCACCCACACTCCGGCCTTCGAGATCGACCCCGCTGCCGTGGTCATCCCCCCGAACGACTTGGTCAAACGGCGGACGACGGCCGCCGGATATACGGTGCTTGGCGCAGGCAAGACGGCGATGGACACCTGCACGTGGTTGCTTGAGAACGGCGTCGACGCCGAACGCATCACGTGGGTCAGGTCCCGCGACGTGTGGTCGATCAGTCGAGCCTGGACTCAGTGTCTGGACCTGGTGAAGACCCGCGTGGGATTCGGCGCTGCCTGGCTAGAGGCCGCCGCAACCTCCGAGAACGGACTTGAGATGGCCCTGAAGCTTGAGGAGCTGGGAGTCTTCCTCCGCGTGGATCCCGATGTCGTGCCGACCGCCTTTCGGGGTGCGACCATCAGCGAGGAGGAGATCGAAGGTCTGCGGACCATCAAGAACGTGGTGCGCGCTGGCCGAGTGACCCGGGTCCGCGACGGCGGCATCGACATGGTCGAGGGCAGCGTCGACCTGCCGCCCGGGCAGGTGTTCGTCGACTGCACCGCTACGGGTCTGCGGACCTTGGAGAGGCGACGGGTGTTCGAGCCGGACCGCATCACCCTGCAGTACGTCACGCCCGGCTTTGCGTGCTGGAGTGCGGCGACCCTGGCCGTGGTCGAGGCCGAGATGGGTGACGACCTTGACGCCAAGGAGCACTTGGCCCTTCCGGTCGTCTACACCGGACACGTCGACGACCTGCTCTCCTTCACCCGCGACCACATGGTCAGCTCGCGGCGACGGGGCGAGGTGCCCAGCGTTCGCAAATGGTCTGGTGAAACGCGCCTCAATCCCGCCAGAGGGCTGCGCGAGCGGGTGACTGATCCCGAGGTCAAGGCGGCCATGGACGCATCTCGTGTCTGGGCGGAACCGGCGATGAAGAACCTGGCGAAGCGGGTGGGGGCAGCCGGTCAGATGGTCTGACCAGTGCGCACAGCAGGTAGCGGCGAGCGCCGAGGTCGGTACAGGTCCTGCACTGTCGTTGACACACACTTCGTTGATCCGATGGGACACCATCACAACCGGGCGTTGGAGGCACACATGAACGACGCAGACTTCGAGCGAGCGGGCCAGACCGGTTCTGGAAAGGGATCAGGTCTCTGGGCCGGACTCTCTTCGCGGGTTGGGGACCGCTGATGCCACTTGTCGTCGGGGCAGATTCGGTCGTCGACGTCGGGGCTACGATGGCCATGACAACGTGAATATCGGTGCACCCCCAGGGGGCACATCGCAGGGTGCAACAGTGACTAACGGGCCGTAACAGAACCAGATTTCACGCTCAGCACGCCGAAACCGGCCATTCTGAGCGTGAATCCATCTGGTTCAAGTCCCCCTCGGACACAAGATTCTGAGAGTAAAGACCTTGTAATTGCAGGGGCTTTACTCTTCTCTATTGGGAGATCCGCATTTGTGCCGCCTCAGGGAGCACAAATCGGCCCAATCAGAGGTGTGGCGAGCAGCGCTCGCCGCCTGAATCCGAGGGGGGACCGGAAGTCCGGCCTCAAACGGCCCGCGGCAGCGGGTAAAGAGATTCTCGCGCGTCAGACATCAAACAGGCACTGATGAAGCCTCCTCCCAGATTGGCATGTGACGGGACATTGCGTTGCGCCATGTCCACCGACGTATGAGCGATAGACTCAGCTGGCGACGCGGAATGCCGCACGTGAAGCTGAAAGGGGGTGTGACATGGCTACGAACGATCAGTTCAAAGCGCTAGTGAAGAGCCACGCCGATGGTGACGACTCCCAGTTCTATTCAGTCGCAATGCAAGTAGCGGCGAAGGCTGCTCGCGCGGGGCAGGACAAGTTCGCGCAGGAACTGCGAGATATGGTTGACGCCCTCCGAAAGCGTGAGGTGGCGTCGACCCGAGTGGCCTCCGTGGTGCCCGTTTCGCAGCCACGTGGCGAGCTCGCTTCGCTATTGACAGTTTCGTACCCCGACGCGCGCGCCGCGGACCTCGTTCTTTCGGACGACCTCTCGGAACGCCTTCACCACGTTCTGCACGAACAACGTCAGCGGGACGTACTCTCGCGCCACGGTCTGGCCCCCGTCCGTCGGATGTTGCTAATCGGGCCGCCAGGCACGGGAAAGACGTCGACTGCGAGGGTCATCGCAGGCGAATTGGGGTTGCCGCTGTTCGCGATCCGTCTGGACACCATCATTACCAAGTTCATGGGGGAGACTGCGGCGAAGCTTCGCCTCATCTTCGATGCTTTGGTACAAACGCGAGGTGTGTATCTGTTCGACGAGGTGGATGCACTTGCGGGCGATCGCGCCGCAGCCAACGATGTCGGTGAGATCCGCCGGGTGCTGAACTCGTTCTTACAGTTTCTGGAGGAGGACCCGTCGGAGAGCGTCATCATTGCCGCGACGAATCATCCTCAACTCCTCGACAATGCACTGATAAGGCGATTTGACACGATCATGAACTTCGATCTTCCCGACCAAGAGGGTGTGCGGGCAGTCATCGAGAATCGGCTGGCTACGTTTCGAACCAGCAACATCAGTTGGAAGCGCGTCACCGACGCGTCTAATGGTCTCAGCCACGCCGAGGTTGCTGTTGCCGCCGAGAACGCAGCTAAGCGGACAGTCCTGTCGGGTCGGAAGCAGATTCGAACTGACGATCTCGTCGCCGCACTCAACGACCGGCTACGAGCGGGCGCCCCACAGCCTGTGACCGCATAGTCAACATGGCGGAACGCGATCGGCCGCACCTCGTCGTCTCAGACAGTGGTATCTCTGAGTCATTCACACTCGCGTCCTCGGGCGGGGGAAGTGATGACGCGGGCTTCGCTGGTGATCGTGCTGCTCACGGACGCCGACTTAAGCGTGAACTCGAGCAGGCGATGTCGTCAGCGGACGATGTTGAGCGCGAGGGTGCGTACGTGACCTTCCAGTCTTTCGCAGGACTTGAACTCGCCTTGGGGAGCCTTGATCCGCGTGCCGTAGGCGAGCAGCCCGAGCTGGTCGCTGTGCACGTGGAGGACGGTGTCGACGGCGTCGTTCAGGTCGCGACGGTGTTCATCCCGGACGGCAGGAAGCAGTACTTCTTGTCGCGATTGACGCAGTATGTGGAGACGGCATCGGATGACAGAGCAAAGAATGCTGCGCTGATCGAGGGGATTCAGTCCGTCCGCCGCGCAACGATTCGTGAGTTGTGGACCGACCCCGCTGATCAGTTTCCGAACGAGCCGACAGCTCTGATCTGGTGGGAGGTCTGGCTGCGCAGACGCGACGGTGGTGAGCGTCAGCGGTTCGCCGGATTTGCCGATCGCCACGGCCTCAACACCGGCGAGCAGTACCTCGGCTTTGCCGACAGGACCGTGGCGCTCCTGCAAGCAACGGCCGACCAACTCGCGGACCTGTTCGAATCGATTGACGACCTTGCTGAACTCCGTCGCCCGCACGACGTCGCCGACTTGCTGGTGAGCCTTCCTGCCGCAGAACAATCGGAGTGGGTCTCTGAGCTGCGCCAACGGGTGGAGGCGGCGGACACAGGGGCGCCAGTCGTGTGCGTCTTGGATACCGGCGTCCAGGGCGGCCACCCGTTGTTGGCCGACTCGCTGTCTGTGCTGGATGCCCATGTTGTCGATCCGCGGTGGCGGCCGGACCCCGTGTTTGGGCATGGGACGGAGATGGCAGGACTGGCTCTCTACGGCGATCTACGCGGCGCACTTGCTAGCGCCCATCCGGTTGCCTTGACGCATCGGCTGGAGTCGGTGAAGTTTCTTCCTGACAGCGGAAGCAACGATCCCGCACTCTACGGTGGTGTCACCGCGCGTGCTGTTGATCGGCCTGAGGTTCAGGCTTCGGAACGACACAGGGTCTTCATGCTGGCAGTCACAGGACTGATGTCTGCCGGAAGTCAGACCGGCGAACAGGAAGGCCGTAGTCCGGAAGCGGGCCGTCCGACCTCTTGGTCGGCAACCATCGACGCGCTTGCCTTCGGTCGAGCGATCGATGACACCGATCCCGAGTTGACATACCTAGATCGTGACGAAGAACGTCGGCCGCGGCTGTTCGTCGTCTCGGCAGGCAACATTCGTGACGTGAACGCCTCTGATGATCATCTCCAGCGGAGCGACCTCGAGCCCGTTGAGGATCCAGCGCAGGCGTGGAACGTCCTGACGGTCGGGGCATATTCAGAGACTGATGACATGGCCGGAGCGCCGGATCTTCATGCTGGCTACGTTCCGATCGCGTCGAGAGGTGAGTTATCGCCTGTCAGCCGAACTTCGGTGGTCTTCGATCGGAAGAAGTGGCCGTTCAAGCCGGATGTCGTTGCGGACGGTGGAAACGTGGCGGCTTCCCCGGATGGGACAAGCGTCGACACGCCCGAGAACCTGGCGTTGCTCACCACCCGCATGCGACGGCCGGGCCAAGGATTCTTCACTACAACCCGCGACACGTCTGCAGCGACGGCTCAGGTGGCCGCACTGGCAGCAGATGTCCAAGCCGCCTACCCGGAATTTCGCGCGGAGACGGTTCGGGCACTCGTCGTTCACTCAGCTGAATGGACCAGTGCGATGCAGGCTCACGCTGACAGAGCCGCGAACAAGACCGAGCTGGCCAGCTTTCTTCGCCGGTACGGAATGGGAGTACCCAATCAGGAGCGCGCGTTGCGCAGCGCTTCCGATGCGCTGACCTTGATCGCGGAAGGCCGGATTAGGCCTTATGAACGCGAAAGCAACGCGAACGACGGCAAGACACGCGAGATGAACCTGCACGAACTTCCCTGGCCATCAGATGAGCTGGAAGCATTGGGGGAGTCGGAGGTACGACTCCGAGTGACCCTGTCCTACTTCGTTGAACCGAATCCCTCTAGTCGTGGGTGGACGGGGCGGTATGTCTACCCCTCGCACGGGCTTCGGTTTGCGATGCGACGACCTGAGGACAGCGTCGCGTCGTTCCGTCAGCGCATCAACACGCGGGCGCGCATTGGTGAGGGCCGGCCGCCGAAGCTTGCGACTGATGCCGGTTGGCTCTTCGGTGCGAGTCAACAGCAGGCCTCCGGTTCCCTGCACACAGATATTTGGACCGGCTCGGCTGCAGACTTGGCGAGCAAAGGCGCAGTTGCGATCTACCCAGTTGCGGGCTGGTGGAAGAATCGTCGTGCCTACGACCAGAGCGATCAGGGAGTCGACTACTCGCTCGTTGTAAGCATCGAAGCGCCGGAGGTCGATCTTTGGACATCAGTCGCGCAACAGATCAAGCCGATCGTTGTTGTCGAAACGTGACCCCGGCACGACGAACCGAGGGCAAGCGGGTCCGGATGGATGGATCCCGTCCTACCAAGGCCGTGGATCACAGTTGACGCGACGGGCTGCTTCTTGAACCTCTTCAAGAGGACGGCTTCAGAACTTCTGTCATGAATTTGACCCATCAGGGTCCGGTGGCTGGACACGTTCGATGAGACGGTCGGTGAGTTCGATGGTTGACAGGAACGCCCAGAAGATCCAGTCGAGGAACACGGGGTCGTAGTCGCCCTGCTGGTCCGAGCGCTGATGGCGGACGGCGAACCGATTCGCGATCTCGAATAGCGCGCCTTCATCTTTGGTAAACAGGCCGTCCTTGAGAATTCTGCGGCGCTCCTCGAGGATTCCGGCGAGTGCAATGCAAGCGGACCGCTTGGTGTGCTCGTCGGCGTCTCGGCGCAGGAACAGCGCGATCGCGTGCCGTACTCGGTCGCCAGTGGCTGCGTCGGTGCGTGTGGCCATGGTGATGGCGAGTGCGCTCTGGCCGTATGTAGTGGTCTGGGCCAGCCGGCCACGGTCCTCGACCTCGTTTGCGAGGCGCAACCGCACGTCCGCGCGTTCGAGAATGGTGTTGATGGTCCACCGATATATGGCTTGGCCTCGAGAGATGGAGAACTGCTCGTAATGCCAACCACAGCGACCGTAGTCGTGGAAAGAACTGGAGCGTGGAGCAGCGGCGAGGTCGTGCATGACCTCCAGCAGGTCGTACAGGTCATCACCGGCGAGGGCGAGTCGGTCTGGGCTTGATGGCCAAAGCCCGGCTCGACCGATCCGGCCGGCGACTACGTCCGCCTGGCTGATCCCGGACGGCTCGTCTACGCAGTCCAATCCAAAGGAGTTGATGAAGTAGCCACGTTCTTCAAGGGCCATGAGGGCGCGGTGGCATTCGGCGGCAAGCCCTTCGTGGCTGAGAGCGGCGCTGGTGCTTCCCGAGACTCGTTGGGAGTAGTACGGAGCTCGTCGGGTTTCGTACTCGAACTGGTCAGCGACCTGGAGGAGGCGCGCGAGTACTCGGCGACCTGGACGAACGGGTTGAGGCGAGTCGAAGACGTTGCGGGCGCGCTGCTCGGACGAATCGAACTCGTCTAGAGCGTCGCTGGTCG